>NZ_CP134494.1:1378174-1703848 GCF_031759225.1 Mesobacillus jeotgali
TCAAGGATTCATCATTAGCAGCTTTTATCGGAATGTACGAGTTATTTAACGTAGCGACAACAAAAGGTGCGAACGATTTCGATAATATGACGTACTTGCTCATTGTTGCTGTGTACTATTTATTCCTTGTTTACTTGATATCTGCTTTGGTTGGACTGCTTGAGAAGAAACTTTCGGTAAGTGATTAAGGAGGAATTGTTTTGGACGGAAGAGATATGATCAATGTTAAGAAACTGAATAAATCTTTTGGTGACCTTCATGTATTGAAGGACGTCGATATAACAGTAAAAGAAAGCGACGTGGTCTGTTTGATTGGAGCCAGTGGCTCTGGTAAAAGCACCCTGCTTCGCTGCTTGAACTTCCTGGAAATCAAGGATGATGGACAGATCATCATTGAAGGGGAAGAAATAAATGCAGGTTCTCATGATTTGAATGAAGTGCGCCAGAAAATAGGCATGGTTTTTCAGCACTTTAACCTGTTCCCACATAAAAATGTGATTGAAAATATTATCGAGGCACCTATTCATGTAAAAGGGATCAGCAAATCCCAGGCCATTAAGGAAGCAAGGGAACTGCTGGGGAAGGTTGGCCTGGCGGATAAAGAAAAAGTCTATCCATCCAAGCTTTCCGGCGGACAGAAACAGCGTGTAGCGATTGCTAGGGCGCTGGCGATGAAACCTGATATCATGCTGTTTGATGAACCGACATCAGCACTGGATCCTGAGCTGGTAGGAGAAGTTTTGGCAACCATGAAGGAACTGGCAGAAGAAGGGATGACAATGGTAGTTGTCACACATGAAATGGGCTTCGCTCGTGAGGTGGCGGATTGGGTTGTCTATATGCATGGAGGACGGATCGTAGAAGTAGGTCATCCTGAAGAAATATTTGAAAACCCAGTCGAAGAACGTACACGCGAGTTTTTAAGCAAAACATTTTAAAGGATGGACGCTTAGTTTCTCTAAGCGTTCATTTTCTCTTTGGTTAAGTAGAATGATCAATCCCGCTTCTTTATCAGGTTAAACTCGAATGGCATAAAAGGTATGTGAAAAATAAAGTTTCGCAGTGGATAATAAAGGGAAATTGATTGCAGAATAATTACATGGCATCACGCTATTTACGGTTGCTTTGTACGAAGTTATACAAACTGAAAATTACATATTCATGGAGGCTGACATGCTCAAAAATATATTATCAAACTTTGTTTTTTCTGTGTCAGCTGCGGTGATTCTGCTGTTCGTCGTAGTTGGGGCGATTGTGCCAAAGAAGTTTGGCGCCATCGCTGGAGAGCTTTTTGGTTTTACAACTGTCAATTTTGGCTGGTTCTACTTGCTTGCTGTATTTATCATTGTGTTGTTCTTAATAGGACTGGCTGTAAGTAAATATGGCTCCATCAGGCTTGGCGGTGAAGGAGAGCGCCCCGAGTTTTCTTTCTTTACTTGGATTGGCATGCTTTTCTCAGCCGGTTTTGGAGCCGGACTCGTTTTCTGGGGAATTGCTGAACCAATGAGCCACTTTTTCAACACCCCATTTGCCAATATTGAAGGAGAATCAAGGAATGCAGCCAGAGTCGCAATGGGCTATTCATTCTTTCATTGGGGAGTCAGCCAATGGTCGGTTTTTGCCATTGTGGGGCTGGTAATCGGATTTCTACAATTCCGAAAGCAAAGAAATGGATTGGTGTCTACAGCTCTTGAGCCGATTACCGGCACAAAACCGGCTGTGAAAAATACAATAGATACACTTGCTGTCGTCGCAACTGTAATGGGGATCGCAACTTCTGTCGGCCTAGGTGTCCTGCAAATGAATGGCGGCCTTAACGCTGTGTTCGGCACTGGAAACTCTATCGGCATACAAATGATCATTATTTTGGTCATTTTCATTGCCTACATGATTTCGTCATCAACCGGTCTAGATAAAGGAATTGCAATGCTCAGTAATTTGAATCTCGGGATAGCGATTGTGCTTTTGTTATTCGTTTTGATAGCTGGTCCTACCGTTTTTATCATGGAAAGCTTTACACTGGCAATTGGTGACTATTTCGCGAATTTCATCCAATATAGCCTGAGGCTGCAGCCCTACCAGGAAGGAACCTGGACAAGGGATTGGACGATCTTTTATTGGGCCTGGGCGATTGCCTGGTCTCCATTTGTAGGAGCCTTCGTTGCCCGTGTTTCCAAGGGAAGGACAATAAGGGAGTATATCTTTGGAGTCATGGTGATTCCGCCTGTGATTGCCTGCCTGTGGATTGCGGCTTTCGGTGGAACAGCTTTATGGAATGACCTGAATTATGATACAGGGATTGCGGCAGCAGTAAACGAAGATTTAACATCTGCTTTATTCAAGACTTTCGAAGTTCTGCCAATGACGTCAGTTTTATCGATATTATCGATCATTTTGATTTTCACCTTCCTGGTCACATCAGCGGATTCAGCTACCTACATCCTTGCAAGTATGACGACATCAGGGAGTTTGAATCCTCCTAGATTCGCAAAAATCGTCTGGGGATCTTTAATGGCAGCTATATCAGCCGTGCTGCTATACGCTGGCGGGCTCGAAGCATTGCAGACTGCTTCATTGATTGCTGCACTTCCATTTACTGTCTTGCTTCTGCTGCTGATGTTCGCGATTCTTAAACTGCTGAAAAAAGAACCACTGCCGATCAGGCCTGCAGATTTAAGACGATTCCGGAGGTTAGAGAAAGCAGCTAGTAAAGAGCCAGAAAAAAATAAAAAATGACCTAGTATAGGCCAACCCTTAATACAGACTGTAGACAGACTCAGGTGGGAACCGGGAATGTCTACAGTCTGTTTTTATTTTGACACCAATGAGCCGTAAAGGTACAAATGATGAACAAAGTTCACAAGAACAAATCGCAAAACAATCTGCCGCTTTGTGGCTGCATCCTGAGCAAGGCGAATTTTTAAAAGGGCTTCATACAAAATCACTTAAATAAGTTTACCTTAAGCCGATATAATTACCATGTAACCAGCATGAAAATACAGCTAAGGGATGTTTGCCAAGCATGTTTATCACTCATAAACCTGAAGATATTGTTATTTTACAAGGAGAATATTCTCTGTCGATTGTATTGCTTTCGATAGTCATCGCATTTCTCGCTTCTTATACTGCGCTTTCATTGAATGAGAGGATCAGGAAGAATGGTTTCTTCAGCAGGAATTTTTGGCTGGTCCTGGCATCCATTGCAATGGGAATGGGAATTTGGGCGATGCATTTCATCGGAATGAGTGCTTTTAGGCTTCCGGTGTCTATGGAATATAATCTTTCAGCGACTATATTATCTATTTTTCCGGCGGTAATGGCCTCGTACCTGGCGTTTTATATTTCAAATCGGACCAATTTAACTCGCTGGCCTAAAATACTGGCCGGTTTCATTATGGGAATCGGTATTGCTTCGATGCATTATATCGGGATGTCAGCGATGGAAATGGAAATTGATTATGCCTATCAGCCGGTCCTTTTCATCCTATCAATCATGATTTCCATTCTTGTTTCATATGTTGCGCTATACATCTTTACCAGCCTGCAAAAATTCATGGGTAACTTTTTTCTCAAAGCGATCACCTCCTTATTAATGGGGATAGCTGTCGCCAGCATGCATTATACTGGCATGGAGGCGGTTGTTTTTTACACAGAGGGAAATACACTTCCTTCCACAGCGCATGCACATCATATGAATGTAAAGATGCTCATTGTTTCTGTGACATTAGGAATAGGAGTGATTTTGGGACTATCAGGTCTATCTAGCCTGCTTGATCGGTATGTAGATTTCCGTTTAAATCATTTCGATGCCTTGACAGGGATGCCGAATAGACGGCAGTTCGAAAAAATGCTCAATGTCTCTTCGCCTGCAAATATAGCCATCATCCACCTACATGGACTCGAAAAATGGAATAGGAGATATGGGTATGAAGTTGGCGATGAAGTGATTAGGGCTGTCAGCGAAACTCTTGTCAAGCTTAAGCCGGCGTATTGTATGTTGTACAGAATAGAAGGCAATCGTTTTGCCCTGGTATTAGAGAATGAACGTGACAGTGAAAAACTGATTCTTTCCATGGAAAGAATCATGGCATTTTTGAAAAAACCGTTAGTTATTAATGAAAAAAAATTAGCTATTGATATGGTCTGTTCAGTGGCTTCTTCTGAAGGAAATGACCGTTCTGAACTCTTTGCCAATGCGATGGCAGTACTACAGCACTCTCACACTGCATTTAATCATGCAGTGATTGAATATGACCCAAATATCCATACCTTCGCCTTCGAACGGAATCTGATCCAGGACATAGACAGGGCGATGCGGGAGGATGAACTTTTTGTTTTATATCAGCCTAAAATATGTTCCAAGACTCGGGTGGTGTTCGGGGTTGAAGCTCTGCTTCGTTGGAAGCATTCAGTACATGGTGTGATTTCACCCGGTATCTTTATACCGATTCTTGAAGAAAACGGGAAAATGCATGAAGTTACAGATTGGCTCATAGATCATGTGTGCAAGCAGATTAGCGTCTGGAACTCACTTGAACTGCCCATTTTCAAAGTAGCAATCAATATACCGGGATCTTATTTTACCTCTCCCCATTTAATGGAAACATTGAAGCAGTGCGTATCAAAATATGGCATCGACAGTCATTTTCTCGAGCTTGAAATTACCGAGACGAGTGTAATTGACCAGATCGAAGATGCAATAAGAGCGGTGGGTGCCTTCAAGGAATTTGGTTTTACGGTAGCCCTGGATGATTTTGGGACAGGTGTATCTTCATTATCTTATTTAAAACGACTGCCGATTTCGACCATGAAAATCGACAAATCCTTTGTGGATGATGTACCTCAATCAGAAAAGGATTCTGCAATCATGAAAGCCATTATTAGCCTGGGACATTCATTGAAACTGAAAGTGGTGATTGAGGGAGTGGAAAACGAAGAACAAATGAAATTCCTATCCTCAAATTCCGAGAATCCAATTATCCAGGGTTATTACTACTCTAAACCGCTAGAGGCAGATGGGCTTGTTAGTTGGATTGATGATTTTAATGAGATTGCAGTCTGAGTAAATATTCTATGAAAGATTTAATCATTTCAAAATATACATGAGGTATCTTCATTTTTATGACGATACAATTTAATCAAAGGAGAAAAGTAAATGAATTTATCGATTTCACAAATCAAAAAGAAATCCCTTGCCACTTTAAAAGGAAAGTGGGGTCTCGGTGTCGCACTTACTTTTATAGTCTTTCTGGTTACGACGATTGTCCCCACGATTTTAGAGATTTTGTTAAGTGGTGGATTTTCTCAATGGATTAATCAAACTGAAACTCCAGTAATTGCAGATATGGTCAATCTATTGATTTCTTTTTTATTCATCCCGCTGACGGTTGCAAGCTATTGGTTCTTTTTGAGCATTGCCCGGTGGAATGACCCGAAAATTTCTGAAGTATTTGCGGTTTATAAAGAATGGGAGCTTTCACTTAAGCTAATCGGGACCTCCATCCTCGTTGGAATCTTTACAATTCTATGGTCATTATTATTAATCATCCCGGGCATTATCAAAGGGCTATCCTATTCTCAAGTATTCTTCCTGCTTAGGGATAACCCGCAGCTCTCCGCTCTTGAAGCGATTACCGAAAGTAAAATCAGGATGAAAGGCTATAAGTGGAAATATTTCCTGATGAATCTCAGTTTTATCGGCTGGGCATTCATTGCTATATTTACACTTGGAATTGGCTTCCTCTGGCTGACTCCCTACATCAGTACAGCAAATGCAACCTTCTACAATGAATTGATTGCTCCGCAAGTCCATGAAGATCAAGAGTCAACTGATTTGGAAAGCTAATTCAAAAAAGTCCAGCTAATTCAGCTGGGCTTTTTTGAATCCCCATTTATTGAGTAGTGGGCGAACTGCCATGTTTGTGTTCAATGAAAAGGAGCCTGTCCCAAAAATAAAGAATTTATTAAAGGATAATTGTGGAAGATGCCGAATAATATTAGTTCATGAAACTTCAGAAATGAGGGGAATTATGGTATTAGACAGGTCTCAACTGTTTTTAATTGATGAGAAAGAGGGTTTCGGCCCCACTTTCAGTCACCTTGTGTCAATGATGAATTACGTCCGTTCCACCACCCTGGAGGCAGTAGAAGGACTCACAATAGAGGAACTGGATTTCCTGATTCATGATGGAGCAAATTCTATTGGCATGCTGCTTGCCCACATGGCTGCAGTAGAAAGAATTTACCAGATTGTTACTTTTGAGAAAAGAGATCCAACTGCAGAAGAGGAAGAAGCCCTTGCAGCTGGCCTTGATCTTGGTGAAAAAGGAAAGGCCGCATTCAACGGATTTCCTCTGGAACATTATTTGGCTGATCTCGAGGCTGAACGGGAAGATACGTATCGCAAGTTCGGGATACTTTCTGACGATTGGCTGTTTGAGCAGACGGATTGGTGGTGGGGCGAGCCAGGAAACAATTACTTTAAATGGTTCCACGTGTTTGAAGATGAAATTAACCACCGCGGCCAGATTAGGATGATCAAGAAGATTCATAGCTTGCAAAAAGAACATTTAGCCAAATAGAGTAACCAGCAGAATCCGTGAAGCATTCACGGATTTTTTGCGATATATCCATATACAGCTAATTTTCTACAAATTTTTAAAAATATTGAAACTAATTTTTGTGACAATCGTATTACATATCAAGAAATAAATGGAATAAGGGAGGGTGCTTGTTCGATTTTAGCAAGGGGTGAGTAAAATGGAGCTATTTGGCATGCCATTAGAAACGATTTATTTTTACGGGTTGGTCATTTCAGGTGGTGTTACGATCATTTATTTATTCTTTGGTGATGCCCTTGAGGGACTGACAGAAGCTATTCCTTTTGTGAATCCAACATTAATTTTTTCCTTTGTTGCGATTTTTTCAGCAGGCGGTTATTTAGGTGAGGTTTTTACAAAGCTGCACAGTGTTATGATTGCTGCTGCTTCAGCCATTATTGCTCTTATTCTAGTAACTTTGCTGAATGTATTTGTGCTGATTCCACTATCAAATGCCGAGGAGTCTCTCGTGTATAAAGAGAGTGACTTAAGGGGGAGGGTTGGAACCGTGATCACAGGTATTCCGGTCGACGGCTATGGTGAAGTCATGATTGAGAATATCAGCGGCCGCATCTCCAAGCCGGCAGTCAGTTTTACAAAAACAGAAATACCCTATGGAAAAAAAGTACTGATCATTGATATTGAAAACGGAGTCCTGCAAGTCAAGTTGTACGAAGAATTATAGACTTATATTTAGGGGGAAAAGGTATGGATCTTATGTTTATTGTTATTGGTTTTGTTGTCTTCCTAGTTATCGCAATGGTAGCCGTCTTCATCACCAAGTATAAGACGGCGGGGCCTGACGAGGCCTTGATTGTTACGGGAAGCTTCTTGGGAAGCCGAAATGTTCATACAGATGAATCGAACAACAGAATAAAAATAATTCGTGGAGGCGGTACGTTCATCTTCCCGGTTTTCCAGCAGTCCCGCCCGCTCAGCCTGCTCTCAAGCAAGCTTGAAGTGACTACTCCTGAGGTATACACAGAACAGGGTGTGCCAGTCATGGCAGATGGAACGGCGATCATTAAAATCGGCGGATCCATTAGTGAAATTGCCACCGCTGCAGAACAATTCCTTGGAAAGTCAAAAGAAGACCGCGAGAATGAAGCGAAGGAAGTATTGGAAGGGCATTTACGTTCCATTCTAGGGTCGATGACCGTAGAAGAAATCTATAAGAACCGTGATAAGTTCTCACAGGAAGTCCAGCGAGTTGCTTCACAGGACCTTGCAAAAATGGGTCTGGTCATTGTGTCATTCACAATCAAGGATGTCCGTGATAAAAACGGGTACCTTGATTCCCTTGGTAAACCTCGTATTGCCCAGGTAAAGCGTGATGCGGATATCGCGACTGCGGATGCGGAAAAAGAAACACGCATCAAGAAGGCGGAAGCAGATAAAGAAGCGAAAAAAGCAGAATTTGAACGTGCGACTGAAATTGCCGAAGCTGAAAAAATCAACGGGTTGAAAATGGCTGAATTCCGCCGTGAGCAAGACATTGCCAAGGCACGTGCCGACCAAGCATATGACCTGGAAAATGCCCGTGCTCAGCAGGAGGTAACAGAGCAGGAAATGCAGGTCAAGATCATCGAGCGCCAAAAGCAAATCGAGCTCGAGGAAAAAGAAATCCTCCGCCGCGAACGCCAATATGATTCTGAGGTCAAGAAGAAAGCCGATGCCGACCGTTATTCTGTTGAACAATCAGCAGCTGCGGAAAAAGCGAAGCAAATCGCCGAGGCAGATGCGAATAAATACCGTATTGAAGCAATGGCTAAAGCAGAAGCAGAAAAAGTCCGTATGGATGGTCTTGCAAAAGCGGAAGCAGAAAGAGCGAAGGGTGAATCCGAAGCTGAGATCATCCGCCTGAAAGGTCTTGCAGAAGCAGAAGCGAAAGAAAAGATCGCCGAAGCATTCGAACAATTCGGCCAGGCTGCGATTCTCGACATGATCCTGAAAATGCTTCCTGAATACGCGAAGCAAGTTGCAGCACCACTTGGCAACATTGACAAGATCACCGTTGTCGATACTGGAGGCAGTGATTCCAATGGTGGAGCGAACAAGGTAACAGGCTATGCCACAAACCTGATGTCGACACTTCAAGAATCCCTTAAAGCATCATCCGGAATCGACGTCAAAGAATTGATTGAAAACTTCTCAGGAAAAGCGAATGTCAGACACAGCATCGACGCTTTGACAGATGAAATTCGCGAAAACAAGCCTGAAAATAGGATTGAAGCTGTGATAAAGCAGGAAGAATAAGAGGGAAACCCGTCTGAGGTAAGTACCGATTAAAGACATAGCAAATGGCGTGGGAATAATCCACGCCATTTTTTGGCTTAAAAGCTTTAGTGAATCAATCCAAAAAGTTAACAAAAAATTCACAAAAATTAAATGAGGTTTGAATTAGAATGAACTTAAAGAAAGGAAGTGGAGTATGTTACTTAAAAAAAGAAGTGAGTCGAGGGAGTTAGTAGTAATGCGCTATCTAAATATGAGAAAGGAGTTATCTGCAAAGGATAAATTTCAACTTTCCAATTTAGAAAAGGGGTATAGAGGGGAGACAGAATTCGATGTGCTGACAGAAAAACTCTCTGAGGAAAGGTATATAATAGATGATCTCCTGCTACAAGTGAATAATTCTTATTTTCAAATTGATAAGGTAATAATCTCTGGGGGATTGATCCATCTATTGGATGTGAAATATCATGAAGGTGATTTTTATCTGGAATCAGACAGATTCTACTCAGTAACCAGTGGCAAAGAATACAAAAATCCAATCATACAATTAAAGCGTAGCGAGACACTCTTTCGCCAACTGCTTCAAAACCTCAAACTAAATTACCTCGTCCAGGCTTCTGTTGTTTTCAACAACCCTGCATTCACCCTTTACCAAGCCTCAATGGACCTGCCAATCATTTTTCCAACCCAAATTAATCGCTTTTTAAAAGAACTTAACGATACACTTTCCAAGTTGGACGAGAATCATAAAATACTCGCCCAAAAATTGCTAACATTACATCATGATAAAAACCCGTTTACCACTCTACCTGAATATAATTATGAACAATTGGAAAAGGGAATGCACTGCAGGGCTTGTGGTTCCTTTAACACTTCTATTAAAAAACAGCATTTAGTCTGCGGAAAGTGTGGAAATTCTGAACGTGCGGAAAATGCAATTATACAGCAAATAGAAGAATTCAAGCTTCTGTTTCCGGAAAGAAAGATAACAGCACAAAGCATCTATGAATGGTGCAACATTGATATAAATAAAAGAAGAATAACCCGAGTACTGAAGAAGTACTATAAAGCAGCCGGAAACACCTCGGATACATATTACGAATGATGGTGTTTCGTTGAATGCAGGATCATAGTGAGAAGTGCTACTTGCTTAATCGGGTGCTGGTTCGGCCAAAACGAGGAGGCCCGAGCGCTATTTTGTCTGAAGTAGGTGCAGGTTCGGACAAAACAGGGAAGCACCGACGTGATTTTGTCTGAAGTAGATGCAGGTTCGGACAAAACAGGGAAGCACGAACGTGATTTTGTCTGAAGTAGGTGCAGGTTCGGACAAAACGAGGAAACTCGAGCGCAATTTTGTCTAAAGTAAGTACAGGTTTGGACAAAAAGAGGAAGCTCAAGTGCTATTTTGTCTGAATTAGGTGCAGGTTCGGCCACTACGAGGAAGCCTGGGCGAGATTTTGTCTGAAGTAGATGCAGGTTCGGCCAAAACGAGGAAGCCCAGGTGAGATTTTGTCTAAAGTAGATGCAGGTTCGGCCAAAACGAGGAAGCCTGGGCGCTATTTTGTCTGAAGTAGATGCAGGTTCGGCCAAAACGAGGAAGCCCAGGTGAGATTTTGTCTGAAGTAGATGCGAGTTCGGCCAAAACGAGGAAGCCTGGGCGCTATTTTGTCTGAATTAGATGCGAGTTCGTTCAAAACGAGGAGGCACGAGCGCTATTTTGTCTGAAGTAGATGCAGGTTCGGCCAAAACGAGGAAGCCTGGGCGCTATTTTATCTGAAGTAGATGCAGGTTCGGCCAAAACGAGGAAGCCCGAGCGCTATTTTGTCTGAAGTAGATGCGAGTTCGGACAAAGCTCAGGCGCTATTTTGTCTGAAGTAGATGCAGGTTCGAACAAAACGAGGAAGCCCAGGCGAATTATTATCCAAGGTGATGGACAAGCCCCAATTAAAAAACACCTGAGCTCAACATCAAGAGCTCAGGCGAACACAAAAACTATTCTGTTACCTCAGGTTTCAGCCAACTATCAAAATATCCTTTTGCCTGCGGGTGTCCTGCCTTTTCAAGGATTGTGATTAGATCGTGTCCAGAGGCATTTTTATTTGTATACTCGTTGACATATGTTTTCAAAGCTTTATTTACTTTTCCAGCCTTCACTAAATAGTCCAGTTCAGCGTACATATTGTAACCTTGTATACCCATCATGATGGCGTAGTCATTGATATTTTTATAATCGCTTAATGGGCTGCTTAAATACTGGCCTTCTTTTTGGATTCTCGCGATCTCTTCCTGTTGTTTTATTTGATCTTCGGCAGAGGTTCTGGCCATGTAGCCTTTTTCACCCATATAGGTTTTCAAGGAATAGCTTACGAGACTTTCATTTACCCATGGTTCTTTATATCCTTGGCTTCCGACCAATCCTGACAGCCATTGGCGGACCACTCCCTCAGTCATGCTGAGAGAAGTAAAGCTGTTATCTGAAAAATTATACCCAGCTGAGAAGATCATTCCCTGGTAAGCCATTTGGGAGTTGCCTTCTACTGTACGGATAATATCCAGTTCTTTATATGGTAATGTGGAATCAAAAAACTCTTCAAAGTAATCGATTGATTGACCAGCGCCCATGGCATTTCTGTTTGCTGTTTCTTGTTTGTCAGTGGTTGGGCGGTACCAAACATTCACGAGTGTTTCATTCTGGGTCATGAATCTTTCAGTTTGATAATATTGAGTATCCAATAAGACGATAGAAAAATCGCGGACACCCTCTACCTTGGCGCTATATTTCTTGTTTTCACCTTGTATTTCTGTTGTCGCATTAGCTTCTTCTGCATTAGAAAGGATCTCGTATTTAGCAGGAGCGTTAATGGTTACATCATAGCTAGCTGTTTCGCTATAAAATGGATATCCAAAAGGTGAATACGGATCCAGGTTCCAGCCGTTTTTATCATATACAGCCTGTATTGGCAGGAAATTGCCAAGCCATACTGCGGCATAATCATAGCTTGCATTGCTGTAATTCGAAGGGAGCTGGAAGTTGAATTGAATGTCGATTTCGGAATGTGCCATGTCTTTCCACTGATTCATAGTAACTTCCAGAATAGTTCCTTCGACTTTAAAATCAGCTTTCTGTTCATTCACTTTGATGTCTTGGATTTCAATCCAGCCTGGTGTCGGTGAAGGGCCTCTGACGAATTCCCATTCGGGCCCATCTATCGGTTCCTTAAACTGGTTAGGATACAGGTGGAAATAGATTTTATCCTGTTCGGCACCGGTGGTATTAGTGGTTTCGACATGCAGTGTTCCCTGCAATGTCGCATCAGCATCCATATAGGTCAAGTCGGCCTTATATTTTACAGGATTATGCTCCCTGTTGGTAAAGCTGTAACTAAATAAATCTTTAGTTTCTTTTGGTTCAGTTGATGCTTCAACACTTTTTCCCTCTTTCTTCGTATTTTCCTCTGGGAAAAACTCTGCATACGAAAATACACCCGCCAAAAGGACGAAGGATACCGTCAATAATGCGGTAAATGCGTGCTTAGGGTAATCTGAAATATGTTCTGCAGTCCTGATGGCAAGCACATCAATTAATCGGTAAACCTTGTAGCGGAGCAAGTACCCACGAGTACCCCTGAGTTTTTCACGGATAACGTCACTAACATATTTCTTCTTATCATGTTTCGCCAGAGGCTGCTCTGGCACGCCTACTATTGTAAAATTCCTGGAGAGGTTTGCATCTGCATTTAATACCTGCTCGGCAGACGTATTGGGCCGATGTTTTACTGGTATCACACCCGCTATATGGTCCTCGACCCCTTTTTTCATCCAATTCACGATAATGGCGATAAAGGCAATGATCAGGATTGGACTGTAGGCCATCCATGGTGCTCTTCTGATCAGCCAGAAATTTTGGCCGGCCATTCCTGCAAGTTCGTTGGTGATCGTTCTGTAAATCAGTCGAGGTGAATCAGTCAAAGCTGTGGGGTGCGGACCCCCTAAATACAATGAGAAAATTCCTAAAAACGTCAGCAGCTGTAATACTGATAAAATTTGCTGAGTGGTCAATAACAGCAGATGAGATTTGGCATTGGGCCATACATGCTTTTTCAAGGTGTGAAACTTGCTTCCACCCATTAATGTTGAACTTAGCACATAAGGCTGCTTTTCAATTTCATCAATCATATCTAGCATGTAATAAAAAACGCTTGGAAGGCCGATCAGCAGCATGATAATCAATTGATATTCCAAAATGACCTTTGCTGAGTAGCCGATTGGTGATGCTGCTACTGGAAGCATCAAGATAATCCCAACAAGCAATTGAGGGATATACCTGAATGGCCAAAAGAATGCAGTGAAATACCGTTTAAAGCTCGGGTAGAATAGGGTTGTCACAAGTGCCAGTATTGTTCCAAGCAATAGCCGGCCAATTGTGATAGCCAATATAGCACCGAGAGTATACTTAACTCCAACGAGAACAAGGTTAACCATGCTTCGTGCTCCCAAATCAGTCCCGAGCGGAAAGGTGAGCGAAGGAGGAGCAGGCGGAGCCGCGACAAATTTTCCGTTCTCATCGAAAATCAGCGGCTCATTGCTCTCAGGCATCAATTCTGTATTCCAACTGATCAGGAACAATGTAACTAGTATCGCTGAACCAACCAGCATATTCCGGTGTCTATGGTTATTGATATAGGCAGTTATTTTCATAATCATTTTCAGAAAATGAAACAATCCCCTTTTTGCTTTTTGGGGGTTCAGTTCTTTTGACTCCCTGACAAGCCAGGATAGGCCATCACTTACTTTAGTGGAAATCGACAATATTGCTGATGAAATATTGTTCCTCATCTTTCTCATATATCCATCCCCCGAACGCTTCCGAACTTTTTACCGATCAACGAAACGAATCTTTCTACAAGAATGACAGGAAGCATGAAAACTCCCACGTAAAAGAAGATATGCACAGGAGAACTATTTTGAATCTGCAGCAGTTTATTAAGCTCTTTAATGTACCCATCAAGAACAAACATGTGTTCAACGAGGACCAGGGTTGTCAAAACCATGAATATAATGGTTTTAAAGTGGATAGAGACAACGGGCACAATATTCCTGGTCAAATGTGAAAAAAGAAGCTGCAGCTTTGATAACCCTTTTGCCTGGCCTAAAAGAATGTAGTGCTTTTCAAATTCTTCTTCCATTACTTTGATCAGGTATTGAGCAAAAAATAAGGATGGAAGGAGTGAATTAATGATCATCGGGAAGATGATTGGCTCTTTCCCTGCCAGCCCGTACATTGTGACAAGGCGAATATTGAACTCCCTGTAGAGCATGAACAAAAACAGCTGCATCATGAATATAACCAGCAAATCCGGAATTCCCTCGAAGAAATTCAGGACATTCTTTACTCTTATACGCTGTTTATATGGAAGATTCATAAATAGATAGGCAATCACACTTCCTATAAAAATAGTGAACAACAGACTGAAGAAAATAAGTTCAAGAGAATATGTATAGCGGTCGATGACTGTTTCCTGATACCAGCTTTCTAGTACTCCCCAGCTTTCAGGCTTGAAAAATTGCACTGCAGTAGCTTCAATTGCTTTAATAAAGCCAGATAATTGCATGCCAAGGTGCTCACTTTCTGATGGGCGGAAGTTAAAAAGCCTGGGAAAGGCCATGAAAAATAAAAGACCTGCAATAGAGGTCAAAAATAAAAATGGGTAATGAATGATTTTTTTCATATACTCTCCTTTGGGAAAAATTTCTTTTTAGTTTTTGACGTAGGATGTTTATGAAAGGTTGCAAGATTTTAGATTTTTTTTAATAATTTTGTGATAATTGAAAAAATAATGTAATATGGATTATAATAAACCGACTGGATAGTTTATTTAAAGTTTTTAATTTATAGCAAAGTATCTGTAGTCAAGAATTATGGGATTCACAATCCAGGGGGAATTTAACTCAATCAGAGAGAGGGGAAATGGCATGGAACAAAAGGTACTGAATCAATCAATCATGTCTGCGCTCGAAAAGTTCAATGAATTGGATGAGAAGATTTCGCATTTTAATAGTATTTTAGGTTTGTTGAGCTGGGATCAAAAAGTAATCTCACCGAAGAAAGGACGCTCCATATTTGCGAATGCGAATGGAACTTTAAGAACTGAAGCGTTCAAACTGACTGTTTCTGAAGAAATGGGTGAGTTGCTTAAGGTACTAACGACACCGGAAGCAGAGGAGCACCTTGATGAGGCTGCAAAGGCCAAGGTTCGTGAACGGCTGAAATTTTATAACCGATCCAAAAGTATCCCGGCAGAAATGATTAAAGATTTCACAGTGCTGACATCAAAAGCAAATGATGCCTGGGAAGAAGCAAGGGAGAACAATGATTTTGAAAGATATCTTCCTTACCTTGAGAAGATTGTAGAGTTTAAGAGGAAAGCTGTTGAGATTTACGGTTATGAAAATCATCCATATGATGCGCTGCTGGATGAATTTGAACCTGGTCTTACAGTTGAAAAACTTGATCCATTGTTTAGTAAATTAAGAGAATCAAGCACTGATTTACTGAAAAGGATTCAAGGGTCTTCTGACAAACCATCAGTCGAGATATTCGAACAGCCTTATTCAGTAGAGAAGCAAAAAGAATTCAATCGTTATATTCTGCCAGTGATCGGCTTCGATATGGAAGCAGGCAGGCTGGATGAAACGGTTCATCCATTTGCACAAACTGTGAATACCGGGGATGTCAGGATTACGACCAGGTACCTTGAAAATAATGTCCGATCGGCGATTTTTGGAACAATTCATGAAGCTGGACATGGTATTTATGAACAAAATATCAATCCAGAGTTCCAGGATTCAGTTTTACAGGAAGGGGCTTCATTCGGAATTCATGAATCCCAGTCCAGATTCCTGGAAAATATGGTGGGACGCAGCGAGGAATTCTGGAAGTACTTCTATCCGAAGCTGCAGGAACATTTTCCGGAGCAATTAGGGAATGTTGAATTGGAAGATTTCTATCGTGCCACAAATGCTGTCCAGCCATCCTTCATCAGGGTGGAAGCAGATGAGCTCACATATAATCTTCATATCATGGTTCGCTATGAAATTGAGAAGGCATTGATTGCCGGGGAAATAGAGGCAAAAGATCTGCCTGGAATCTGGAACGAAAAAATGAGGGATTACCTAGGCATCACACCATCCACTGACAGTGAAGGGGTCCTTCAGGATATCCACTGGTCATTCGGAGGGCTGGGGTACTTCCCGTCATACTCTCTTGGGAATCTGTATGCGGCACAGATCTTGACTAAGATCAAGAAGGATGTACCTGGATTCTATGAAAGTATCGAGCAAGGGGATTTTGCAGTGATCCAGGACTGGTTAAGGGAAAATATTCATCAGTACGGAATGCTCTATACACCAAATGAACTGATAGTAAAAGCTACCGGTGAAGAATTGAATGCGGATTATCTGGTACAGTACCTGGAAGAGAAATATAGTAAGGTATATAAACTCTAATATTAGCGGAAAAATGGGGTAAATCATATGACGCCAATTGTTTCAGAGGAATATAAGCAAAAGAAGCGTCAGGAAATTTTGCAGAGTGCCCATGTTTGCTTTGCCGAAAAGGGATTTGAAGCATCGACTGTTGATGATATTGTGGCCCGCTCCAAACTAAGCAAGGGGGCAATTTACAATTACTTCAAAAGTAAGGATGAAATTTATCTGGCACTGATGGAAGGCCAAACAAATGACTCGGGAAGTAAATTTGCCAAAGCCATTGCTGAGCGTGAGACCTCATTGGAAAAACTCAATTACCTGATTGAAGCCTACCTGGACAATGACCCGAATGATGAAGAAAACATCGGGCATGCGATCGTTCATTACGAATTCAGATTGTACTCAACACGGAATCCAAAATTAAAGGATATGTTGACGAAGCGATACAGAGATTTCTTTGTTTCATTGCTGACAGGAATCATTAAAGAAGGTCAGGCAGCAGGTGAATTTAACAAGGAACTTGATCCAGAGACATATGCGGATATATTTTGGGCGATTGTCAATGGGGCCACATTGCAGGCTACCATACTTGAAGATTACCATTATAAGCATATATTAAGAGAAATGCAGTCGATATTCTTAGAAAAACTAAGCTCAAAATGATTAAAAACCAGTGAGGATCCTCACTGGTTTTTAGTTTGCAGTATGTGAACCGCGATTATTTAAGGTCTAGTGCATCTTGACTATATTTTGCTTTTTCCTTCAAGAGCTTCTTCAGTTTCGGCTTGTTCTTCCTCTCTGAAAGGATATAGAGGAAATCACCTGTCATGATGACGGTATTCCCCGTAGGTGCGATAAGTTTGCCATTGCGGATGATCGCATTCACCAGTGTTCCTTCAGGAAAGGGGATATCCACCAACGTTTTACCAACGATGGCATTGTCGCTTTCCATCTCATATTCAATCATCTCGGCATCCGCTTTTCCAAGTGAAATCAGCTCAAGTGACTGCATTGGTATCGTTTTTTTGGGACCGTTCAATCCCAGCTTATTTGCTAGCATCGGTATGGTAGATCCCTGAATAAGTGCGCTCGTCAAAACGACGAAGAAGACAACATTGAAAATCTGATGGCTGTCCTCAATACCTGCCAGCAATGGGAAGGTGGCGAGGATAATCGGAACCGCGCCTTTCAAGCCAGCCCATGAAAGGAAAATCCGCTCTTTTTGAGAGTAATCCATTTTTATTGTTGATAAAAATACAGCTACAGGTCTTGCCACCAGCATCAGGATTACGGATATCAATATGCCCTGAATCAAGATAGCCGGGTTGAAAAGTTCAGATGGAAATACAAGGAGCCCAAGGATGACAAACATAAGAATCTGCATCATCCAGGCGAAACCTTCTGTGAAGCGGAAAATAGAATGGCGATATGCAATCTCAGCGTTTCCAATGATAATCGCCGCAATGTATACGGCCAAAAGACCGCTGCCATTCAAAAATGTAGTTACTCCATAAGTCAGCAAAGCAAATGCGGTGGCGAAAACGGGATAAAGTCCACTCGAATCCAAGTTTATCGAATTCAAAGCTTTGACTGCGACCTTTCCAAAAATCACACCCAGTATCAGGCCCAGTCCCATTTGCAAAAAGAAGTCACCGATCAACTTTAGGATACTTGCATCAGGAATCGTAATAAGTTCAATCATTGCTACGGTTAAGAATACAGCCATCGGATCATTGGAACCAGATTCTGCTTCGAGAGTAGAACCAAGTTTTGAAGATATATTATGGCCTTTCAGGACTGCAAAAACAGCTGCGGCATCAGTGGAACCAACAATTGCCCCGAATAAAATGGCTTCCAGCCAATCAAGGCCCAAAATCATTTTCGCAGCGACGGCAACGATTCCAGAGGTGATTAGCACTCCAACCGTTGCAAGTGATAAAGATGGGATAATTACTGGCCTGACGTCTTTCAAATTTGTTTGCAGGCCGCCTTCAAACAGGATTATGACTAGTGCGATAACACCAATCATCTGTGTAACTGCTGCATTATCAAAATAAATGATGCCAAGGACATCGCTGCCCATGACCATCCCGACCATGATAAAGAAAATCAGAGAGGGAACCCCAAGTCTGGTTGAAAACCTCGTTGTTATAACCCCAACAATGAATAAGAAAGCAAGAAGAAGAATGAAAGAGTCTGTACTAATAACATGTTCTGGCAATAAAAACTCCCCCTTTATAAATTGATATCAATTTTAACCTGGACTGTTTCCTGGTCTATTCCAATGAAGTGCTTTGTTTCGGATGGAGAGGCATGCAGCAGCCTTTTTTGAATCAGTGAAATGGCAACGCCCTGGGAGTAGGCATGATAGCCGAATGTTTTACGCAAAGTGGTCATACCTACCGGTTCATCAATTCCGGCATTTCTAGCAGCGGCGTTGATTATCCTGTAAGCTTGTTGCCTTGTAATTGGATTCGCAGTTTTTCGGGACCTAAAGAGATAGTCTGTTCCAATAAAAGAACTTTCGGTTAGATACTTTTTTAGGGAACTTCTGATGGACTCATTTAAGTAAACAGGTGGATTGCTATAAAGAGGAATTGAAAGGACTTCTGTAATTTCCCCATCCTGGCGGCACACATCATGTACACGCAGGTTGAGTAGATCATGCAGTTTGATCCCGGTATTAATACCAAGTACAAATAAACAATAATCCCTGGTCGAGTGATTTATAAGGAAATCCTTCATAAGCATGATCTTGTTTTTCGATTTGATTGGACTTACGGTTTTCATCATATCACTCCCTTAGGTAACTTAATTATATCCTAAATCTAATTATGTAACATGTTAAATGCTCACTGAAATTTTTTGTTAAGCTGCTTCCAAATGTTATAATGAACAGAATCGAAAAAAATAGAATTAGCTGGAGGCAATTATGCTTACTTTTGAACAAAAACTTGCAATCATAGAATCATTCCCTGAACTGGAACGGAAAAATGTCTCTTTGGGCCGTGTTAACTTTCATTTTGCGGAAAGTGTTTATGACAAGAAAAATGTTGTGTACCATCTGCATCCTAATGGAAATGGCTTTGTCTATGGAGAGTTTTTAGATGGCTATGATGTCGATCCCAAAGGCTTGGTAAATATCCGTGATTTTACTGCGGAAGAGCTTAAAAACATCATTGAACAATCCATTCAATCGTTGTCAGCCAATAGTACCGTTGAATCTGCCATTATTGAGGACAATGAGGAAGAGCGCTGGATTAATTCAGAAAACCATACATTGATCCTTGTTCATGAAGATGAAATGTGGAATGTGTATGCTGGCCTGAATCTTGACGGGACATTTCTTTCATATAATGAGGCCAAACAATATTTGGAAGAAGAAGGATTCAGGAAAAGGTAAAAAGGATGCCCGAGGGCATCCTTTTTCAATTGTAGAAATCAGGCCTATAACTTGAAGTTTCCAGTCAATTTCTCTAACTCCGATGCTGTGCGTTGAAGGATTTTTGCACTTTCGTTTACATTTTCGGCAATTCTGAGCTGTTCCTGTGTGGACTGGTCTGTCTGGCCGGTACCTGCTGCAATCTGCTGGGACGCCTGAGAGACTGTATCGAGTGAGTTGGTTATTTGTTCAAATGCGATGACCTGCTGTTCAATGGCTGTCGCGATATTATTGGAATTATCCTCGATCTCCAAGGTTGTTTCATAAATTTCATTTAGCGTATTTTTCGCCTTCATAGAAAGGTCTTTATTATACTGGACTGCTTCTCTTGTTTTTGTGATGTAATCAACTGCAGTACGAGTGTTTTGGACATTCTCGTTAACGATGGAAATAATGGTCGAAGCTGATTTTGCACTTTCCTCAGCAAGCTTGCGGACCTCGTTTGCGACTACAGCAAATCCCTTTCCGTGTTCTCCTGCCCTGGCAGCTTCAATGGCTGCGTTCAATGCCAGCAGGTTTGTCTGATCAGAAATAGTATTGATAATTTTGACGAATTGCGTGATTTTGTCTGATTGCTTTTCTAGAATCGTAATGATCTCAGCCAGCTTGTTTGTGTTCTCATCAACGCCTTCAAGTCCTGCAAGCATTTCGTCAATCCTGACGGTTCCTTCTTTGGATGTAACTGTTGAATTTTTTGCGATATAACTTGCCTGTTGTGCAGAAGCATTGATTTCTTCGATACCTGCATTGATTTCTTCCAATGTTGCCTGCATTTCTTCAATGTTGGCGTTCTGCTCTTGTGTACTGGCGGCCGCCTGCTGGTTGGCAGCGGTCAGCTCACGGATTGCATCAACCGAACTCGAGGCTACCCTGGTTAAGCCAACTGTTTCACTCGAAACTTCGCTTGAAGTTGTCTGCACCTGGGAAACCAGCGTCCTGAGTGATGCGGCCATCGTATTGATACTCTCAGCCAGCGCACCAACTTCATCCCTTGATTTGACGACAATATCCTCTTGCGACAAGTCACCTTTAGCGATGTTTGCTGTCAGAACTTTAATTTTGTTAAGTGGCTTGATCAGCCTGGACACCAGGAAATACATCGCCGCGCTTGAGAGGCCAAGGATGATGAGAGAAAGAACCCAAATACCTCCAACCTCGGCATTGATCTTTTTATTTACCTGTGAAACGTCAAATTCGACACCATACAGGGCGATCGTTTTTCCGGACATATCGGTGATTGGCGCGAAGCCAGTCATTTTTTCTCCGTTTTGCGATTTATATATGTCAGTTGTTGTCCTTTTATTTTCCTTAAAAGCTTCGAGTGCGGCTTGATCAAATTCTTTGCCGCCTGAATAACTCGACCCGTATGTGAGATCCTTAGTCATCATGGCAGAGCTCATTGTTGGGATGATGAATTGATTTCCATCCATCGTGATTAAGTACAGATTATGTATCAACGGATTTTCCTTAAGTATTTGGTCCATTTGTTTTTGCATTGAAGTGGTTCCTGGATTATTTTTTGAAGGATTCGCAATGATTGTTTTTGCTTTGCCTGCAGAAATCTGATCGGATAACAGGGCTGAGATTGTATTCAGCTCAGCTTCCATCGATTCTAGATTGCTTGACCTGATCGTGTATTGAGCATAAGCAGTTGTCGCCAAAGCAAGAACCAGCATCGATATGATGCTTAAAGATACGATCTTTATTTTGAGGCTCATGTTTTTGCTTAGGTATTTTCTGCTCTTTTTCTGCTTGGGTTCTACAATATTCCCGATGTTTTTTTTCTTTTTGAAAAGCAATTTGTCCACTCCTTCTGATCTTCATAGGCGTACAGTATTTTTTATGAACAAAATTTTATCCACCTTTAAAAAGGGGGCGAATGCTAGGATTTTGTTCTCATATTATTTTTATTTTCGGCAATTTTCAAAATTAGTTAAGCAAAAAGAGCTAGAATTAGTGGTTTCTTTTTAGAAAACGAAAAAACTACTGAAACCGTCAGAAAAGGATCCGAATGGTATGAAGCTGAAGATTAATAATTTTTAATCTGTGAGCTATCCATGAAGGCGATGGGACAGAAAGGGGTACTCCATGAAGAAAGCGTCATCCATAAAGGCGGTGGAGACATAAAAAGGAGTACTCCATAAAAAAAGCGTCATCCATGCATGATACAAGCTATATTCTTAATAGATTCTTGCGTGATGACCAATAATAAGGACGAATTGATTCACGTTTTTCATCTATTATGCGTTAGCTGTTCAGTATAAGGGTATAATTTAAAAAATGGTTAACATCATGTGCTGAAGCTAAATTCTTTTGCACAGATCAAGTACTTATAATTGCAGTAAATGTTATTAGGAGGTGACTGCCTTACGGATGTAGGGCTTGCCCATTGATTATTACTAATTTGCTACTAGTTGTCTTATTGATCGCATTGACAGGGTTTTTCGTTGCGACAGAGTTTGCCATCGTTAAAGTCAGGGGTTCAAGAATCGACCAGCTGATTTCTGAAGGGAGGAAGGGAGCACAATCCGCAAAGCATGTAGTCACACATCTCGATGAATATCTCTCGGCCTGTCAGCTGGGAATCACGATTACAGCCTTAGGCCTTGGGTGGCTGGGGGAGCCAACGGTTGAAGAAATGCTCCATCCTGTGTTTGAAAACTTTCATTTGAATGCTTCCTTATCAGGCATATTGTCGTTTGGAATCGCCTTTGTTTCAATCACTTTTTTGCATGTTGTAGTTGGGGAGCTGGCTCCAAAAACGGTCGCAATCCAAAAAGCTGAAGCCATCACCCTCGCTTTTTCCAAACCAATTATCTGGTTTTATAAGATTATGTATCCTTTTATCTGGTTATTGAATGGTTCAGCCAGGCTTCTTGTAGGACTGTTTGGGTTAAAGTCCGCTTCCGAGCATGAAATTGCCCATTCTGAAGAGGAGCTCCGGATTCTTTTATCAGAGAGTTATGAAAGCGGTGAAATCAATCAAAACGAATTGAACTATGTAAACAATATATTTGAGTTTGATGAGCGAATTGCCAAAGAGATCATGGTGCCGCGGACGGAAATCGTCACATTCGATATATCAGATGAAATTGAAACGATAATTGAAGTGATCCAGAAGGAGAAATATACGCGTTATCCTGTGATCGATGGAGAGAAGGACAATATAGTTGGAATGATCAATATAAAGGAAATATTAACTGCTAAATTGACGCGAAAGGATCTGCAAGTAGAATCGATATTGTCTTCATTCATTAAGCCTGTCATACGAGTGATTGAAACAATCCCTATACATGATTTGCTCGTTAAAATGCAAAAGGAACGCATTCATATGGCTATCTTGATTGATGAGTATGGCGGAACCTCTGGTCTGGTGACAGTAGAGGATATTATAGAAGAAATTGTTGGCGACATCCGTGATGAGTTTGATATCGATGAAATCGCTGAAATCAGAAAAGTGAAAGAAAACCATTATCTGTTCAGTTCCCGGGTACTGATCGATGAAGTAAATGACCTGTTGGGAATCCATATATCAGAAGAAGACGTGGATACTATAGGCGGGTGGTTCATGACAAAGAACATTGATGCCCAAATTGGTGATGAAATAGAAGAAGAAGGTTATGTTTTCAAGATTATCGAAATTGATGAATACCATATTGCCTACTTAGAGGTTATGAAAATTGACCAAGACGAAAAGCCGGACTGATTCCGGCTTTTTTTTTTTGATAAAAGCTGTGGCTAATTTTGGCAAGCCCTAAATAGTTTGAGTGTATGTCCATGCCGGGTAAGAATACACTACCGGTGCAGCCGGATGAATCATACATTGAATTGGAGGAATTTAAAATGGCTAAAAAAGTAGTTGGAGTATATGATAATCAAACAGAACTAATTGAAGCAATTGAAGAATACAAAAACAACGGCTATGCCGTTCAGGATTTCTCAATCATCGGTGATACGAACGATGTTACTTCTGCCCTTCAAAGCAGAACTGGTGTAACGACTGAAAATATTGGAACTGATACTGACGATCATAAAGAGGGCGGTTTCTGGCAAAGCCTGATGACAGCATTTGACGCGGACAGAAATCTAGGTGGCAATGAGCCATCAATTACCGACCGTCTGGTGGGTGTCGGACTAACAGATGATGCTGCAAGAGAATATGAAGAGGATGTCCGAAATGGACGCATCATTCTTCTGGCAGAAACGACTGCATCCGGACTAGATGTTGAAGAAACAGGCTATGTTACCGACACATCCGTAACAGGAACTGGTGTTCAAGGGAATTACGAAACAGACAATTATGCCCGAAACAACCTTGAAACGGACCGATACAACAATGAAGAACAAAGATTGCAGTTAAGGGAAGAACAATTGGATGTTTCTAAAGAAAGAGTCCAGGCGGGTGAAGTGGAAGTCCACAAAGAAGTAGTCGAAGAACAGCAGAAGGTTAACATCCCAGTCACACGTGAGGAAGTTTACGTGGAAAGACGTGAGGTGAATGAGACTGCTTCAGGTACTGATGCCGTGATGGATGACGATGAAACCATCCGTGTGCCTATCATGGAAGAGAAGGTAGAGGTTACAAAGAAACCGGTTGTTTCTGAAGAGCTTGTCATTGGCAAGCGAGAAGTGACAGATACTGAACAAGTCGTCGAAAGTGTAAAGCATGAGGAAGCCCATCTTGAGGCTGATGACGACCGTATCGTCAACGAAGCAGGCCTTGACCGCAATAGCAACTCACTTAAGAACAATTCAGATCTAGACCGTGACGGTTATAAGGATAGAAGATAATATCCTGAATAATAAGAAAAGACGCCCAGAAGGCGTCTTTTCTGCGTATTGAGGCGACTGACTGCACGCCACATCGTGCATTTCCATAAAGGAGTGTCGGTCGGCTTACACAATTCAGCTCATCGCTTGATAAATATAACACGATGGAGAAGTATAAGCAAGAGGAAGTTTATTGGTGAATTCTTCATGTTTCGTGTTCATATCAGGCTGGGTAAAAAATGAAAAGAAAAAGAGTAGGAGCACATCATGAAGAAAAATACATTACTAATGTCATCTTTGATCGTAATATTCGTCTTGCTGGCTGCTTTCAGTATCCTCAATCCTGAAAAAGATAAAGGAGACAGGCTTGTAGTGGCATTTGGCGATTCACTCACTTATGGATATGGAGACCAGAAAGGTTCCGGTTATATCGATACCCTGCAAACCAGCTTGAACACCAAAAATAAGGAAAACTACAAATTTGATAATGAAGCTATTTATGGTCTTGAATCTTCTGGAATCCTCAGCCAATTATCGGATGTAGGTATCAGGGGAAAGCTGGATGAAGCAGATTATTTTATCCTATTTATCGGTACTAATGATTTGATCAATAGCAATGGAGAGAATTTAGAGAATCTGAAGCATGAAAAAATAAAGAAAGGGCAGGCAGTTTATTTGAAAAACCTAAGTGCCATCCTCAATATCTTGGGGGATAATAACGAGGAGGCACCAATCTTGCTTCTGGGCCTATACAATCCTTACCCCGACAGCATGGCGATTGAAGCGGTAATTGATGATTGGAATAAGGAAATCATGAAAGAGGCTGAAAATGAAAAACAGATCGTTTTCATCCCAACCAATGATCTGTTCAAAGGAACAGACAAAAGGCAGTACTTCAGTGATTCTCTACATTTAAATGATAAAGGCTACAAACTGATTGCTGAACGCATTTTAGAAAGGTACACATTCGAATAGACTCGTGAACAAGAAAAATTGCCTGGCAAGATTGATTGCCAGGTTTTATTGATTTTGAAAAACCTTCCATGAAACCAATACTGAAGGAAATTCGTAATATAATAGATTGGAAGAAAAGCTGAAAGGAATTTTAATTGTGAAAAAGAAACTATTCGGGAACGCATTCATCACGTTTCTGCTGATTATTGCTGCGCTTCTCCTATATTATCAATTCCTTACAAAGCCTGAATTGAATGAAAATGTACCATTGCCTCAGGGTTTGCATCCAGTGGTCGAAAAGAACACGGATGTTCTGGTCAAGACGGCAGCTGAGAGAGGGATTCGAGTCTTGGTGACTGATGGGTTCAGGAGTTTTGAAGAACAGAATGAGTTATATGATAAGGGAAGATCGACAGAAGGCCAAATAGTCACTCATGCTAAAGCAGGGGAGTCGTACCATAATTTCGGGTTGGCAATTGATTTCGCTTTATTGAATGAACAAGGAAAGGCGCTGTGGGACACTGCTTATGATGGGAATGGCAATGGAAAGTCCGATTGGATGGAAGTGGTGGACATTGCCAAGGAGCTTGGATTTACATGGGGAGGAGACTGGAAACGCTTTAAAGACTATCCACACTTGGAAATGCGTTTTGGCCTCAGTATCAATGACTTGAAACGAGGGAAGCGCCCGCCGGATGACGCACTGACAGCCTCGCAAAATTAAAGAAAAAGCATCAATTGATGCTTTTTCTAGAGAATATTTTAGTAAAGGTTCATCATTTTTGTTTGGAGACAGCCAGCTCTGATTGTGGCTTTCCGGCCCTGAATAGTTGCTTGATGACCAGTCCTGGTCCTCCAAGTACGAAGAGGTAACGTGCTTCAATCACTTGCTTCATCAATGCAGCGAATAAACCGCTGATTTTCAGACCGAAGACCTTGCCAACGGCCGCTTTGTTACCAATGGAAGCGACTGTACCTTTATGGTGATATTCAAATGCTTTAAGCTGTTGCCCTCTTAAGGTCGCCACTAAATTTGGTCCGCACACCTCTGCCTGTTGAATTGCCACCTGTGCGGTCGGAGGAAGTGGGGTTCCGTCATTTTTCAAAAACAATGCTGCATCACCGATACAAAAGACATTGTCCATTCCTTTTACCCGTAAAAACTTGTCAATCACGATGCGGCCCTTGGAAATGGGCAAAGCCAATTCTTCAAGGAGGGTATTGCCGCGGACTCCGCCAGACCAGATCAATGTCCTGGACGGAAGTTCTTCACCATTGTCCAATGTTATAGATGTTGGAGAGCATTCAAGTATCTTCGTTGAAGTCATCAGTTCAACGCCATTCTTCCTTAAGTAGCCTGCAGTGAAATCAATGGCCTTCTGATCAAAACCTGGGAGAACAGTTTCATATGCTTCTATATTGATGATTCGGGTCTCTGACACAGGTATATCATATTTGCGGCAAAGCTTAGGCATTGCTTCGATTAGTTCGCCTATCATTTCAATTCCGGTAAAACCGGCCCCAGCAACGGCAAAAGTCAATCTTGAAGGGTCCTGGTCTTCCTTAAAAGCAGCAAACTGCCTGAGCATATGATTGTGAATTGCTTTTGTGCTTCTGAAGCTTTTGATCTTAAAAGCATTTTCTTCCACGCCAGGAATCCCGAACGTACTCACATCAAATCCAAGACCAATCATCAGGTAGTCATAATCAATAACTTCACCAGACTCTAGCTGTACTTTCTTTGCAGTGAAGTTTACATTTTGTACAGTTCCTCTTTTGAATTGTACTTTGCCTGTTTTAAGAAGATCAGGTATATGTAACGTGATTTTTTCATCCGGAGCCGTGCCCGCCCCTGTCTTATGCAACTGAGTAGAGATATAGTGATAATCATGTTTATTGATTAAGGTTACTTCAGCTTCGCCGTTCTTAAGAGTTTTTTCCAACTGTCGGCTAGTGATAAGCCCACCATATCCAGCACCTAAAATAACAATTTTCGGAGTTTGCATCGAAATTTCCCTCTTTCTGGTTGTTTAATTGTGAAACTATTCACATGTTAGTTCGAAAAAAATAAATTCCTTTGTTGTATTAAGTTATTTGTGAATAAATTCACAAAATATTATCTACCAATAGATTACGATAATAGTAATTTTATATCAATACGAATTTGCCATATAAAATCAACAAAAGTTTGACAAATGGTTAAATTAAATCTTCAATGAGGAGGAGATGGGGAATCCATCTCCTTGGTAAGTGCTTATAAATTCAATGTTTCTGGCTCACCGTGATCATTCATAAGCCGAATCGTTTCCGGGGTTATCTCAAGAATAATGTATTCAGGATCATTGGGACTTTCAATCCGTTTTTCCATTTTATTATTCCAGAATTTATCCTTAAGAGACTGATCTTCGCGAATGGAAGCCCTACCCTGGACCTCAATATAGGCATCACCCATTCCTTCTCCTTCATATCCAAGAAGGACATGGACATATGGGTTCTTTTCAATCTCTTCCGCTTTATACGTTTCTTTGCTTGTCGGTGTGTACAAGATCAAATCCTCATTAAAAAAGGTCATATAGCGGGAGTGCGGCTTATTGCCGACAACCGTTGCCAGCGTCCCGACCTTTGATTCCCCCATAACCTGAGTGATTTTATCCTTCAAATTTTGATCATTCATTTAGATTCCTCCTTTTTTGTACCTATTTAGCATTTTCCCTTGCAAGACTTTATAAACCAAAAAAAGCTCTGGACTTACCAGAGCATGTCATTATAATTCATTGTCGATCTCTACATTATACTTCTTTTCACTTGAAGAAGAGTCCTTTGAGTGATGTCCATCCTTTTCTTCATGTTGTTCCTGCTTCAGGTCTTCCATCGGAATTGGATCGACAGTCAATTCACTTTTGAATTTGTCATGAAGACTTTTCGTCCTGGTTTCATATTGCTCTGGGTTGTCCATGTTTTGAGTATTATCGACTGGAATGTTTTTTTTATTTTCTTTTCCCACGATGATCACCTCTCCGTTATATTTACTAGCGAGAATGATTATTTGTCAGTTGCGGATCCTTCCTGGGGTTTCACTGGATCCCTTTGAGGCTCAATATCCTTGTTGTTTTCCTGTTTCTTCTCTTGTTCAACTGAACCATCGTTCTTACCATGAGTGTTTTCCGGCATAGTAAAGCCTCCTTGTCTTTGTGATTATTATGAAAATACCCTTTTAAAGGAAAGTAAAACAAAATAAATGCCAGATGAGCATTCAAAGGATGCGCTCAGCATTTAACAATCCTGTCCAATGTCTTTTAAGCCCATCACCTTCATATAGTTAGAATGTATGCGTAACTAAAGGGATATGGAGGGGGAGAGTGATGATAATCATCAGGTTTCCAGATGGTGCAAGCGCCCAGAAGCTGCAGAATCTATCTGGAAAACAGAAGCAAATATACGACCATCTAGACAATAGCCTCACGATGTTTGAGTATGACACTACATTTCAGCTTCTTTTTGAAATAAATCTTCGTGAGAATATCATTGATGCAGCATTGAAACTTAAGGATGCTTCACCAGCCTTTACCTCCTTCAAATATTCTAGGTTCAACCCGAGATATTGGACGAAAGGACCTAGAGGCTATTTGTTGAATCCGACTGTCCAGCCTTCTGACGCAATCAATGATATATATGAAAATGGGCAAGAGTATGCATTTGAATGCTCCACGGCAATGGTTGTCATTTTTTACAAAGCTGTTCTTGATTCAATTAGATTGAGGGATTTCAATTACTTATTCAGGGGGTTGCTGGTTTGGAATTGGAACCATGACTCCGATCTAGCTATTATCACCCTTGAAGGTAGTGAGTTTATTCCCGGAGATGTGATTTATTTCATGAATCCGGATTTTGACAAGCCCATCTGGAGAGGAGAAAACGCTGTCGTCCTTGGGAATGGGTTATATTATGGGCATGGCATAGGTATTGGGACAGCAGAAGAAATGATTAACGCACTGAATACACTTCGAAAAGAAGGTTCCACAACCTCAGCATTCATGCTTCAACAGCATAGCAGGCTGAATTTCAAATATTTGTCCCAATTCTCCAAGTGAATACCGGGAAAATAGTAAAAGGCTGGCTAAATTGCCGGTCTTTTTTTCTATTTCCTTTTGCTCATTTTTTTTAAAAGGAAAACTTGTATCATTTACGAGGCATAGTTTTAAAAAACAGGGGAATATAAAAAGAGACATATTATATACATTTCTAATTTCGGATGTGGAATCTTTAGGCATGTTAAAAAGGGAGTTTTGGAAATGAGATTAACCAAGGTGCTTGAAGCACTCGGCGGCAGTGTGAAAAAATATAAGAATGATGCAGATCCTGTCTTGACTGGAATTCAGATGGATTCACGTAAAGTGAAGCCAGGCGATTTATTTGTCGCGATTAAAGGTTTCCAGATAGATGGCCACAAGTTTATTACCCAAGCCATGGACAATGGGGCTGCAGCCGTCATAGGGGAAAATGAGCTCGAACTGGAGATCCCATATATCCAGGTTTTTGACAGCAGGCAAGCACTGGGCAGGGCAGCGAGTGCATTCTACGATCACCCGTCGAGAAATCATACGGTAATCGGAGTTACTGGTACAAACGGGAAAACTACTGTTTCATACATTTTAAGACATATTCTGGAGAGTGCAGGAAAAAGCTGCTCTTTGCTGGGCACAGTGTCTTATATTATAAATAATGAGGTGTACAAGCCCTCGAATACGACTCCGGATGCTTTGCAGATCCAGGAATTGATATACAAAAGCAAAGATGAGTTTGTAGTGCTGGAAGTGTCGTCACATGCGCTGAAACAATACAGGATTGAAGGCCTTGAGCTGGACTATGGACTATTCACGAACTTATCCCATGATCATCTTGATTACCATCCGACCATCGAGGATTATTTCGAAGCAAAAACATTGATGTACAATTACATGAAAAAAGAGGGTTCAGCAGTCGTCAGCAGATTGGGAGAATGGGGAGACAAGCTGTCGAGTATTTTAAGAGCTAAAGATATCCCGGTATATTCTCTTGGCTATGACGATTGCCATGACTTGAAGATAGAGGATATCAAATTGAATGGCGAAACCAGGTTTGACATCAAGATGGGAGGCATCACATATCCGCTGACTTTCCCATCACCAGGTCTCCATAACGTCTATAATGCAGCATTGGCCTTTTTGACAGCTGTGAAAATCGGTATCAGTCCAGATGCGATTACGGAGGCGCTTAAAACTTTCCCAGGTGTACCGGGAAGGTTCGAAATGATTTCCCATCCAGAAGGTGCTACTTTCATCGTCGATTATGCACATACAAAGGATGCGATTGAATACTGTCTGCAAGCAGCCCACGAGCATGAGGCTGTAAAGGTGAAGCATATATTCGGCTTCCGTGGTGAGCGGGATAAGACGAAAAGAGAACATATGGTTAAAGCGTCGGCCGCAATGAGTGATGAGTTCACTTTGACCTTCGATGACCTGAACGGCATATCAGAAGATGAGATGGCCAAAGAATTACAGGATCTGAATGTCCGATTTGGCAAAAATAAAGGGAAAGTCATTACAGACCGGACCCTAGCAATCCAGAATGCATGGGAAAACGCCCAGAGCGGGGAGTGGATTCTCATCACTGGAAAAGGACCAGAGGAGTATCAGTCCATGTACGAACTTCCAACGACTACAGATAAAGAAACGCTCTTATATTTAAAAAAGATGCAGAACAAGGAAAAGATAATTGGTTGAATTAAGGGCAGGCTGATGAAGAATCAGCCTGTTTTTTTAGAATGTAATCCCATTCGAGTAAACTGACACAAATTTTCCTTCAAAAATTGACAATAATATGAAAGGTGAAGTGTGTCACTCCATTATTTTCCCGCCATCATTTATGATAAAAGTAAGCAAAGCAACTTGACCTGACTATAATGGGAGGAGGTACTCAATGTGGATAAAAAAGAAATTTATAAAATGCTTGCAGAGGTAGAAGAACCAATGCTTGGAGTCGATATTGTGAACCTTGGCCTCGTCTATGAAGTCTGTGTCAAGGACGATAAAGATGTCGAAATCGTTATGACCACAAGGAATGAAGACTGCATGCTTGCTGAATATATCGCTCTCTCAGCACGAGAACACCTGGCTGGACATATAGGGAACCTAGACCATATTGATATTAAAATGGTCTCAGCTCCTAAATGGACAAAAGACCGTATGTCCCAATACGCAAAATATTTACTGGATCTCTAAATACTCACTCTGGAAAGATTGCGGTGGATCGCAATCTTTTTTTATGTATGGGGGATTTAAGGGTAGCGAAAAATTCAAATGAAGAGTGAAACGGCGATTTGACAGAACTCTTAACGGGTTCGGTCAATACACCGATACATTTTGATGATTTTGTTAGAAGTCATGGCAGGTTCGGACAAAAAAACTGTCTTTACTGATAAATTTGTCCAACCTGCTGAATTTGTCTGAAGTCGTACCAGGTTCGGAAAAAAATCCGTTTCAACCTGCTGAATTTGTCTGAAGTCGTACCAGGTTCGGAAAAAAATCCGTTTCAACCTGTTGATTTTGTCAGAAGTCCCACCAGGCCCGAACCTCAAAAGATACCAAAAACATCCTTTGGAATTTTTTCCATACCCTAATATAATCTTACATTCATTCGAATTGTCTTTTAGAATAAGAGTTGGGGGAATACTGGAGGCAATAAGAATGATTTATAAAAAAATAGCTGGTATCAGCATGTGGCAATTGAACAGGAACTTGAAAAAATTGGCTTTCGCAAGAATGGAACTGGAAAAGCAGATGCGGAAGGAATTGATTGTGGTCCTGCTGGAGCCGAAAAAAGAAAAAGTCCTTGCGACTGCGGAAGAGACAAAAGAGATCGAGGAAGCAGTTCAGGAATTAAACGGGTTTGAAACATTGAAGCTGTGCCTTCTTGAAGACTGCAAGCCTGTATACAAAGAAAAAGTGACTAATAATGGTGTAACTAGATGGCTGGAAATACCGGTCAAACCTTTGATTACATATGAATTTCTAAATGAGACCCAAGAGGATCAAGTGAAAATTGGATAGGCACTATTGCGAAGGAGAGGACCAATCAAGGTCCTCTTTTTTCTTGTCCTTCTTCCATAATTAATTGGGCTAGTATTTTTTCTGGTGTTTAATTGCACAAATGTCCCGACCTGAATAGGATATAGGGACATAAAAAAAGGAGGTTGTTACGATGTCTGATGGATGCGGCTATGGTGGCGGTTTCGCACTGCTTGTAGTATTGTTCATTCTTTTGATCATAATCGGAGCTTCTTGGGGTTTCGGTTACTAAACTGCGAATAAGTAAACTTCATTAGGAGGTTTTATCATGTACGGATACAGCGGCTGTGGATATGGCGGTTACAGTGTAGGAGGAGCTGGATATGGCAGCGGTTTTGTTTTAATCGTTGTGCTATTTATCCTCTTGATCATCGTTGGCTGCTCATGTTATCGCTAAGAAACCATTGAAAGAGGCTGTCTTAAAAGGTCATCGTTTGTGACCTTTTGACAGCCTCTTTTTTTTGCAGCAATAATAAAGTCTCAAATCCATCCTGAAAATCAGCCGACTATATACGGCGCCTTACTCCTTAGTCAATTAGGCCGATGAAAAAGTTAGTAATTTTTGCTATTTTTAAATAAATTTAAAATATTCCAAAAACAGTGATTCTTTTTTTATTCTTGTTCGTCTAACTGTCTGTAAAAGGGGGGAGAATTTTGAGCGATCATTACAGCAAACATTTCCATGAGGTATATGTGGAGTACAGTGACAAGGTCTATGGCTATCTCCTGTTATTGACCGGAAAGAAAGAAGTCGCAGAGGATCTAACCCAGGAAACATTTTTAAGGGTGTACAAGCATATTCACCAGTTTAACGGTGATTCACAAATATTCACATGGCTTGTTAAAATCGCCCGAAATGTTGCTATTGACCATCTAAGAAGACGAAGGAGACTGCGTTTCTTTTCATTGGATAAGTATGTCATTCAATCATGTCAGCCTTCTCCGGTCGAAATTATTGTAAAAGGGGAGAAGACTTCACACCTTTATAAAGGAATCAAAGCTCTGAAGCTAAGCTACCAGGAAGTATTGATTTTAAGGAAAATCAAAGAGTTTTCGATTAGGGAAACCGCTTTGATCCTTGGCTGGAGCGAAAGCAAAGTGAAGATCACGACTTCCCGGGCAATGGCAGCCTTAAAAAAAGAGTTAAAGAGAAGAGGGGAAATAATTGAAGAAATCATTTGAACTGGAAGACGCCTTCAGGAGCCTCAACCAAATTCCAAGGTCGGAGATTCAAAAACGAAAAACCTATAATACAATTCTCCAATCCGGAAGGAAACAGATGCCTAATCAATGCTTAGCAAATTGGACAGGCAGTCTCTTGACGGTTGTGATGATATTGGTGTGCGGGGTTTACCTCCTAACGGAAATTCAAGCTCCTGCCCGGAATGGGCTGGCTGCTCTCCACTCTGCAGAAATCGCTGCAGAGAGCGAGGTTGTCATTACTTATCTTACTAAATCTGATTCTGCTGACCATTTTAATCTTCACTCGAACCTGACGAGAAAAGGAATTTCCATCATTGACGAACCAGGGTGGCTGGAGATCATGAACACCACGGTGAATGGGAGAACCCCTGTGAAAAACCCCCCTGAAATGGAGGAGGCCTATGATTTGCTGTTAATCTATGAGGGGAAAAAACCGGATAAATGCAAGGTATGGATCAGTAAAGATCATGTCTATATCAAAAGAATGAAAGAAAATAAGGTATATAAAGTAGAGGATAGTCAGTCAGACAAAGTGATCGCCATGATTGATGATATGGAAAAACAGGTTCAGTTCTGAATCTGTTTTTTTTATGCAACTTTACTCCTGTTTTTCAAAAAAACTTACATAACATGTTTATGTTTCAGCCAAGCGTGGTAAGAAAAGGGTTGTACTTATTAATCAACTTGGATATACAGGAGGAAGAGTTATGAAGAGGGGTCTAGCAGTTATTCTTGCAGTATTTATGCTAATTGGTTTGCTGGCTGGCTGTTCTGGGGAGCAGAAAGCTGAAGCCGAAAAAACGAAAGACGGGAAAGTAATTGTGGATTTCTGGACATTCTGGGGTTCAGAAACCCGTCGACCGATCATTGAAAAAATCATCGATGATTATAACAATTCCCAGGATAAAGTTTTTGTGAAACACACATTCCTGCCATGGGGTGATATTTGGACCAAAAATCTTGCTTCAGTCGCTGCCGGCAATCCAGCAGATGTTATCGTCAATGACATCAACACGGTTGCCCAGCGTGCAGAAAATAAGCAAGTCGAGGACCTAAGCCAATATATAGATGATTCATTCAAGCAAAAGTTTTACCCGCACTTATGGGAAACAGTCGAATATGACGGAAAATCATATGCTGTTCCATTCAATACAGATACACGCCTTCTTTTCTACAATAAAACAGCATTCAAGGAAGCGGGACTGGATCCTGAAAAGCCGCCTGCAACCTGGGCAGAGCTCGAGGAGTACGCAAAGAAATTGGATATCAAGAATGGTGACAAATACGAACGAGTCGGCTTCTACCCATTATGGGGCAGCGTTGGCGCATCAAGCTGGATGACGAACGCTGATGACGGGAATGGGTTTATTGAGGATGGAGAGCTGTCAATCAACACACCGAAAAAAGTTGAAGCCATGAATTGGATCATTGATTGGAAAAAACGTCTTGGAGAAAAGACTGTCCAAGCTTTCCAGGCAGAGTTCGGAAGTGAACAGGCAAATCCATTTATCGCTGGCAAAGTTGCCATGTGGGTGGATGTAGGAACATTCTACACACAATTAAGAGATTATGGACAGGATGTTGAATTTGGTGTAGCACCAATCCCTGCATATGAGGAAGGTTCAGGCAACTGGGCTGAAGGCGGCGGGTTTGTTGTCGAAATCCCGAAAGGAGCCAAACACCCAGAAGAAGCAATGGACTTTATTAAGTACTTGACAGATGTTGAAGCACAGAAACATTGGTCCGTTAAAAACTACGACAATGTTGCCAACATCGAAGCAGCAGAGGCTGCTTTAAATGAGCTTCAAGGTCCTGACAAAATGGTTTATGAAGCCTCAGTTAAAAATCTGGAGCAAACCAAAATGTTCCCGGTACCAGTAGAGTACCCTGATTATCATAGCAGGCTGAACCCGCATATTGACAATGCACTATTGGGCAAAACAACACCAGAAAAAGCATTGAAGCAAGCGGAAGAAGATATCGAAAAAATGAAGAAGTAAGGAACAGATTTAGAGAAGGCGCATTCCGCCCTTCTCTCTTTTTAAAAATTTCCTAAATATGTGAGGGAAAGGTGACTTAGCAACAAGTATTTTCAAAATAGTCAATTTAAAGGACTATTAAATGCAACAGGGGGGTTAGGATCGTATGAAGTCATCAGAGAGTACATTAGTGCACACAGAAACTGGGTCTAAAGTAATAAGAGGAAGTAAAACCATTGAAACAGCCCGAACGAAGGGCCTCAGCAGGAAAGCAAAAGATAATCTGGCAGGTTATTTATTCATTTCTCCTTGGCTTATTGGGTTTCTGGGTTTGACTTTAGGTCCATTATTATTCAGTCTGGCCGCAAGTTTCACAGATTACAATATTACTTCAAAAATGAATTTCATTGGTTTGGATAACTACAAACGCATGTTTACGATGGACGATTTATTCCGCACTTCTCTTTTTAATACTGTTTATTATGTTATTTTCTCGGTTCCATTGACGACTGCGGGAGCGATTGTGCTGGCTGTCCTGTTGAACCAGAAGATCAAAGGAATGAAGTTTTTCAGGACAATCTATTATTTGCCTGCGGTCTTATCGGGTGTTGCCGTATATTTTCTCTGGATGCAGCTGTTAAGTCCATCAACAGGACTGGTAAACACGATGCTTGGATGGTTCGGAATTGAAGGCCCGGCCTGGCTGTTTGATCCTGAATGGACAAAACCGGCATTGCTTATGATGAAAATGTGGAGTGTAGGAGGTGGAATGCTTTTATACCTGGCAATCATGCAAGGGGTTTCGCCGCAAATGTATGAAGCTGCCGATATTGAAGGCGCATCCCCTTGGCAAAAGTTTTATTATATAACCCTTCCCATGATATCACCGATCATCTTTTTTGATGTAATCACAAGTACGATCGGCGCATTCCAGATATTCCAGGAGGCATATGTCATGACTGAAAATGGAAGTGGTGGTCCTGGAAATTCACTATTATTCTACAACCTTCATATGTGGAATAATGCTTTTGAAGTTTTCGACATGGGTTACGCTTCCGCCATGGCGTGGCTATTGTTCATAATTGTCATGGTTCTGACAGCTGTGAATATGAAGCTTGGCAAACGCTGGGTACATTACGAAGGGGGGGACGGCAAATGAGGTCCACAACTGCACCGAAATTTCACGAGACGAAGAAATTCAAGGAGAATGTACGGCTCACGATTGTGACGCTGCTTCTTATTGCCGGCAGTACTTTGATCCTTCTGCCATTATGGTGGATGATATCAACATCACTTAAGTCCCCAGCTGAGATCGCACAGTATCCGCCGACTTTTATACCTAAAGAATTCAACTTCAGCAATTATATAGAAGCCTGGCAGACTGCCCCTTTCACTCGCTGGGCATTGAATACGCTTTTCCTGGCAGTAGTCGGCACGATTGGCAGTGTACTTGTCAATTCGCTGGTAGCATATGCTTTTGCGAAGATTAAATTCAAAGGCAGAAATACGATCTTTGTCCTTGTTTTATCCACCATGCTGATTCCAGGATTTGTGACAATGGTGCCGCAGTATATTCTCTTTTCAAAACTTGGCTGGATTGATACTTATCTGCCATTGCTGGTACCGGCCTTCCTGGGCAGCGCATTTTTTATCTTTTTACTGCGCCAGTTCATGATGGGGATCCCGAATGAACTAATCGAAGCAGCTGTGCTGGATGGGGCAGGCCACCTGCAAATCTGGTGGAATATCATGATTCCGCTGACAAAGCCAGCATTAATTACAGTTGCAATCTTTTCATTCAACGGTGCCTGGAATGATCTTTTAGGTCCATTGCTTTACATCAATGATGAAAGTAAATATACCTTACAGATTGGGCTGCAGACCTGCAAGGGAACTGTGCAGACCCAGTGGCATTACTTGATGGCAATGTCGGTGACTGTATTATTGCCAGTCATCTTGTTGTTTTTCTTTTTCCAGAGATACTTCATTGAAGGCTCAAATCTTTCTTCAGGTACCAAAGGATAATGAGCAAAAAGAGGATGCTGAGACCAGCATCCTCTTTTCATTCTGTGCGCCCGGCATGGGTGCAGTCTATAGGGTGTAAGTCCCGAGCCATGAAGGCAGTAGTAGTGGTTAGCTTAACGCAAGGGTGTCCGCGGTGACGCGGAATCTGAAGGAAGCGAGCGGCAAACCTCCGGTCTGAGGAACACGAACTTCATATAAGGCTAGGTACCATTGGATGAGTTTGCAGAACAAAACAAAGTCCTTACTGCCGAAGGTGGTACAGAGTAAATGAAGCAGATAGATGGAGGGAAAGACTGTACTCTTACCCGGGGAGGTCTGATTGGAAAGCCAAGTACACTTGGTAACCTATCTAGCAATAGATAGCTGAACAATCAGAAGTCAGCAGAGGTCATAGTACTTTACCGGCTCGAGACGGTAAGGGAAGGACTGAACAATTAGGAAGAACGAGAACTAGGCATACAATTCCTGTGTAGAAGCAGACAATCCGAAAGGACTTACTTGAAGGAGGAAGTGGTGAATCCACAGGGGACTTCATGAGGGTGGAGCAGGAATAACATAATTAGATTTCTACGTTCACGTCGAAAGGAAATATCACATGTTAATGAATCTGATTCTATCACGGGAAAACTTAATAGAAGCACTTAAACGTGTGGAGAAGAACAAAGGGAGTCACGGCATAGATGGAATGTCCGTAAAATCCCTACGAAGACATCTCTATGAGAACTGGGACACCCTTTGTGATTCTTTAAGGAAAGGTACCTATCAACCTAACCCAGTACGTCGAGTCGAAATCCCGAAACCGAACGGTGGAGTAAGGTTACTTGGAATACCTACCGTGATAGATCGTTTCATCCAACAGGCAATCGCCCAAGTTTTAACTCCGCTTTTTGACCCAACCTTCTCGGAACATAGTTATGGGTTTAGGCCAAGCCGAAGAGGCCATGACGCTGTACGTAAAGCAAGGGGATATATAAGTGAAGGTTACAGATGGGTGATTGACATGGACTTGGAGAAGTTCTTTGACAAAGTGAATCATGACAAGCTGATGGGGATATTGGCAAGCAGAATCCAAGACCGATTGGTCTTGAAGCTAATTCGAAAATATCTCCAAGCAGGAATCATGATAAATGGTGTAGTCTACGATGCAGAAGAAGGAACACCACAAGGAGGTCCCCTGAGCCCTCTTCTTTCGAATATACTTTTGGATAAGCTTGATAAAGAACTAGAAAGGAGAGGTCACAAGTTTGTCCGATACGCCGATGATTGTAATATTTACATGAAATCGAAGAAAGCTGGAGAACGAGTAATGAACTCCATTACATGCTTCATTGAGCAGAAATTAAAGCTCAAAGTAAACAGAGGGAAATCAGCGGTTGACCGCCCGTGGAAACGAAAATTCCTTGGCTTTAGCTTTACGGTTAATAAGAAACCGAAGGTTCGAATAGCCAACGAAAGTGTTAAAAGGCTAAAAGCTAAAATACGAAAGTTAACATCCCGTTCTAAACCAATCCCCATGGAAGTTAGAATTGAGAAATTGAATCAATTTCTAACGGGATGGTGTGGATATTTTGCATTAGCTGATACACCAAGTAAATTCAAAGAATTTGATGAGTGGATTAGAAGAAGACTCCGTATGATTGAATGGAAACAATGGAAGAACCCGAAGACAAGAGTAAGAAAACTCAAAAGTCTTGGCGTTCCAGACCAAAAGGCATACGAATGGGGAAATTCCAGAAAGAAATTTTGGAGAATTGCCTCAAGTCCAATCTTACACAAAACCCTCGATAACTCTTATTGGAGTCATCGAGGGCTCAAAAGTCTATATCAAAGATATGAATTTCTACGTCACACTTAATTGAACCGCCGTATACCGAACGGTACGTACGGTGGTGTGAGAGGTCGGGGGTTAGTCACCCCCTCCTACTCGATTAATTCATGACTGGGCAGGTTGTCAGCCAAACGCCCGATACGCATGTTCTATATCCATTATGATAGACGTACCTAGTGCATTGCCAGCATGTGTAACCAGCTTGACTGACTTCTGTAGCAGGCTGGTAATCCTGGACAGGACTGGTGCTCCTATTTTGGTTTTGTGAAGAAGAGGCAATGACAGAACCTGAAAAAATGAGCAAAAATACGAAAGTTAACATGAAAAGTTTTTGCATGGTGCATCCCCCTTATTTTTATAGAATTGTACAATAGCAATCTTTGTAAAAAATTTACTATTATTAATAAATTACGGAAGGGGAGATGGAATTAGAATAGGACAAAATGTTTATTCATTAAAAGACCACTTTAGAACTAGAAACAGAGCAGTAATTTTCCCCATGAAAATAGCCCGTAACATACGGACTAAATCAGGTCATGTCTATTGCATTTTTTCAAGTGGGGCTTCCTCAATAATTTCACTGACCGCTACATGATTTTCCTTCCAATCACGGAACCTTTCAAGGTCAGTTGTGATTTGTTTCAGAACAAAACCGATTACAGCGGCGTCATCGACAATTCCAAGCCCGATGAGGAAATCTGGAATTAAATCAATGGGGGAGACGAAGTAAATAATCGAAGCGATGATTGTCACAATAGATCTGGTAGGTATTTTTCGGTATTCTCCTCGACGCCAGGCTCCTATCAAATCAAACAGCAGCTGCAGGTTGTCCCAAATTCCGGCAAGAGAACCTTTATGATCATCAGCTTTTTTGCTGGCATCCTTCATTAGAATGTCGGTTTTCTCAGGTTTCTTTATATACTCTTTTGCTTTAGATTCAAACTTTTTATAGCCTTCTTCAAGCTTCTTTGGTCCTAACATACCAAGAACCCCTTCCTGCATATATTCTTTATCTTTTATTTTTACCCTTTACCTGCTTTTCTCAAAACATCTCTAGTAATTGGTAAATTTTTATCCTGACAGCTAGTAGAAGTAAAACCTCGTTTCAATTCAGTTGTTTTGGGAAATTTAAAGGGAGATTAAAAAAAGTTGACTAATCATGTATATACAAGTAAAATGAAAACGTAATCAACATGTATATACAAGGAGATTGATGAGTTCTTATTTTTATAGGAAATGAAAACGGTAACAGGAGGAGAAAACTATGGATCGACAAGCAGTTGAACAGATTATTGAAGCTGTCGGGGGCAAAGAAAACATTGCTGCTGCCACCCACTGTGTTACAAGGCTGCGTTTTGCCTTGAAGGATGAAGGAAAAGTGGATAAAGAAAAACTGGAGAATAGTGATCTTGTAAAAGGATCTTTTTCCGCAAACGGCCAGTATCAGGTAGTTATTGGACAGGGACTGGTTGATAAGGTTTACGCAGAAATGGTTGCGATTACAGGAATTGGTGAAGCTTCGAAAGAAGAAATCAAAGATGCTGCAGCTCAAAACTTGAACCCTCTTCAAAGGGCAATAAAGACACTTGCTGACATTTTCATCCCAATCCTGCCGGCTATTGTCACTGCTGGTCTGTTGATGGGGATCAATAATATCCTGACTGGTAAGGATATCTTTTTTGAAGGCAAGGCACTGATTGATGTTTACACTGGCTGGGCTGATTTTGCCAGCATCATCAACTTGATTGCTAATACAGCATTCGTATTCCTGCCAGGCTTGATTGGCTGGAGTGCTGTCAATAAGTTTGGCGGAAGTCCGCTTCTTGGTATTGTATTGGGACTCATGCTTGTGCATCCGGACCTGCTGAACGCGTGGGGTTACGGGGCGGCACAGCAAGAAGGGGAGATCCCAGCGTGGAACTTGTTTGGATTGACCATTGAGAAAGTAGGCTATCAAGGACAGGTATTACCAGTATTGTTAGCATCTTATGTTCTTGCGAAGATGGAAATTTTCCTGCGCAAGCGTATCCCTGATGCGTTCCAACTGTTGACAGTGGCTCCGATTGCTTTATTGGTAACAGGTTTCCTATCATTCATCGTAATTGGGCCGATCACTTTTGCAATCGGTAACTTGATCACAAACGGCGTCGTAGGAATTTTCGATGCAGTACCTGCTATCGGCGGCCTTATTTATGGTGGTTTATATGCCCCACTAGTTATCACTGGTATGCACCATACCTTCCTGGCTGTGGATTTACAGCTGATCGGATCAATCGGCGGAACATTCCTATGGCCGATGGTAGCCCTATCCAATATCGCGCAGGGATCAGCAGCTTTTGCCATGATGTTTGCTGAGAAGAACAATGAAAAATTAAAAGGTCTGTCCATGACATCGGGAATTTCAGCTTGGCTGGGAATCACTGAGCCAGCTATGTTCGGTGTGAACCTTCGCTACAGATATCCATTTATCGCAGCGATCATCGGTTCAGCAATCGCGGGAATCGTCATCACCCTTCGCGGAGTCATGGCACCATCAATCGGTGTAGGCGGATTGCCAGCTTTTCTTTCCATCTTCACAGAGTTCTGGGGAGTTTTCTTCATCGGCATGGGAATCGCGATTGTCGTACCTTTCGTGCTGACATTCATTATGGCTAAAACTAGAAAGAAAAAAGAAGCATAATCGCAACTAGAGAGTAAATCCTGATGGAGGTGGATATTTTATCATGACTGAACCATGGTGGAAAAAGTCGGTTGTCTATCAAATCTATCCAAAGAGTTTTTATGATACAACTGGCAATGGAACAGGCGACCTGCCGGGGATTATCGCCAAGCTGGATTATTTGAAAGAGCTGGGAGTGGACGTGTTATGGCTGACGCCAGTCTATGATTCACCGCAGCGAGATAATGGCTACGATATAAGAAATTATTATCAAATATATGAAGAATACGGGACGATGGATGACTTCGACCGTATGCTTGAGGAAGCACATTCACGCGGCATCAAAATTATCATGGATTTAGTCGTGAACCACTCATCAACTGAGCATGAGTGGTTCCAGGATGCCTTGAAATCCAGGGACAGCCGTTACCGCAATTATTATATCTGGAAAGACCCAAAGGAAGACGGAAGTGCACCTACTAATTGGGAATCCAAATTCGGCGGGAATGCATGGGAATATGATGAGGCAACAGGACAATATTACCTTCATTTATTCGATGTGACACAGGCTGATCTGAATTGGGAAAATGAACAGGTCCGCAATGATGTTTATGAAATGATGCATTATTGGTTTAAAAAAGGGATTGATGGCTTCAGGCTTGATGTTATTAACCTAATTTCAAAGGATCAGGAATTCCCTGATGATGATGGCTCGGTACCTCCGGGAGATGGCCGGAAATTTTATACAGATGGACCAAAGGTGCACGAGTATTTGCAGGAAATGAATTCTGAGGTTCTTTCTAAGTATGACAGTATGACGGTTGGCGAGATGTCATCTACAACGATTGAGAACTGCATCAAATATTCGAATCCTGAGCGGAACGAATTAAGCATGACCTTCAACTTCCATCACTTAAAGGTGGACTATGAGAATGGTGACAAGTGGACTCTTGCTGATTTTGATTTTCTAGCCCTTAAACGGATCCTGTCTTTATGGCAGGTGGAAATGCACAAGGGAGGCGGTTGGAATGCCCTGTTCTGGTGCAATCATGACCAGCCGAGGGTCGTTTCCCGTTATGGAGATGATGGTCAATACCGCCTTGAATCAGCTAAAATGCTGGGAACCGCAGTGCATATGCTGCAGGGGACACCTTATATCTATCAGGGTGAAGAAATCGGCATGACCAATCCATATTTTAAAAAAATCGAGGATTACCGGGATGTTGAATCCTTGAATATTTATAAAATGAAAATGGAAGAAGGCATGTCCAAGGAGAAGATCCTTAAGATTTTGCAAAGCAAGTCGCGAGACAACTCGAGGACTCCTGTACAATGGAATGCAGAAAAGCATGCAGGATTTACAAGCGGTACTCCATGGATCAGTGTTGCCGGAAATTATCAAACGGTGAATGTTGAAAATGCGCTCGCAGATGAAAATTCAGTGTTTTATCATTATAAAAAGCTGATACAATTGCGGAAGCAATATGACATCATCACCTATGGAGATTATCAGCTGATTCTTGAGGAAGATCCTGAAATTTTTGCTTATGTCAGAAACGGACAGGATGAAAAACTGCTTGTCGTTAATAATTTTTATGGAAAAGATACTGTTTTTGAACTGCCAGAGACTGTAGAGGCAGATGGATATAAGGTGGAGATTCTGCTCTCGAACTATCAAGATTCTGGGGAAGATGTATCACGGATTAAACTTCGTCCTTACGAATCGGTTATTTATTATTTAAATAAATAAGAATGAAAAGTGGAGGCCCTTTGTGGTCTCCACTTTTTTTAAGTTTTTGGAATTTGTAGAGAATAACAGCCATTTCGTAGAAATCCATAGTGAAGTTATAGAGAATCATTGTAGAGATTCACATCCCTGATAGTACGGGATTAATATCCATATGCATTGTTGAACTGCGATAATGGACGATTCTCTTATTCCCAGTATGCTAAAGCAGGTTTGATGTTCATTTCTGGGTGGAAAAAGTAAGTTAAGAGACGATCCCAAATGAAATGAGGTTTATGCTATGATTCCGATTCAATCAAATATAGACGGAAAAGAGCTTACTGTAGGAGAATTGAAACAAAAACTAGGACCGCTTGGTTTCAATGTCAATGGCCAGTGGGAATATGACCATGCGTACATTGACTACAAATTGAATGATGACCATGGTGACCGCCAATACGTACGGATTCCATTCAAGTCAACGGGAGGTCCGCTGGATGATGAAGGCACATTCGTGCAGATTGGGACGCCGTTCCTGCTGGATCATCAATTTGAGACAGATGTTGATGAGGAAGGCAATATCGGTGCACTAACCGGCTCCTTAAACCAATTTAAAGCTCCTGCTGACAAGGATGCTCCATTCCCAAAGGAACTTGTTGAAAGAGGGGAAGCACTGATCAACAGGGCCGAACAGGCATTAGGTGTTTAATAGTGTAGAGGAGGCAGCTTCCATTTCAGGGAGCTGTCTTTTATGTGGATTTTCTATTGGACAATACTACTGCTTCCTTTAAAAATGCTATACTGGAAACCATAAGTTACATATCGGAGCGTGAATATTGCCATGGAACATAAATTGTATTATCGGGATGCATACTTAAAAAAGTTTTCTGCGGAATTGATTGAGCAAAAAGAAGATACCGCAGGAAGGAAGTATGTCACCCTTTCAGAGACCGCTTTTTATCCGACTGGCGGCGGACAGCCATTCGATACTGGATACCTGAATGGAATTGAGGTAGTGGATGTCGAGGAGGTTGACGACGAGATCCGTCATTACATAAAAGATAGTTTAGTTGTATGTGATCATATTGAAGGGGAAATAAATTGGGAGCGCAGATTTGACCATATGCAGCAGCATGCCGGGCAGCATATTCTTTCCGCAGCATTTGAGGAGATGTATGGTTATAAAACGGTGAGCTTCCATCTTGGTAAAGATACATTGACAATTGACCTTGACACAGAAAGGCTAGTTGCTAAAGAGGCGGCAAAGGTAGAGGAACTGGCTAACCAGGTGATTCTCGAAAACCGCCCAATTATCACTAAATGGGTTGATGAAGAAGAATTGAAGCTGTACAGGCTTAGGAAAGAGTTATCAGTATCACATAATATCAGGCTCGTCATCATACCTGACTTTGACTATAATGGCTGTGGCGGAACACATCCAAACAGCACTGCAGAGGTTGGCTCGTTGAAAATCCTCGGTTGGGAAAGACAAAAGAAAATCGTCCGTGTTGAGTTTGTTTGCGGCCAGAGGGTAATAAACCAGCTTGGCAAAAAACATGAAATCATCAAGGAACTTACAGTCCAGCTCAATGCACCAGAACAGGATTTGAGTGCAGCAGTAAATCGGCTCCTTGGACAAAAGAAAGAACTTGAAAAGTCTGTTGAAGAATTGAAGGAAAAATTATTAAAATTCGAGGCAGCAGAGATTATCAGGGCAGGAAAAACCGATATCGTGAGCACTGTATTTCAGGACAGGAGCATTCAGGAACTTCAAAAGCTGGCCAGGCTGCTGGCAGTGGATGCAGAAGAAAAGGTATTTTTGCTTGTGTCTGAAAATAAAGACAAGCTGCAGTTTGTGTTGGCAAAGGGAAAGAATGCAGAAGGCAATTTGAAGGAATGGGCAAAGGAGGCCCTGTCCCTTATTGAGGGAAAGGGAGGCGGAAACGAAACCCTCGTACAGGGCGGAGGCAAGTTGATTTCTGGTGAAGAATTCATCAGGAAGGTTACCGGATTTATCCAATCTTGTGAATAGAATATGAAATATCAAAACGATTTTAAGGCAGATAGATCTAGTTCTAAAGTGGTGAATTCTTACGAAAAATCATCTTAACTACTATTTTTACTGTTGCATCATGAAAAACACCGACTTATAACCTAATTTTGACATTGTAATTGGTTATTAATGAAAGTTTTACCATTTAAAAATAGGTTTAACTCCCTCATAATGGAATTCAACCAGAGAAATAGGGGGAATCAGAATGTTTGAAGTTGAAAGAGGATCTGTAGAAGAGGCAATCATGATTCTGCAAAATCTCGGTCTTAAAGTGAATGAATACGAGAAGACGAATTCAATGATTCCAGTAGAAAAATATAAAGAGTTATTGGAATTCACGATTGCAGTAGCAAGGAAAACAAATGAGATAACTGTTACTATAGATGAAATGATGGATGACATAGCAGAAAAAATGTAATTGGGTATAGACGGAGCAGCCAGAAAAATTTTGGCTGCTCTTTTTGCTTGTTTGGTAAGAAACTTTACTGAGTTTTATCAATGTATTCAAACAGAAAGGATTGTCCATTTCGGTAAAAGCGTGGGTCGTATACTCCCAATCTATCTCCGTCGTCAACAATCACGACAAAAGGCGACCATTCAGTAAGTGTCTTAGCTTCAGGCTTCTTAGTGAATAAATCATTGAGGTCTGCATTCTCAGCAGAAGTTAGCTCATATTGAAGGGTTCTTTCTTTAAATAGGTTATCGTTAAAAATGGTGACTTCATCATTATTTTTGGCAATGACCGTATATGTCCATGGAATGAAACCTGCTGAGAGGGCAATTTGCTCATATTCTTCCTCATATTGATTATATAAAATCCATCCCTGGACACTTTGGATCACAACGTGCAGAGCTATGAACATCCAAGCTAGTTTGAAGTAGGCTGGACTTTTTAGCTTATTGAACTTTGAAGCAACAAATGCTGTGCCAAGAATCACCCAGAATACGAAGTCAATGATGGGGATCGTCCCAAATGTGACTCTGATATTGGAAAATGGCTCGAGATAGCCAGTTCCCCATGCGTTGAATAGATCGCTTGTATTATGGATGACGACTGCCAGCCACCCCAGGAAAAAAAGTTTTACATCTTTTACTTTAAATAGAAGGAAAGATAGTAGAATAAATAAAGCGGCCCATAATGGGGTCAGGAAAATCGAGTGGGTGATGCCGCGGTGCCACATCTGGTAAAGTCCTTCTTGATCCCAGAGTTGTGAAATGACATCAATGTCCGGAATCTGGCTTGCGCCGACTGCGGTGAGCAGATAGGCTCGCTTTTGCGATTTTTCCATATGTTTTTTATCAACGGCGCCATACAAGGCTAAACCGAAAAGTGTATGTGTAATTGAATCCATGTTGCACCTCCTGAAGCTATTATAAACGGTAAAGGAAAATTTTTAAAAGTTCTGATATGCATTTGCAGGATTGCAAACTTACCGCCAGAAAGATAAGATTAAATTTATGAGGATTTTCCCTTTAAACAGAAAGGAAACATATAATCATGAAAAAATTAAGAGATGAAGTACAATCGCGAAGAACATTCGCGATTATTTCCCACCCGGATGCCGGGAAAACGACGCTTACGGAAAAATTGCTGTTATTCGGCGGCGCAATCCGTGATGCTGGTACGGTAAAAGCAAAAAAGACAGGGAAGTTCGCGACGAGTGACTGGATGGAAATCGAGAAGCAGCGTGGAATTTCCGTAACCTCCAGTGTCATGCAATTTGAGTATGATGGCTTCAAGGTCAACATTCTTGACACTCCAGGCCACCAGGATTTCTCTGAGGATACCTATAGAACATTAACTGCGGTCGACAGTGCCGTGATGATCATTGACTCCGCAAAGGGTATTGAGGACCAAACTCTGAAGCTTTTTAAGGTTTGCCGAATGAGAGGAATTCCAATCTTCACTTTCATCAACAAGCTGGACCGTCAGGGGAAAGCGCCACTGGAACTTTTAGCTGAATTGGAAGAGGTGCTTGGGATTGAATCATATCCGATGAACTGGCCAATTGGCATGGGCAAGGAGTTCCTCGGAATCTATGACCGTTTCAACAAACGGATCGAGCAGTTCCGTGTAGATGAAGACCAACGCTTTATTCCATTAAATGAAGAAGGCGAAATAGATGGAGACCATTCTATGAAAGAGTCTTCCTTGTATGACCAGACATTAGAAGAAATCATGCTATTGGATGAGGCGGGAAATGAGTTTTCCAAGGAACGGATTGCCGATGGAACATTGACACCTGTATTTTTCGGAAGTGCCCTTACGACTTTCGGTGTCCAAACATTCCTGGATTCTTATCTGCAATTTGCTCCAGAGCCACAGCCAAGGAATTCGACGGCAGGGGAAATTGATCCACAATCAGAAGAGTTTTCTGGGTTCATTTTTAAAATACAGGCGAACATGAACCCTGCCCACCGCGATAGAATTGCTTTTCTCCGCATCTGCTCTGGCAAGTTTGAACGAGGTATGACCGTCCAGCTTAGCCGTACAGGAAAAGCAATGAAACTTGCGCAATCAACCCAGTTCATGGCTGATGATCGCAGTACCGTTGAGGAAGCTGTTGCAGGTGACATCATCGGGCTTTACGATCCGGGCACATACCAGATTGGCGATACGATCGTTTCTGGCAAGGAAGGATTCCAATATGAAAGGCTTCCGCAGTTCACACCAGAATTATTCGTAAGGGTTACTGCCAAGAACGTCATGAAACAGAAGCATTTCCACAAAGGGATCCAGCAGCTTGTACAGGAGGGGGCCATTCAGCTATTCAAGACCTTGAAGACGGAAGAGTACCTCCTTGGCGCTGTAGGCCAGCTTCAATTCGAAGTATTCGAAGCAAGGATGCGAAATGAATATAATGTTGAAGTCCTGATGGAAAGACAGGGTTCGAAGATTGCACGCTGGATTGAAGGCGATGATGTTAACGAAAACCTGTCCAGCTCAAGAAGCCTGCTTGTGACGGACCGTTATGACAAAAAAGTTTTTCTATTCGAGAATGAATTTGCTTTAAGATGGTTCCAGGACAAGAATCCAGAAGTAAAACTTTATAATCCTATGGATGCTTCATAAAAGCTAGAGCCGGCATTTCAATGCCGGCTCTTTTTTTATAGACATCTATACGAAGGCATTGCAAAATTTCAACTTTAGAAGTAGAAATCTATTGACATTTCCCAGGCCAGGTACTATATTAATATTATTCTATAACGCTTTTATGCATAAAAGCGTTTAAGTACAAAAGTTAACGAACAGTGCGGACAGAAATTAGTAGAATCCCCATGAGCAGCAAAAAGAAACTGGATGGTTGCTGAAAATCCAGGCAATGGCTGATTCGAATTACACCTGTCGTGAACAGGCACTGTTAATGAAGTGGGCAGATTTTGTTTGCCAATTAGGGTGGTACCGCGGAGCTCCTTCGTCCCTAGACTTAGTGGAGCTTTTTGTATTTTACTTCTAATTGGGGGAATCATCATGTTAAACCAAAACCAGACCATTACACTGAAAACTTCAGAGGCAGCTGCTGTCATATTTTTGCTTCTGACAGGAATCGGTTATGGCATGATAAAACTGGAATTAATGCCACATATTCCGGTCCTGGCGGGGATCGGCTTTTTGATCCTTTATGGATTGTTGAAAAAAATCAAGATGTCTGAGCTTGAACAAAGTATGATTGACGGTGCAAAGGCTGGGCTCGGTGCTGTAATGATTTTTTTCTTCATTGGGATGCTGGTCAGCAGCTGGATTGCTGCAGGAACCATACCTACATTGATTTATTTTGCATTTGAGTTAGTGACTGGAAAGTGGTTTTATGCGATTGTCTTTATCGTCACATCTGTTATTGGGTTGAGCATTGGCAGTTCACTGACAACCTCCGCGGTAATCGGTGTCGCGTTCATCGCTGTCAGTGAAACACTGGGCTTCTCATTGGCAATCACAGCTGGTGCAGTAGTTTCGGGTGCATTCCTGGGGGATAAAATGTCACCGCTATCGGATACGACGGTCCTGGCGTCTTCTACTGTGAAAGTCGATCTATTTGAACATATTAAAAATATGTCCTGGACAACGGTACCTGCGTTCGTCATTTCAGTTGTCTTGTTCGCTTCCTTGTCGCCAGAATTAAGTTCAGCTGACTTTACGAAACTAAAAAATTTAAAAAATACTCTCCTAGAGATGAATCTTGTCCACTGGTACTCGCTCATTCCGCTGGGGATCCTTGCGATTCTTGCCGTGAAAAAAGTATCTTCTATACTAACACTTGGAGCAGGTACGGTTTCCGCAATGATCATCAGTATGATGGTTGTCCCTCAAAAAGATTGGGGGTCGCTTCCAGGAATTCTATACACAGGGTATGTTTCTGAAAGTGGAAACAAGCAGCTAGATTCGCTGTTATCCCGCGGGGGACTTGAAAGTATGTTTTTTTCAGTATCCCTTGTACTTCTCGCCTTAAGCATGGGAGGATTGCTGTTTAAGCTCGGCGTTCTTCCTGCTCTATTGAAAGGGCTCGCCGGCAATCTTGAAAAGGTGCCTGTCCTGATTGGTTCCACAGCTTTATCTGCGATTGGAATCAACTTTTTGATTGGTGAGCAATATCTCTCGATCATTTTAACCGGGAACACATTTGCAGGCCATTTTGAAAAAGCAGGACTTCATCCGAAAAATCTTTCCCGTGTCCTGGAGGATGCCGGGACTGTACTTAACCCGCTTGTTCCCTGGAGTGTATGCGGCGTGTTCCTCACTAGCGTCCTAGGAGTCAGCACGATGGAGTATCTACCATTTGCGTTCTTTTGTTTACTGTCACCAGTATTGACACTGGCGGCAGGATTTACTGGCATAACCTTATCGAATACTGGGAAAAATGCGGTGGCATAAGCTGCCGCTTTTTTGTTGCTTTCATAATGTTAATTATGTGCACGAACTCGATGGCAAAGCAGGAAACCAGGAACAAAAAAGGGATATATCCGAACTCGGTGGCAAAGCAGAAAACGCGTAACATAAGAAGTATATATGTGCCCGAACAGTTTTGACTCGGACCATGATCTTTTAGTTGAAATAGATGATAATACTATACGCCTAAAATTTTCATTAATCACTTGTTTCATATAAAATGGAAGGTATGCTTACGCTAAACGAATGTTAAAAATTGTTCTTTTAAATTGCATACTGGATAGTTGAAATATCCACCGTGCTTCACTATATTTAGGATGGTAGAATAATAACCGTCCGGTCAGTCATTGTGTTTATTGCCGAAAGGAGTTCGCATATGAAAATCAGTAATTTTTCAATCAGAAGACCTGTTTTTACATTAGTGACCATGTTTTTGGTCCTGATACTTGGGGTTGTTTCATTGATGAGGATTCCTCTGAAACTGATTCCGGATATAAATCCTCCTGTTGGGGTCGTTGTGACCAATTATCAGGGAGCAAGTCCGCAGGAAGTAGTCGAAAAGGTCACTAAGCCACTTGAAGCGAATCTGGCTACGCTTCCAGGAATCAAGACGATGACATCGACATCACAGGAGGGTGCCAACCTTATCCTGATGCAGTTTTCATGGACAACCAATATTGATGATATTCAGGATGAGGTCATCCAAAGGCTGGATATGACACCGATTCCGGACGATGCGAATAAGCCAAGATTCATGAAATTCGATCCATCTCAATTTCCAGTCATCCAGTTATCATTAAGCTCAGACCAGGATGAATCCGCACTAAGGGAACTGGCCGAAGAGCTGGAATTGGAGCTCACAAAGGTTGATGGAGTGGCAAGTGTCAATTTATCCGGTACATCCATCCAGGAAGTAAGGGTGGAACTCGACCAGGAGAAGTTAAGGGACTACAAGCTGAGCCAGTCTGATATTGTCGACCTGATCAGGGCGAATGATGTTTCGATGCCAGGCGACACGATTTTGACAGATGGCAAGGAACTGACGACCAGGATCATCAGCACTTTGGATTCAGTAGATACCTTGAAGAATCTGACAGTATTCAATAATCCTTTGACAAAGCAAAAGGTCACACTAGAGGATGTTGGAAAGGTTGAACTGCAGAAACAGGATGATAACACTATTACAAGGACGAATCAATCTCCCTCTGTTCTGCTGAGTGTACTCCAGCAATCCGATGCCAATACTGCAGAAGTTTCTGAGGCTTTTCTTAAGGAATTGGAGACCTTGCTAGAAAGGGATAAATACTCCGGAATCGAGTCGGGGGTCCTCTTTGACCAAGGTGATTATATCAAAATGGCGATTGGCAATATTTCCAATTCCCTGATTGTCGGGGGATTGCTTGCGATGGCCGTCCTGTTCTTCTTCCTGAGAAATGTAAAGAGTCCACTGATCATAGGGATTGCGATTCCATATTCAGTCATCTTTACCTTTGTATTAATGTTCTTTGCAGATTTCACTCTTAATATCATGACACTTGGCGGGCTGGCACTCGGGATAGGAATGCTAGTTGATAATGCCATTGTCGTCATCGAAAATATTTATCGCCATCTTTCAATGGGCAAAGATCCGAAAACTGCTGCCAGGGATGGAGCCAAGGAGGTAGGAGCGGCCATTACTGCTTCTACTCTAACGACTGTTGCTGTGTTTTTGCCGGTCGTATTCATTTCGGGTATCATCGGCGAGTTGTTTACAGAGTTTGCATTGACGATCTCTTTCAGTTTATTTGCTTCCTTAGTAGTAGCATTGACCGTCGTTCCTATGTTGGCGAGCAGGCTGTTGAAGGCGCCAAAGAAAAACATGGAAGCAAGAAGGCAGCGTTCAGGATCGATGAGAGGTTTGGAAAAATCGATCAGGTGGGCTCTCCGCCATCGTTTCATTGTCATCCTGGTCACTTTGCTCATGCTCGCCGGAGGCGGTTATGGACTGACAACAGTAGGAACTCAGTTTATTCCTCCTACTGATGAAGGATTCTTCAGCATCAGGGTGAATCTCGAAAATGGGGCGGCTCTTTCAGAAACTCAAAAGGTCATGACAGCACTCGAAGATAAATTGAAAGATAAAGAAGATGTCGATGTCTATGTAAGTTTGATCGGCACTACTCAAGAGGCATCATTCAGGGGCACGACAAATGCAAATGTCGGTGAGCTTTATGTAAAGATGGATGATCTTGAAGAACGGGAAATCAGTACATTCCAGTTTGTCGATGATGTAAAAAAAGAGCTGGAACAAGCTGCGGCAAATTCAAACAGCTCTGCTGAACTTAATTTTAATATGCAGTCCACATCCGGGTCCGCGCCGAACACCCTGACTTTCAACGTTCGAGATTCCAGTGAAAAACGGCTGAATGAGTCAGTGGATCGAATAGCTGATTCATTAAGGGAACTTGATGATGTCAATGAACTCACTACAAGCAAGAATGAAACAGTCGAGGAAATTCAAATAACTGTGGACAGGGAAAAGGCACTTGCCCAGGGACTTGCACCAGCTCAGATTGCCATGGTCGTCAACAATGTGACCAGAGGGGATATGGCGACGCAAATGCCTGGGAATGATGGTGAAATTCTTGGTGTATATGTGGAATATGACAGTGAAGTAACGGAGAATATCGATAAGCTGAAACAGCTTTTAATCAAAAAGCCTGATGGGAATTACGTCACTCTTGGACAGGTGGCTAATATTGAAACAGGAAGCGGTCCTGTCAAAATTCAGAGAATCAATCAGCAGGGTGCAGTTGAATTCACGATGAAATACAAATCCTCAACGAATCTTGGCGATATTTCCAAAAAGGTTGATGAAAAGATAGAAGAACTTGACTTGCCGGAAGAAACGGAAGTTGTCTTCAGTGGAGATAGGGAGCTGCTCGAGTCTTCAATTGATGATCTTGTTTTGGCGTTCGTTCTGGCAATCATCTTGATTTACCTTGTCATGGCGGCTCAGTTCGAGTCATTGAAGTATCCTTTTGTCATCATGTTTACGGTTCCGTTAATGGTAATTGGTGTTGCGGTGGCACTGACAGCAACCAGGACACCAGTCAGCTTGACAGTGATTATCGGAATCATTGTGCTTGCTGGTATTGTTGTTAACAATGCGATAGTGATCGTTGACTATATTAACCAGAAGAAAAAGCGTGGATTGATTCCGCATGAAGCGATTGTCCTTTCGGTTAAGGATAGGACACGGCCTATCCTGATGACGGCGCTGACGACGATCCTGGGTCTGCTCCCGCTAGCCCTTGGTGTCGGGGAAGGGACAGAAATCAATCAGCCAATGGGAATTACGGTCATTGGCGGCTTGATCAGCAGTACCTTCCTGACACTGTTTGTCATTCCGGTGGTCTATAGCTTCTTTGATAAGGATTATCGAAGAAGAAATAAAATGTATGCGACCCCAGATGGACATCTTGTTCCAGCCTACCTGCTAAAAGAGCATACAGAGTCAGGTTATTCAGAGGTTGAAGGAAAACACACATCCTTTCAAAAAGGGAAGTATTCGAAAGAAGAAATGGCGGGAATGTTAGAAGAGCTTCTTGAACTCATAAAAGAAGATGAAGATTCAAATCATGATTTAAGAAGAAGAAGATAATATGAAGATGCCTGGCAAAGATCAATGCCAGGCATTTTTTCTTTTTTGAAAACAGCTACTTTATGACGACACTGAAAATGAGGGGCTTAATCGAGGCTTTGGCCCCCGTTATCCATCGTATTTTTCTGAATAGTCAGGAAAGTTATTGCGGTTGTCTGCTCCAATCGTTAAAATATAGCTAATTAACGTTGAGGAGGACATTCATGGAGTACGGATACTTTTTTACAGGATTTCCGGGTTTCATAAGCAATCAATTGATTCGAGAGGTTTTGCGGAAAAATGAGTGTAACGGAAAGGTTCATGTACTAGTACTGCCTAATATGTTTGATCAGGCAAATACTGAGAGAGCAGCGATCATTCAAGAGTTCAATCTGTCGGAGAGCCAGTTTGAGATCATTAAAGGTGACATTACTGCCAGTGGCCTGGCTATCGACCAAGAGATACAGGCTCAACTCGAATCAGAAGTAACACATGTTTTCCATCTGGCAGCCATATATGACCTGGCAGTGCCAAAGGATATTGCCTATCGTGTCAACGTAGAGGGTACCAGGAACGTCAATGATTGGTCGAAGTCATTAAAGAATATCCAGCGATATACTTACTTCAGCACTGCTTTTGTTGCCGGCAAACGGGAAGGTATCTTGTACGAGAATGAATTAATCAAGCCCCCCGGTTTTAAAAACTTTTATGAAGAAACTAAATATGAAGCAGAAGTCCTTGTAGAGGCATTGAAATCTGAAGTGCCTGTGACAATCATCAGGCCTGGGATTGTGAAGGGGCATTCAAGAACAGGAGAAACCATCAAGTTTGATGGCCCTTATTTTATCATGAATTTTATCGACCGCCTCAGCTTCATGCCATTTTTGCCAAAGCTCGGAAAGGGCGAGAGTGTTGTCAATCTGGTTCCGGTGGATTATATTATTGAGGCCACAACCTATTTATCATTTGTTGATAAGGGAGCAGGGAAAACATATCATCTTACAGACCCTAAACCATATAAGGTATCTGAGCTTTACGCCATGATGATGTATGAACTGATGAAAAAGCAGCCAAAAGGAGCCGTTCCGCTCGCTCTGGCAAAAGGAGGACTCAATTTCAAGGTGCTCAGGAGGTATCTTGGAGTCGAAAAGGAAGCACTTGATTATTTTACATGGAAGGGAAGTTTTGATTCCTCCCAGGCTCAGGAGGACTTAAAGGATTCAGGAATAAGATGCCCAGATTTCAAGGAAGGAATTGCTGCTATGGCGGCTTTCTACCAAGAGAACAAACATAAAAGACAATTCCAGATCAATATATCTTAAATTTAATGATTTTTGGCAGGTGAATGAACATGCATTCAGTTAAAGAGGTACAAAAGATATCTGTTGTGGCACCAGCGACTGGAAAGGTTATAGCCGAAATCGAAGAGACGCCTGTCCAAGAAGTTCCATTCCTGTACCAGGGGGCAAGGGATGGTTTTTCATATTGGAGCAGCCTGGCCATTTCTGAGCGTACCCGGTACTTGAGGAAGCTGAAACAGCTGATGGTAGAGGAAATGGACGAGATTGCAAAAATCATCTCAGAAGATACCGGCAAGGTGTTGACAGAATCAATCGTGGCGGATATTATGCCGACTCTTGATGCAATCGATCATATTATCAGACATGCGGAAAAGGTATTAAGCCGGAGAAAGGTAAAAACACCATTGTTGCTTTTCGGCAAAAAATCCTTTGTTGAATATATGCCACGTGGTGTCGTACTTGTTATTTCTCCATGGAATTACCCGCTTCAGCTGGCAATGGTTCCGATGATCAGTGCACTTGCAGGTGGCAATTCTGTCATTTTAAAACCATCAGAAGTGACTCCGCTTGTGGGGAAATGCATCGAGGATTTGTTCAAGCGCTGCGGCTTCCCTGAAGGAACCGTCCAGGTTGCTCATGGCGGAAAAGAAGTAGGTGCTGCTTTTACTGCGGGTAAGCCAGACTATATCTTTTTTACAGGCTCTGTCCGGACAGGAAAAATCATCCAGCAGCAGGCTGCGAAAGATTTAATTCCAACGACCCTGGAGCTTGGAGGCAAGGACCCGATGATCGTATTTGGGGATGCAAACATCGATAGAGCGGTAAAAGCAGCAGCCTGGGGCGCATTCACAAATAGCGGCCAGGTTTGCATGAGTGCAGAGCGATTGTATGTTGAACGGTCAATCTATGGCAAGTTCCTTGAGAAATTGAAAAAAGAAGTCAATTCCCTTCAGCAAGGGAGTGATATCGATGCGGACGTCGGATCCATGACGTTCCCTGGTCAGAAAGACGTTGTGAAAGCTCAGCTGGATGAAGCACTTGAACGAGGAGCGAAATTGGAAACAGGATTGAAACCTTCTGACTGGAAGGGCGACATGTTTTTGCCGCTGACAGTTGTTACTGAAGTGAAGCAGGATATGAAAATCATCCAGGAAGAATCTTTCGGCCCATTGCTTCCTGTTGTCCCATTCGATACAGAAGAAGAAGCCATTACCTTTGCAAATGGTACTGTATTTGGTCTGAATGCCAGTGTCTGGACTAATGATAAAGCCAAGGCTCGCCGTGTCGCTTCCAGGCTTGTGTCTGGAGCTGTCGTCATCAATGATGTACTCATTACAGTGGCAAACCACGGCCTGCCGTTTGGAGGGACCAAGGAGAGCGGCATAGGCAGGTATCATTCTGAAGCAGGATTAAGGATCTTTTGTCATGAAAAAGCCATCATGGAAGACATGGGTTTCATGAAATCGGAAATACAATGGTACCCATATAAAGGTAAATATCCGTTATTCCTGAATTTATTCAAAAGCTATTTTTCCGAAAAAAGAGATTGGTTTTCCTTTGTGAAAAACTATATCGCCCTATTAAAGAACAATAAATAATCATTGGCCGTCCCGGTATATTTGGGGCGGTTTTCTTTGTTCATTAAATAAGGTAAAAGATGTAATCCAAAATAAGTTTAACAATTAACTGGAAAAATGATAAATCTAAGCACAATTTGGACAATCTAAAACAAGTAGCAAGTTGAAGCGGAATTTTAAAAGCGTGTGTCCTTTTGACAACGTGGAGACCTGGGGACTCATAAAGTACTAATAATATGACTAAAGGATGAAACGTGACGTGGCGATTAAAAAGAACTTAACCAAACTAGAAGCGGTAATGTGGAGCATCGCACTGCCAGGGTTTGCTCAGTTACTGACTGGAAACCTTGTCAAGGGGATCTTCTTTGTCATACTCGAGTTCCTTGTTAATGTGAATAGCAATTTTAACAAAGGAATCATGTACAGCTTCCTCGGGGAGACTGAGAAGGCAATGCATGTGCTTGACTATCAGTGGCTGATGTTTTATCCATGTTTATATATGTTCGCCATGTGGGATGCGTATAGAAGCGTCATGCCAGAGGAGGAAAAAATCACCTTTTTGCCTTTTGCATTTTCTGCTTATTTTGTAACTGTTGGTTTGATGATCTCACCAAAGGTTAAAATATTCGGCCTCTTTCCAGGACCCGTATTTCTTCCAATGCTTTTTGTCATTCCAGGCGTACTCACCGGATTCCTCATCAGGAAGTTATTACTCAAGTTTTATTATAACTAGGTTTTTGGAACGCTAAATTTCGTAATAATTTACTCTATAACAACAATCTTCTAACACTTCAGTCATATTTTTGGCTGAAGCTTTTTATTTTTTTTGAAAAAACCCCCATAACATACTTAGCACAAACGTAACTTTGTAGTGATTAAAGCGGCCGCTCCCAAAACTTACGAGGTGAAATGAGAATGAAGAAACTTTCTAACCAAGAGATGAAAAAAATTGCCAAGAGTACATTGGCTTTAGTGCTAGCTGGAACATTTACTTTTTCGCCAATCGCAATGGCAGAAGAAAACAATTCTGAGATCGAGACTGTTGAATTGCAGAATGTCAGCCCGGAAGAGATTGAAGAAGCTAAGACTCAGGTTGACGAGCTTGAAGAAACAAATCCATCTTTGATTCCTGGCGACTTCTTCTACTTTGCGAAAATTGCATTGGAGAAAATAAGGCTCGCTTTTACATTTGATAATGCTAAAGAAGCAGAATTGCTTGCTACATATGCTGCAGAACGCCTTCAAGAGGCGGGAGCATTGTTCGCTGAAGGGAAAGAAGAAGAAGCGCTTCAAGTAATCGAAGCTGCTGTTCAGTACATGGAAACTTCCCAGGATATTGTAGACGAAGAAGCTCCAAAGGAAGATGATGCTGAGTCAGAAGAGGAAACAGAAGTGGAAGATGGCGCCGCCTCTGATGAAAATGCAGAAGAAACAACTCCAGAAGACTCGGCTGAAGACGTGGAAGAGCCTGGCGATGATGAAGTCACTGAAGAGCCAGGTGATGAAGTAGTGGAAGAAGGTTCTGAAGAAGAAGTTGAAAGTGAAGATCCCTTCGAACAGATTGAAGGAATGCTTAGACAAAATATCATTGCATTGAAAGCAGCAATGGAGCATGTTGGCAATGACAATGCCAGAGCGCAGCTTCAAAAGAATATTGACAAGACATACGCAAAAATGGCAAAAAAATTGGCTAAATTAGAGGGAAAGTATGCTGAAAAACCAGTTGAGGAAGAAGTAGAAACAACTGAACCAGTTGAATTAGAACCAATTGTTGAGCCAGACCTTCTCCCAACACCTGTTGTTGAGGAACCTGCAGATGAAACAATGCCTGTGAATGATGACACAACTGTAGTTCCGGTTGTATCGCCAAAAGTAGAAAAAGAAAAAGCGAAGCAAGAACGTAAAGGACAGAAGGCTGCTGAAAAGCAAGAACGCAAGGAAGCTCAGCATCAAAAGAAAGAAGAAAAACAACAGGCTAAACAGGAAAAGAAAGCAGAAAAGAAATCGAACAATCCTGGAAACAAAGGCAATGACAACGGCAAAGGTAACGGTAACGGAAAAGGTAACGATAAAAATTAGTCATAATGAACAATACACTCGAAAAGGTAGCCAAAACAGGCTATCTTTTCACTGCCTACCCACAGAAAGAGAAATTGACAAGCTGTGATATAATGTGGGGAGGAAAGAGGTGAGGCTATTGCTAAGTTTATTGTTCATGGCGAAGAAAAAGCGCAGGCCGCTGGAGGAAACAGTAGAAAAAATCCACCAGGGGGATGCTGCTTTAAGAGATGAATTAATTGATTCTTATAAGCCATTTATCGCAAAGACTGTTTCGTCTGTCTGCAAGAGATACATACATGAATCGGACGATGAATTTAGCATTGGCCTCATTGCTTTCAATGAGGCAATCCAAAAATATTCATCTGAAAAAGGGAATTCATTATTAAGCTTTGCAGAAGTCATGATTAAGCGGAGAGTAATTGATTATATCCGTCAGCAAAGCCGGAATCAAAATCTCAGCTTCCATATATCGAATGACCCAAATGAGGAAGAACAGCAGAGGTCGACGATTGAAGATGAACTTTCTCTCGATGATTTCCGGAAAAAAACAGAACAGGAAATTAGAAGAGAAGAAATCATCCAATTTCAAGCTGTACTGAAAGAATTTGATTTGTCTTTCCAGGATCTGCTCGAGCAGTCGCCTAAGCATGCGGATGCCCGGAAGAACGCGATGCTTGTTGCAAAATCCATGGTTGAGAATGAGGAACTAAAGAATTTGCTTCTAGATAAAAAGCGCCTTCCGATCAAGCAACTGGAAGACATGGTCAAAGTAAGCAGAAAAACCATAGAGAGAAACAGAAAATATATTATTGCAATTGCACTTATATTAATTGGGGATTATGTATATTTAAAGGATTATATTAAAGGGGTGTTAGAGACATGAGAAAAGGGGTTATCCTCGAAATCAATGATCTTTACCTAACATTGTTGACCCCCGAAGGCGAGTTTTTACGGGCCCGAAAGCTTCAACAAGATTATCAGGTAGGAGAAGAAATTCATTTTTTTCCAGAAACGCAAGCAGTTAAAGAAAAGAAATTCAATCTATGGTTTTTAAATAGCTTCAAGGGGAAAACCATTGCACTTGCTGCGGCATTAATGCTTGTTATGACTGCACTCGTTCCTGCATATCAAAACGGCCAGGTGTACGCCTACATGTCCATTGATGTGAATCCAAGCATTGAATTGGCAGTCAATGATGAATTAAAGGTCCTGCGCATGAAAGGCTACAACCCTGAAGGGGAAGAAATCATCGGGAAAATAAAGGATTGGAAAAAGGAAGATGCGGCCAGGGTCGCAGAGATGATCCTCGAGGAAATCGAGGAAGATGGATTCTTTAAAGAAAAAAATGATGTTGTCATCGCAACAGTTCATAATAAGAAGGCAAAAGAATCTGTAGACCGGGTTTTAGAAAAGAAGATTTCTGAAATTAAAAGTTCAGTACAAAAAGAAGACCTGGATTTAAAGGTAATGGAAGCAACAAGTGAAGAAAGGGAGAAGGCAAAAAAGCAGGGAATCACAATTGGTGTCTATAAAGAAAAGCAAAAATCGAAGCCTGCCGCAAAGCCGGCTGATAAAGGTCAAAACGCCAAGCCAGAGCCTGTGAAGAAAGATCTGCCTGCACCTTCTGTTGCTCCACAGCCAGAAAAGAAGATACCGCCAGGTCAGTTAAAGAAGAATGATCCTGAAAGTGAAAGCGGGAAAGCGAAACAAGAAAAGCCGTCTCTCCCTGAACAAAGCAGGGGAAACAACAATAGTGATAAAAACAATCGTGGTCAGGATAACAACAAGCATTCTGATACAGGCAATAAGCCTAATAAAAATATTGCTCATAACGGAAAACAATATAAAAATGAAAAAAAGCCTAATTCACAAAAAGGGCCTACTGAGAACAACAGAGGCCAATCAGGTAAAAAGCAAGCCATTCAGGGTGAAAACAAAGGCAATAATGGTAAAAAATAGCCAGTATTTTAAAAGTCCGGATTTCGATCCGGACTTTTTTCCATGTCATATTCAATTGTTTGGGACGTAATGGAAATCTTATATATAGCTGGATCTCAATATTATTGTTGGCCTTTTCCTGAGAGCTGTGCCTGTGCCTGCTGAACAAGGCGTTTTGTGATCTCTCCGCCAACTGAACCGTTTGCTCTGGAAACTGTATCAGAACCGAGACTAACTCCGAATTCCTGAGCAATTTCATATTTAACCTGGTCCATGAATTGTTCAACGCCAGGAACAAGCAATTTATTTGAATTTCGAGCCATTGATGTCATCTCCTTTGATAGTATACAGAGAGATTTTCTCTGTAATGTTAGTTTAAGCAATGCTTGTAAGTTCATGAATGGTAATCTTTTATCCTTTTGGATAATGTTTACCGTGTTTTGATGATGAGACGATGATTGCAAGAAAGTACTTTATTATTCAGGTGATATTCTTTATCATAGGTATGTATATGAATGAGGGCTGAAAGGAAGCAATTATGTGGATTAATATAAGAAGAAGATTAGACAAATTATCACCTGCACAAATTATCGTTGCGTACTATATGATAGCGGTAGTTGTCTCGATGAGCTTATTAAGTTTGCCTGTTGCCATCCAGCCCGGTGCTAAATGGACTTTCATGGATGCGTTATTCACTGCAGCAAGTGCCGTGAGTGTTACCGGGCTTTCGGTCATTAGCGTCCGCGATACTTTTACTGTACCCGGAATTTTCATTCTCATGTTCGTCCTGCAGTTCGGCGGTATTGGTGTGATGGCACTTGGTACATTCTTCTGGCTGATCATCAGGAAGAAAATCGGGCTCAAAGAGCGAAGATTGATCATGATGGACCAGAATCAGACTTCCATGGCAGGCCTTGTGAAGCTGCTGAAAGAAATTCTTGTGATTATTGTCATTATTGAATTAATAGGGGCATTGCTATTAGGGTTATATTTTTTAAAATACTATCCGACATGGCAAGAAGCTTTCCTCCATGGATTATTTTCATCCGTCAGTGCCACGACAAATGGAGGATTCGATATAACAGGAGCCTCCCTGATTCCGTATGCACAGGATTATTTTGTGGTTACCATCAATATGCTGTTGATTACCCTTGGTGCTATTGGATTCCCTGTACTGGTTGAACTGAAGAGTTTCCTTTTCAGAAGGAAAAAAAGTCACCCATTTCGTTTCACCCTTTTTCTCAAGATCACAACTATTACTTTCCTTGGCCTCCTTATTTTCGGGACGGTTGCAATCTGGGCACTGGAGTATAATCATTTCTTATCTGATAAATCATTGTTGGATTCATTCTTTTATGCTTTTTTCCAGTCGACCACAACCAGAAGTGGTGGATTGGCGACGATGGATGTAAATGATTTTACCGATCCTACCTTATTCCTGATGGCAGCTTTGATGTTTATTGGTGCATCTCCAAGCTCTGTTGGCGGAGGGATCCGGACGACTACTTTTGCGCTTAATCTCTTGTTCCTTTACCACTTTGCAAGGGGCAGAAGGGCTATCAAAATATTTAATAGAGAATTGCATCAGGACGATATAATCAAGTCTTTGGTTGTATCCATCATGGCTGTCCTTATTTGTTTTTTTGCAGTCCTTATTCTGATGATGACAGAGAACCAGACGCTATTGGCGATCATATTTGAAGTCGCATCGGCTTTTGGAACAACTGGGCTATCCATGGGAATCACACCAGAGCTTTCGGATATTGGAAAAATGGTACTGATTATTCTGATGTTCATCGGAAGGGTAGGTGTGATCTCCTTCCTGTTGATCATTGGCGGAAAAACAGAGAAAGAAGCAATTCATTATCCACAAGAACGAGTGATCATAGGTTAAAGAAAAAAAATCCGGGTTATGCCGGATTTTTTTGTGCTTTTAAACATCTGTCAGTTCTAATGGCAGAAAACTTTGCTAGTCCTGGCCTTTGCTCACATCTTTTGTAGGGTGCATGAATGGATAGCCCTGCGGCTTTCTCTTTTCTTCCAGAAGCTCTCTGTTTTCCGCAGTGTTCCAGCCAATATCGTTGGTAGGATGAACCCATTCATCACCAGCCATGACTGCGGGATCTGTCTCGTCAGTCCAATTCTCAAGAGGGGAGTTTTCGGACGCGTACAGGCTGTCTCCAATGATAACACCATGTTCATTCTTGAAAGGCGCCTTCATTTCAATGCCAGTGTCCTTGAAACTAGGAGCGTTAATTTGGTGAGGCAATGTATCCTCAATATCCAATGGTTTTAGCTCTCGTTCTTTTTTTTCCATTTCTGCTCCTCCTTTTTGAGCTTATTTTTTGTTTCATTCTGTTTTTTATCAGGAAATCCCCTTTGTAAAATTAGGTAATCAAATTAGTACATAGGTAATCTTTTATTGAAAAAAATAGGAGTATGGAGGTGGTTAGAATGGCTAAACGGAAGGCAGAAAGAAATGCTTTGGCTAAATATACAAACACACCTAAGAAAAACCTTCAGGAAAGTGAATTCTCTGCAGAGTTTGCCCACGGTGAAGATCCTGGCAAATTTGCAAACAGAAATTCAAAGCAAGGCAGGAAAGGAAGATCGTGATGAAAAAGCATGAAGGTCGGCACCAAAAGCCTTTGAATGTTGAATTTGGCATGGAATTTGGCGATATAAATGCTGGTAAACTGTATGAAATTCCTTTTAATAGCAAAAAAGCGAAAAATAAAGCAGATAAAGACTGCAAATGATGCGAGCCAAAATAAAAAGCCGGCATTAAGCCGGCTTTACATCTTCCATTTTAAAAGTGAAAAACTGTGGAGTATTCAACTTAGAATCAAAATATACAAGCATATAAGAAGGAGAGTGCTCGATTTCTCCATCTTCCATAAACTTCACCAGGTCAATAGTGATATCCTCAAGCAAAGTGTGTTTATATAAATCCTTTTCACTAATATTCATTTCAGAGTACTGATTGCCAAGGGCGGCAGGTTTCTGGATGATTCCCCGGTATAGTTCAGAACGATCCTGCTTGTCCAGACTAAGTTCCCACCATGGCTTCCGTGGCTTGTGTTTCATGCTGGCCAGGTAATCATATTTCATCAAGCTCTCGATCGAATCTAAATTTTCCACACCTTTTTCACGAAGGAAGTTGTATAGTCTCTTGAACAAGTCCTCAAGCTGATGCCCGATCCGGGACCAACCTTTTGTCTCCCAATAAGAGCCGAAGTCCTGGAAGAAATCAAATGGTGATGGAAATACCTTAGTGACCAGATATTCTACAGTACGGTCCATCCGATGATCATTCCAATATTTTTCAAGAACGTCTTCAACCTGTTTGATTTTTATGATGTCATTGAAATCAAGGACATTATTTCCGAGGATTTCATATGGAGAATGATCCATGTACACATAATCATGCTGTTCAGCCCTGAGTCTCAAACCTGTCCCTCTGAGCATCTTCAGGAAGCCAAGCTGCAATTCTTCGGGCCGCATGGCAAATACATCATTAAACGTCTTTTTGAACGATTGATAATCCTCTTCCGGCAAACCTGCAATTAAATCAAGATGCTGATCAATTTTGCCGCCATCCTTTACCATTGTTACGGTACGCTTTAGCTTGTCGAAATTCTGTTTCCTCATGACCAACTCATTTGTATAATCATTAGTCGACTGTACGCCAATTTCAAAGCGGAACAAGCCGGCAGGCGCTTCATCATTCAGGAATTGAATAACCTCAGGCCGCATGATGTCAGCTGTGATTTCAAACTGGAACACTGTCCCTGGCAGATGTTCATCTATCAGGAAACGAAACATTTCCATTGCATAGCTTCGGCTGATATTGAACGTCCTGTCGACGAATTTGATGGTCTTCGCACCATTTGCCATTAGATAACGGATATCTTCCTTGATCTTTTCCCTGTCGAAGTAGCGGACACCGACTTCAATGGAAGATAGGCAAAATTGGCAGCTGAATGGGCAGCCGCGGCTTGTTTCGAGATAGGTTACCCTTTTAGAAAGATGTGGGAGGTCTTCGTCAAACCGATATGGGGACGGAAGCTCTTTTAAATCCAGCTTATTCTGTTGAGGATTCATAGAGATGCTGTCGCCCTTTCGATAGGCTATCCCAGGTACTTCCGTAAACCCTGCTCCAGAAGCCATTGCAGAAAGAAGCTGCTTGAAGGTTTGTTCACCTTCACCGATGACAATGAAATCAAATTCCGGCACTTCCTTCATCCAATCCAGGACATCATAAGTGACCTCAGGGCCGCCTGCGACGATTTTAATGTCAGGGTTGATTTTTTTAATCATCTTGATGACTTTGATACTCTCTTCAATATTCCAGATATAGCAGCTGAATCCAATAATATCAGGCTGCTTTTGAATCAAGTCAGACACAATATTGATCACAGGATCCTTGATGGTATACTCAACAAGATTTACGTCAAACTCAGGCTGAGCATATGCCTTCAGGTACCTGATTGCAAGGTTTGTGTGTATATATTTCGCGTTAAGCGTTGTTAAAACGATATTCATAGAAAAATCTCCTTTATAAAAATCCAGCAGCAAATCAACTTTTAATTATATCTCAGTTTGGACAAAAAAGACAGGTTGAATTCAATAGGAGAATAAGGAAAAGAGGCTGTCAAAAAGGACATATGGTCCATTTTGACAGCCTCTTAAAATCTCATCCTAAATTTACTGGCTTGAAAGCTTCCGACGATAGAAGCGAAGTATAGCGTTAAACCTTAATTTTAGCCGGCTGATCCGTGAGGTCTTGAATTCGATCAGCGGTTGTGCGATGGCGGCAGCGTATTTGCTGGACAACAGGAAGGTCAGCAGCAAGGCGATGGCCGCCAGCAAGAGGAAGCGCTCGGGACTATGGAAGAAGTCCTGGACTTCGCTTTCGCGGAAGGTTCGTACAAAAAATCCATGCAGCAGATAAACATATAGTGTATTCTTGCCAAGGTCTGTAAAGAAATATTGCTTCTTCGGGACAATGGTCAGGAAGCTGAAAACCATCAGCAGGCTTAATAGATAAAAGCCTAACCGTGTGAACATGCTTGATATCGAAGCTGCTTCCATCAATGAATATGGTTTAGAACCGAGAAGCCATTTATAGTCTATATCTGGATTGAAATAGAACCCAAAAAAGACAATCGCGAAGGTTACCAATGCACCAGCCTTGAAGGCGGGCCTTGTCAATGTTTTTATATGGTCCTTCGTCAAGTGGTACCCAAGCAGGAACAATGGAAAGAAGACAAAGGTCCTTGATAGGCTCAGGTAGTTGGATATCCAGTCTACATAGCCGACACCTAATCCCAATCCAAAGGCAACCAACAATCCAATAGGAGCGTTAAGTCTTGCAAAGCCAATCAGCATGATGTTCCAGCAGAAAAGACTGATCAAAAACCATAGGGACCAGTGTGGATTAAGCGGGTCCATCGTAAAAGTAGACTTGCTGTACAGGAAATAATAGAAAACAGAATAGATCATCTGAAAGATGAAATAAGGCAGTATTAATTTTTTGGCAATTTTCATTACATAGCCTTTTTTATTGAAGCCCCTCGCAAAAAAACCGGAAACAAGGATGAAGGCTGGCATATGGAATGTATAAATGACTTTATAAAGATTATAGATCATTTCATTGTCTTCAATGAACGAGCGCAAAAGATGGCCAAATACGACGAAAAAAATCAAGATGAACTTGGCATTGTCAAAGTAGTAATCTCGTTGTTTCATATTTCCTCCCTTAATTAGAGACCCCCAAAATACTAACCCTTTTTTACCCTTCCATGGATAAATCAAACTAGGCTAATTGCTCTAAATAAAGGAACCAATTCCTGAATATGGTTCTGTGCTATTACAAATTTGTCTCTGTTATATAAAAGCTTTTTCATTATAACATACGGCCTATATTAAATTTTTTTGGGTGTGTTTCAATAAAAAAGCTCTAATGTTTGATTTATGTCACAGCTTAATGAACTTAAAGTCTATAAAATATTATTGGGGAATGTTTTTAAGTCAATTACCTTAACAACCAAATTGGGGAGGGAGATTATGTCTATCTTACCGAAGAAAAATGAATTAGGGTTTTATGAGATAAGACTTGAATCGATTGGAGGCCTTGGCGCAAACCTTGCAGGAAAGATGCTTGCGGAAGCAGGTGTCCTCGGTCTCGGTTTGAACGGTTCCAACTTTTCTTCTTATGGATCGGAGAAGAAGGGGTCACCGGTAAAAAGCTTTGTCCGCTTCTGTGAACCTGAAACTGAAATCAGGGTCCACAGTCCGATAGAAGAGCCGCATGTGGTCGGTGTATTCCATGAAGCACTTTATAAAATGGTCGATGTAGTCAGCGGACTGCGACCGGACGGTATTCTTTTGGTCAATTCAACGAGAGATTTTGACGACATCAAAAAAGATCTTAATCTAGAGCACGGAACCCTGGCAATTGTCGATGCACTTTCAATTGCTGTCGAGGAAAAAACAAAGGTAAATACAGCGATGCTGGGAGCGTTGTACCGCATCCTTGATTTCCTTGACCCTGGAGCGATGAAAAATGTTATCCGCAAAACGTTTGAAAAAAAATATCCTCATTTTGTAGAGCCGAATATCAGGACCTTTGAGAGAGGCTACAATGAAGTTCAATTCAAAACGTATATACCGGAAGAAGGGGCTCAAGGCAAGAAATTCGAGCGTCCTTTGCCGTTTCTTGGGTATCAAACACAGGAAATCGGCGGAGTCATCACTGCCCAGGCAAATAGTGTCCTTAAGGATCTGAGCGGTTCTAGACAGGGGTTCCTGCCTCAATTCAATCAGCAGGAATGCATCAACTGCGCTGCATGTGATACTGCATGTCCAGATTATTGCTTTGTTTGGGAAGAAGGAGAAGACAAACGCGGCAGAAAGCAGATGTTCCTTAAGGGAATTGATTATCAATATTGCAAAGGCTGCCTGAAGTGTGTCGAGGCATGTCCAACTACGGCGTTGAGCGAGCTGAGGGAAATGATCGGCTATGCCGAGGAGAATCAAGTAAAACATAACTATCCTTATGTGACTGGAGGGGTTTCTTAATGTCCATTCTTGAAGAAAACGTAAAGGCAATGAGTACAGCAGAACAGGTGACAACCTTTGAATCCGGAAATGAAATGGCGGCTATGGCGGCAGCTCAGATCAATTATCATATTATGGGCTATTTCCCGATTACCCCTTCTACAGAAGTTGCGCAATATCTGGATATGATGAAATCAAGAGGTGAGCATGATATCAAATTGATCCCTGCTGATGGAGAACATGGCTCCGCAGGGATCTGTTACGGTGCAGCAGCAACCGGAGCCCGCGTATTCAACGCGACCAGTGCGAACGGGTTGATGTATATGCTGGAGCAGCTTCCAGTCCAATCAGGTACACGTTATCCAATGGTCCTGAACCTGGTAACTCGATCAATCAGTGGTCCGCTGGATATCCGCGGCGACCACTCGGATCTGTATTTCGCCTTAAATACAGGATGGGTGATCCTTACTGCCAGGACTCCACAGGCTGTGTACGATATGAACATTATGGCACTGAAGATTGCAGAACACTCAGATGTGCGCCTGCCTGTAATGGTTGCATATGATGGGTTCTTTACATCCCACCAAAAGCGTAAAGTGAACTATTTTAAAGACCGTGCTATAGTACAGAGATTTGTTGGCGAGGCACCGACTGAATATAATTTTGCCAGGGATCCAAAGAAGCCATTGACAATCGGCGCCCATATGAATGGCGACGACTTGATGAACAACCACTTCCAGCAATCAGAAGCGATTTACAAAGCGAAGGATGTCTATAAGGAAGTAGCTGCAGAATATGCGAAACTATCAGGACGCAGCTATGATATTCTCGACCTATATAAAATGGAAGATGCAGATGTTGCCTTGTTCCTGTTGAATTCGGCAGCAGAATCTGCCAAGGATGTTGTTGACAGACTTCGCGAGAAGGGAATCAAAGCCGGCGTCATCAGTCCAAACATCATTCGCCCATTCCCGGCACAGGAAATCAGGGAAGCATTGAAAAATGTGAAATCACTTCTTGTAGGTGAGCGTGCTGATTCCTACGGAGGAAATGGTCCTAATCTTACACACGAAATTAAATCAGCACTTCAGGAAGATAAGAGCAATGCGACAATCGTCCAGAGCAGAGTGTTTGGGCTTGGCGGCAAAGATTTCTATGCAGATGATGCGGAAGCATTTTTCACCATGGCGGTTGATGCAATGGAAAAAGGTTACGCAGAAAAGCCGTTCGACTACTATGGACACGTTGCTGGAGATCCTGAAAAGGTATTGAAGCAGGTCATTGAACCGCAGCACGGGGATGTCTATAAGTCAGGGCTGATCCAGGTATCAAGGGATGAAGAAAAAAATAAATTGAATGTCAAAATTCCGCCTTTAAGAGCTTTGACTTCCAAGCCGAAACGTATTGCATCAGGACATGGTGCATGCCCCGGCTGCGGAATCTTTGGCGGATTGGAGCTGTTCTTTAAAGGGATTGAAGGAGATCTCGTCATTCTTTTCCAAACTGGTTGTGCGTACGTTGTTACAACAGCGTATCCTCATACATCTCATAAGCAGACGACAATCCATAATCTGTTCCAGAATGGAGCGGCAACGTTATCAGGAACGCTTGAGGCCTTCCTTGAACTGAAGCGACGCGGCGAAATCGAAGTGTCTGCAGATGCAACCTTCGTGATGGTTACCGGTGATGGCGGTATGGACATCGGAATGGGATCGGCTATTGGTACAGCACTTCGCGGTCACAAGCTGATCATGCTTGAATACGATAATGAGGGTTATATGAATACTGGTTCACAGCTGTCCTATTCCACGCCTTTCGGACACATGACGAGCACATCTAACGTAGGAAAGGCACAAAAGGGTAAGGCATTCCACCATAAGGATACAGCCCAGATCATGGCAGCTACCAATATCCCTTATGTATTCACTGGGACAGAAGCTTTCCCGCAGGACCTTGTGAAGAAGGCTGCAAAGGCACAGTGGTATGCGCAAAATGTAGGCACAGTTTACGGTAAGCTATTGATCACATGCCCGCTCAACTGGAAATCAGAGGACCGATTTGGCCAGACAATTGTCGAAGCAGCAGTGAATTCGAACTTCTTCCCGCTTTATGAGGTGGAACAAGGAATTACAAACATCACTTATGATCCAGAAGCCAAAAACAAGAAAATTCCGTTGGCAGACTGGTTGAAGTATATGGGTAAAACCAAGCATCTTTTGAAAGAAGAAAATAAGGATATGCTTGTGGAATTTGAAGAAGAAGTCGAGAAAAGATGGCAGCGCCTGAAGGCTAAGCATGAGAACGAATACCTATAAAATACGAAGAGAAGCCATTGACCTGGCTTCTCTTTTTCATAGAGCAAGCCGTCACTGCCAGACTATGTTGAATAATCCCTCGCTGGAAAGTTTGCGGATCTTCAGAAAATAATCGCGACTTTAAAGGGATTTTTACCATCCATGTAGAAATTACTAGAAAAATGGGAATCCGGCAAGGAGGCTTTCTGGTGAGTAGTGCTAGCATGGCAGATGAAATTAAGGCACTGAAGGAAAAAATAGCCGCTTTAGAACAAGAAAATTCCTCATTAAAAGAGAAGTTCAATAATGATCAGAGAACAGCATCTGACTCTTTTGTATATATGGTCCCTGCAGAAGGCCGGGCTACAAATTTTACTGAAAAAATCATTACGGATGATGGTTTGTTAAAAATTTTTTTCATGGAAACATTGGATGGAATCGTGTTTTGGGGCAAGTGCGGGAAAATCATTGAAGTAAATGAAGCAACCTGTAAAATTTTTGGGCTCACTCATGACGAAATGTTAAAACATAAAATATCAGACTTCATTTATCAAAAAGACGAGAAATATAAAGCGATGAAACAAACGATCAATGAAAAAGGAGCATTGCGTGAAGAAGCGTTCTTTCTTCTGCCGAATGGGGAGAAGAGGCTGCTCGAATTTACTGTAAAGCTTAATGCCGGCGATGGCTATCACATGACAATTGTCCGTGATGCCAGTGACCGTTATCATATGGAACAGCAGCTCCGGAAAAGTGAAGAGCGTTTCAGGAGAATTTTTGAAGGATCGCTTGAAGGAATGATTCTTTGGGATGAAGATTGTAAACACTACGAGATTAATCCTTCAGGTTTAGAAAAACTCGAATTGAAGCCTGAGGACCTGAAAGAGGAAAACTTTAGGATGCTTTTCATGAATCTGGGACTTTCCGAAGAATTAATTGATGAAAAGTTACAGGCACTGCTTCGAAAAGGGAGGCTGGACGGCAGGATTACCATTCCCTATGAAGATGGCCGGATGAAGCATTTTGAATACAGTATCAAACGTCATTTGGTCGATAACTTGAATCTCGTTGTTTTCAGGAACATCACTGAAAAAATTGAGATGGAAGCCCAGCTGCATAAATCAGATACTCTTAATATGTTAGGGGAACTGGCTGCAGGCATCGCTCATGAAATCCGCAATCCGATGACAGCTCTAAAAGGGTTCATCCAGCTGCTAGAGAGCAGCTCGGGTGATGCTTATTCGCTATATTTCCAGGTAATCAAGACCGAACTGCAAAGGATTGATTCAATCATCAATGAATTCCTGGTTTTGGCAAAACCTCAATCTATTAAATTCGAATATACAGATATTTCAAAGATCATGAATGAGACCGTGTCTCTTCTGACCGCCCAGGCGGTGCTCCACGATGTGCAAATCAAAACCATTTATGACGGTGAATTGCCAGATCTTATGTGTGAACCTAATCAATTAAAAAAGGTATTTATCAATATCATAAAAAACGCAATAGAAGTTATGTCAAAAGGCGGCTTTGTGACTGTGACCGTCAGTCAGGCCCCTGGGAACAGAATACATATTTGCATCAAGGACGAAGGTGAAGGAATTCCGGCTGAACAAATTAAAAAGCTAGGGGAACCTTTTTACACCACAAAGGAGAGAGGAACAGGACTCGGCCTGATGGTGAGTTTCAAAATCGTTGAAGAACACGGGGGTACAATTGAAATAGAGAGCGAAGTGGGGCACGGAACGATCTTTCATATTTATTTGCCAGTAACCAAGGAAACGTCTGATTGAAATCAATCAGGCGTTTTTTTCATTGTCTACGGTACGACCAATCCATTAAAAATCAAAAATTTCCAAATAGCCCCTTTAAATTTCCGGCAGAATGATTTATATTAGATATACACCTAATTAGATAAACATTAAATCTATCGGAGTGGTTCTATGCAATTGGACAGAATAGTCGCTTTCCATAAAGCGATGGGAGATCCTACAAGGATCAGGATCATAGCATTACTTGCCAATGGGCCATTGCATGGCCAGGCGATTGCCGGAAAGCTGGGTCTTACCCCGCCAACGATTACCCATCATATCAAGAAATTACGTGATATCAATGTGATTGTTGAACGCAGGGATAAAAATACGATTTATTTTCACCTGAATGAGTCAGTAATCAAGCAACAGGCAAGGACGCTAGGAAAATTAATACAGAAAAAAGAAGGGGAGGTGGATGCAATGGTCGAGCAAAATATCGAAAGGCAAAAGGTGATCGAGAATTTCCTGACGAAGGATGGAAAACTAAAAAATATTCCGGCACAACGCAAGAAAAAGCTGATGGTCTTCGAATATATGGTTCGTGGTCTGATAGCCGGGAAAAAATATCCGGAAAAGGAGCTGAACGAATATATCACGAAGTTCCATGAGGATTATGCGACAATCAGGAGAGAATTCATCATCAATCATTACATGTATCGTGAAAATGGGATCTATGAATTGAACCCTGAAGAAATGTGGGCAAAACCTGAGTGATTCCCTATGATGAAGCATGAAAACCGCCACAGGCTTAGTCTTTGGCGGTTTTTCATTTAAATGGAAATTAATAAAATTCTGGCCTGCGATCGGTAAAGATAGGAATCCTGCTCCTTGCCTCCGTAACCTCGACGAGATCGATTTCGGCAGTAAGGATTTCCTCTCCTTCCCCAGCTTCAGCGATTACTTCACCCCATGGATTAATAACCATCGAATGGCCGGCGAATGTATTGTTGGGGTCAGAGCCAGCACGGTTGCAGGCAACCACAAAGCATTGGTTCTCAATCGCACGGGCGATGAGCAATGCCCTCCAGTGCTCCATACGCTGGATAGGCCATTCAGCGACTACAAACATCGCTTCGACATCATCTAGTGCATGGGCACGGACCCATTCAGGGAACCTGATATCATAGCAGATCAGGCCGGCAAATTTATGGTCATCCAAGGAAAACAGCCCTTTTCCCTTTCCGGCAGCCAGGTGCAAATGCTCATCCATCAGCTTGAACAAATGAAGCTTGCTATAGGTTCCTGCCTGATCTCCATTTTTGTCGAATACAAGAAGTGTATTTTCAATGCCTGATTCTGTTTTATTGGCAACAGATCCGCCAATGAAATGCGAATTGTATTTCACAGCTGCATCCTTGAAAAACGCTTTGGCTGTTTGTGCCCCTGCTTCTGCTGTGGTTTTTAAATTATCGAGATCATATCCGGTAGTCCATAGTTCGGGGAGGACTGTAATATCAGGTTTTTGGGCATTTGCCTGTTCCATCAGTTTAGCTGCATGTTTGTAGTTATTTGCAGGATCCCCAAACGCAATATCCATTTGCAGACAAGCTATTTTAAATTTCATCATTGATCACCGCCATAATTTCTGAAAATTATTTCTTTACAAGTTACTATTTACGTTATATCATTTGTGACTAGAATTTCAAATTAAAATTTTCAAATAATAATATATTTCCTAAGCAGGTGAGAAAAAATGGAATTTACACAATCGGATTTACTGAAAAGCCTGCCCAAGCAATTTTTTGCTTCACTGGTGCAAAAGGTTGGCGCATATACAGAAAAAGGGGCAGACATTATCAATCTGGGGCAGGGAAACCCTGACCAACCGACACCAACGCATATTGTTGAAAAATTGAAGCGAGCTGGAGAGAATCCGGTGAACCATAAATATTCCCCCTTCAGAGGACAGCGTTCGTTAAAAGAGGCTGCGGCAGCATTTTATAAAAGGGAGTACGGAGTTGACCTTGATCCAGAAGAAGAAATTGCCATCCTATTCGGAGGCAAGGCCGGCCTAGTAGAAATTCCTCAATGTCTGTTGAATCCTGGGGATACGATTCTTGTTCCTGATCCCGGCTATCCTGACTACTGGTCTGGAGTCGAGCTGGCCAGGGCAAAGATGGTAACGATGCCACTTCGTGAAGAGAATGATTTTCTCCCTGATTATGATGAGTTAACTGCCGAACAATTGGAAAAAGCGAAGCTGATGTTTCTTAACTATCCCAATAATCCTACAGGTGCAGTGGCCGATAAAGAGTTTTTTGACCAGACAATCGAGCTGGCTCGAAAAAATGAAATCTGTGTAGTGCACGATTTTGCGTATGGAGCAATTGGCTTTGATGGGAACCGCCCGCAAAGCTTTTTACAGTCCGAAGGCGCGAAGGACGTAGGAATCGAAATTTATACGCTGTCCAAAACCTATAACATGGCAGGTTGGCGTGTTGGTTTTGCGGCAGGTAATAAGAGTGTGATTGCCGCAATCAATTTGCTGCAGGACCATATGTATGTCAGCTTGTTTGGTGCGGTGCAGGAAGCAGCAGCGGAAGCTTTGCTGGGACCCCAGGAATGCGTCGCTGAGTTGAATGATTTATATGAATCTAGAAGAAACGTACTTATTGACGGTCTGACAAAGATTGGCTGGCAGGTGTCTGCCCCAAAAGGCTCATTTTTTGCCTGGCTGAAGGTTCCGGAACCATTCACTTCAGTTGGATTCGCGGATTACTTGCTGGAAAAAGCACACATAGCCGTTGCACCTGGCGTAGGCTTCGGTGAGCATGGTGAGGGTTTTGTGAGGGTTGGCTTGCTGACTTCGGAAGAGAGAATGCGTGAAGCAGTCAGCAGAATTGAAAGCTTGGAAATATTCAAAAAAAATAGTTGACATTGAAATGCGAACCTGACATAATCCTAATTAACAAATTTACTTTAACCAATTAAATAACTTGATTAAATTATTTTCTTATCAAGAGCAGGCGGAGGGACGAGCCCGATGAAGCCCGGCAACCGATCCAGCGATAGCTGGGCACGGTGCTAATTCTTGCAGCGAAAGCTGAAAGATGAGAAGAGTTTAGTGTATTTTCTAACCTCTTCTTTGTGAAGAGGTTTTTTTATTTGTTAATAAATTAATGTCTAGCTCCAGCGCCTAGCCCCTCGATCGTTTCGGTCCGGCCAATGAAGTCAAAGAACGACTTCACTGGCCGGCCCTCCAACGCTTGTCGGGGCTGGACAAGGCGCTTGCGCTTTTCTACTGAAAGGAATTGATCTTCATGAGTGAAATTACAGCGACCTACATAGTCCATGACGCCAAACATAATCCGGAGAAAAAAGCAGAGGGAATCGCTCTTGGTTTGACAGTGGGTTCCTGGACTGACCTGCCGGAACTGGACCAAAGACAATTAAAAAAGCATAAGGGGAGAGTGGTTTCTGTAGAAGGTTCAAGTCTGGACCACAATTCAGAAACAGTGGCAACAATCAAAATCGCTTATCCTGCCCTCAATTTTTCATCAGACCTGCCAGCCATTTTGACAACTGTTTTTGGTAAACTCTCGCTTGATGGCAAAGTAAAGCTGGTTGATCTTGAATTTGGTAAAGAATTGAAAAAAGCCTTCCCGGGTCCTCGCTTCGGGATTGAAGGAATCAGGAGGAAGCTTGGTGTCCATGATCGCCCGTTGCTCATGAGCATCTTCAAAGGGGTCATCGGACGTGATATGGACTTCCTGCTAAAACAGCTTAAAAAGCAAAGCCTTGGAGGAGTGGATCTGATCAAGGACGACGAAATCCTCTTCGAGAATGAGCTTACACCGATCGAAAAGAGAGTCACGTTTGGTAAACAGGTTCTCGAGGAAGTCTATGAAACTACTGGGCACAGGACCTTATACGCGGCCAATCTGACAGGAAGGACCTCACAGTTGAAAGACAAAGCCAGAAAAGCGGCTGAACTTGGAGCTGACGCGCTATTGTTCAATGTGTTCGCCTATGGCCTCGATGTCCTGCAGGAATTAAGAGAAGATGATGAAATCGGCATTCCAATCATGGCTCACCCTGCGGTTAGTGGGGCGCTGACATCGGCTGATGAATATGGTTTTTCCCATTCATTGCTGCTCGGCAAGCTAATCCGCTATGCGGGTGCAGACTTTTCCCTATTCCCATCTCCTTATGGAAGTGTGGCCCTGGAAAAGGAGCAGGCACTCTCCATTGCGGATGCACTTACATCCAAGGATGTATTCAAGAGAGCATTTCCCGTTCCATCGGCAGGCATACATCCTGGAATGGTGCCGCTGTTAATTAATGATTTTGGAGTAGATTCAATCATAAATGCAGGCGGAGGTGTCCATGGTCATCCTGGTGGAGCGCAGGGAGGCGGCAAGGCATTCAGACAGGCTATTGAAACCGTACTCCAGGAAAAAAGCCTTGAAGAAGGCGCGCTGGAGCATGCTGAGTTGAAAACAGCTTTAGGTCTGTGGGGTTCGTCAGAGGCGGTGGCAAAGTGAGACAGCCAGTTATTTTTTGTGACTTTGACGGAACAGTAACCGAAAAGGACAATATCATTGCCATCATGAAAGAATTCGCGCCTGATGGCTGGGATGAGATTAAAGAAGCAGTGCTTGACCGCAGTATTTCAATCAGGGAAGGAGTAGGGAAAATGTTTTCCCTACTGCCGGTCTCCAAAAAGGAAGAAATTATTCAGTTTGCTGTACAGAATGCCAGGATCCGCCAAGGCTTTCAGGAATTCCTGGATTATGCGAGCGATGAAGGCATACCTGTTTACATCGTCAGCGGGGGAATTGATTTTTTCGTAGAACCTATCATTCAACAATTCGGACCCCTCGCTGGCGTTTACTGCAACAGTTCGGATTTTTCAGGAGAAACGATAAAAATTGAATGGCCCAACAGCTGCGATGATCAATGTTCAAATGATTGCGGCTGCTGTAAACCATCCATCATGAGAAAACTTGAAAAAAGCAGCGCCTATAAAATCGTCATCGGGGACTCCGTAACTGATCTGGAAGCTGCAAAACAAGCAGATCTTGTGCTTGCCAGAGACTACTTAAAGGATAAATGCGAAGAATGGGAGATAGAACATAGACCATTTGAAACGTTTTATGACTGTATTGAAGCACTTAAAACTGAGACAGGGGTGAGAGGATGAGCTCATTAGAAAGTAAGTGGGAAGAGCTGGCCGACGTCAAAGCAGAACTGGCTGAGCGTGATTGGTTCATGGGAACGAGCGGCAACCTGGCAATTAAAGTGAACAGTGACCCGGTGCAATTCCTTGTAACGGCGAGCGGGAAAGATAAGCGTAAACGGACGGATGAAGACTTTTTGCTTGTTGACCAATTCGGCCGTCCGGTTGACGAAACATGTTTAAAGCCATCGGCTGAGACACTGCTGCATGTCGAGGTATACAAAAAGACAGACGCTGGCTGCAGCCTCCATGTGCATACCATTGACAACAATGTCATCTCCGAGGTCTATGGAGACAGGGGGGAGGTACAATTCCAGGGGCAGGAATTGATTAAGGCATTTAATATTTGGGAGGAAGATGCTGTTCTTAAGATTCCTATTATTCCGAATTATGCACATATACCAACCCTGGCAAAGGCATTTTCAGAGCACGTTAAAGGGGATACTGGCGCGGTTTTGATCCGTAACCATGGAATTACTGTTTGGGGAAGGAATGCATTTGAAGCAAAGAAAATTCTTGAGGCTACGGAATTTTTATTCCGCTACCAGTTAAGGCTGCTCGAACACAAACCATTCCAACTGTTCAAGGTCGTCTAAGGAATCGTTCAGCAAACAATTAAACTAAAGGAGAGATTCACATGGCATTTATCGTAAAGCAAAACACACAGGAAAGAATACTCGATGAACAGCAGGTTGAAGCATTTCTGAATGAACAGGAAGTCATCTATGAAAAATGGGAGATCAATAAATTGCCTGCAAATCTTCAAGAAAAATTCTTGTTAACGGATGAAGAAAAACAACAAATCCTCGAAGCCTTCAAGGAGGAGATTGAAGATATCTCTGCACGCAGAGGTTACAAAGCTCAAGACGTCATTTCACTGTCAGACAATACACCGAATCTTGATCAGCTTTTGGCGAATTTCAAGCAGGAACACCATCATACAGATGATGAGGTAAGATTCATTGTCAGCGGACATGGAGTGTTTGTCATTCAGGGGAAGGACGGAGAATTTTTTGAAGTGTTCCTGAATCCTGGAGACTTGATCTCAGTCCCTGAAAATACACGGCACTACTTTACGCTTCAGGACGACAGACAGGTAGTTGCAGTTAGAATTTTCGTTACAACTGAAGGCTGGGTTCCTATTTACGAAGAGGAAAAAGTGAGCCAGTAATCAGGACAAACCACAAACTTTGTCGAAGTAAATTTTTTCAGCCGTGAATCTTGTCTTATTTTGCGATTCTATTTACATTCATCTAGGCATTTGACATAATTCTTCAAGTAATCTATTTATTTTATTAAGCAATTAAAGTAGTAGAGGAGATATAGAAGTGTATCAATCGCAAAATGCTTTGTTGAAGGAAATCGATCGCGTTAGGGAATTGATGGTGGCTTCTGCACTGGAAACAGGATATACAAGTGCTGAAACAGTCCGCCGCAGCCAGGAGCTCGACACTCTGATTTATGAATATCAGTCATTATGCAGGGAGACAGAATTACAGCGGCAAAAAACTAAAATTCTTTTCAGGCAAATGATCCTGCTCACAAAGAAACAATATATTTTATCGCATGCGTGATAACATGCAGACATACGCAAACAATTAGCCACTGCCAGTAAAACGGGCGGTGGCTAATTGTATAATAGGCAAAGATAAAAGGCAGAGGATGTACGGAATAATGGAACACGAAGGAACGGCCAATGCTTTTAGCACTTGAGAAAAATTTAACAATTTGCTCAAATTTTCACGATAATATATCTTTGTGTGATTTTTATCATATTTTTATATGTTTATTTTATATATTTTTAACATAGATAGCTTCTTATCATCATACTGTTAACACACCTCAATATGTCTCTTTACTTTCAATCACTTTTTTACATTAGACTTCTTCAGATTCGTGAATGTTTGAACCTCATATTTCACAAAACAAATTCAACTATGTTATCTACTTTTTTAATTGTTGGTACTATGCATGTAATACGATTCATATATCGTACTACATAGCATTTTATTTAAATAAGGCTGTGTGAAAAGTATTTTACTGGATTGATCATAAAATAATGTCACATAAGTCTTTAAATTCGGCTATTTTCATCTGCTCGTTTTCTGCAAGGCATAATAATTACCCTCATTTATAGAAAACGATGTTGATCCGAAAATAGCTAAAAGTAACCGCTTACAAATTAATAGTTTTACATTTTGAGGAGGGGGAAAGAGAGTATGCACATTGTCGTATGTGTCAAGCAAGTGCCCGATACGAAAATCATCAAAATCAATCCTAAGACCAATACTCTGGACAGGCGAAGCGCACCAGCCATCTTGAATCCGTATGATGCTCATGCTGTACAGGAGGCAGTCAAAATCAGGAATAAAACAGGAGGAACAATTTCAGTTCTTTCAATGGGACCTCCACAGGCAGTCGCTGTTATCAAGAAAAGTGTAGAAATTGGCGCTGATCGTGGATACCTGATTTCAGACAGGGCTTTCGCAGGTGCAGATACCCTTGCTACAAGTTATGCGCTGTCCAAAGCACTTGAAAAAATCTCGAAGGACAATCCGATCGACCTGATCATTTGCGGGAAGCATGCAATTGATGGTGATACAGGACAAGTAGGACCGGGTATTGCGCGCCGGCTTGATATTCCCCCTATCACGAATGTAATTGAAGTTTCAGAGGTTAATAAGGAAGAAAAATATGTCCATATCAAGCGCAAGCAAATTGACGGCTACGAAGTCCTGCAATCGCAGCTGCCTTGCTTGCTGACTGTGGAAAAAGAGATTAATGACATAGAGTATGCACCACTTCCTAATATGATCAATGCCGCGCGATATGAACCTGTCATCTGGTCTGTGAATGACCTTGAGGATGTTGACAAGACCCAGTTGGGACTAAAAGGATCGCCAACGATTGTCGGAAAAATGTTCAGTCCCCCTAAGCTTGAAGGCGGGAAAAGGATCGAAGGAAATCCCGATGCCCAGGTAGATCAGTTAATGGGAATTCTGATGGAAAGAAAGGACTTATTCAAATTAAAAACAGCCAACTCTTGATTGATTTAAAAGGGGGAATGCAGGATGGAAGAAAACCAGGGAGTCTGGGTATTCATTGAAGTAAATGATGGAAAAATCGAAGGAGTTTCACTGGAATTGCTTGGTGCAGGAAGGAAGCTTGCAGACAAGCTGGAAGTGCCGCTTTCCGGAGTTATGCTCGGGGAAGGTGTCATGCCTTTAGCGAATGAAGTCATCTATGCAGGTGCAGACCAGGTTTACGTTGTTGACCATCCGGTCCTAAAAGATTATCGGACTGAGTCATATATGAAGGGTGTCTGTATCCTTGCTGAAAAATACAAGCCGGAAATCTTCCTTTATGGAGCGACACCAAATGGAAAGGACTTGGCAAGTGCGGTCGCAACGGATTTAAGCACCGGTTTGACAGCGGATACTACAATGCTTGATGTCGATATCGAGAAAAGGCTGCTTGAAGCGAGCCGTCCTGCTTTTGGCGGTAATATAATGGCAACCATTCTATGTAAAAAACACAGGCCGCAAATGGCCACAGTGCGCCCTAAGGTGATGAAAGCCCTTGAAGCAGATGAAGGCAGGAAGGGAGTCATCATCGAAGAAGAGTTAGAACTTAGGGAAGAGGATATGCGCACAAAGGTGCTTAAAATTGTGAAGGACGTAACAAAAAAGGCCAGCCTGGCAGAAGCCCATGTCATCGTCGCTGGAGGAAAAGGTTTAGGCGATATCCAGGGATTCCAGCTAATTCATGAGTTAGCAGAAGTAATTGGAGCAAGTGTTGGCGGCACAAGGGATGTTGTAGAGGCAGGCTGGCTGAAGCATGAACAGCAAATAGGCCAGACTGGCGAGACCGTCACTCCGAAGATCTATTTTGCCATCGGGATCTCAGGGGCAATCCAGCATGTCGAAGGAATGAAGAACTCTGAGCTGATCATTGCTATCAACAAGGATCCGAACGCTCCGATTTTCGACGTAGCCACATATGGCATTGTTGGCGATGCATTGGAAATTGTACCGAAACTAATCAAGCAGTTCAAAGAGCTCAGCAAAGAGAAGGGCGGGGAAATGAGCTATGTCTGAAAAATTTGATGTAATCGTCGTAGGAGCCGGCCCTGCTGGAACATCATGTGCCTACAACTGTGCCAAAAGCGGATTGAAAGTATTGCTGATTGAACGTGGTGAATACCCAGGATCAAAGAACGTAATGGGCGGGGTTCTTTATCGCAAACAGATGGAGGACATCATTCCGGAATTTTGGAAGGAAGCCCCACTGGAGCGGCCGGTTGTTGAGCAGCGATTCTGGATGATGGATAAAGAATCGGTCGTCCAGTTAGGTTACAAAGGTCTCGAATGGGCAGTTGAACCATATAATAACTTTACAGTATTGCGTGCACACTTTGACCAGTGGTTCGCAAAGAAAGCGGTGGAACAGGGTGCATTGTTGATCAATGAAACTGTTGTCACTGAATGTATTGTAGAAAATGGCAAGGTTGTAGGTGTGCGTACGGATCGCCCCGATGGAGAAGCATTTGCAGATGTTGTCGTGCTTGCAGACGGTGTAAACTCCCTGCTTTCCAAACAGCTTGGCTTCCACAGGGAATTCCGTCCTGATGAGGTTGCCCTTACGGTTATGGAAGTTATCAATCTGCCAAAGGATAAAATCAATGAACGTTTTAATCTTGAAGGAAATCATGGAACGACAATTGAGATATTCGGTGATTCAACAAAAGGCAATCTTGGCACCGCCTTCCTTTATACAAACAAAGAAAGTTTGAATATTGGAGTGGGTACTACACTCTCAAGTATGATCAAAGCCAAATTGAAGCCATATGAGCTGCTTGATTATCTCAAGAAACATCCGATGGTCCGTCCTTATCTGGAGGGAGGGGAATCCGCAGAGTACCTGGCCCACTTAATTCCTGAGGGAGGATTCAATTCCGTGCCTAGGGTAGCCGGTAACGGTGTGCTTGTAGTAGGAGATGCTGCACAGCTGGTCAATGCCATCCACCGTGAGGGCTCAAACATGGCGATGGCTTCAGGCCAAATGGCTGCAGAAGCGATCGTAGAAGCCAAAAAAGATGGCGACTTTAGCGAAAACAGCCTGAACCGCTATAAAGAAGCACTGTTCGGCAGCTTTATCATTAAAGACCTCGAAAAATATAAGGATGCTGCACATACCTTTGAGACATACCCGCAGTATTTCAAGGAATATCTGCCAATGATGAACAAAGCAATGAGCAAGTTCTTTACAGTAGATGGAACACCTAAGAGAGAAAAACAAAAGGAAATCATGCGCAGCGTGACAGCTGAAAAAGGAACCTTTAAAGTAATGCAAGACATCTATCGTGCCTGGAAGGCGGTGAAATAATGTCAACGACGAACATCGAGGAAAAACAATTTCTTTTAAGGTTTAAGTGTGACACGAAATCACATCTGACAGTTTTGGACCATGACGTCTGCATGACGCAGTGTCCTGACAAACTCTGTACAGTATTCTGCCCGGCTGAAGTATACAAGTGGGAAGGGAAAAGGATGCAGGTAGGCTATGAAGGCTGTCATGAATGCGGCAGCTGCCGGATCGGCTGCCCTTACCAGAATATCAAATGGGAATATCCAAAGGGTGGACACGGCATTGTATTCAGGCTTGCTTAATGGTTAACAAGAAAAGACTGGCGGACAAAAAGTTCGCCGGTCTTTTTAGTTTCAAACATGCGAAATAATGAGTCAGAATCAGATGGGTAAATGAAATAAGTGGACTGGAAGTGGGAACAAAGAACGAAAAAAGGTGATGGTAAAAATACTTTAATAGCTAGCTTTCAATAATTGCTCTATTTACATCATATGTAAGTTAATTCACAAATGGGTTCAAAAAAAGGTGGAGCTTTAGAAAGAGGGTTTAGGGTGGGGGTTAACTGATTTTTTCTTGTTTGCGCATTGTGTGAAGCTGGTCACTAAGGATCTCTTTTTCTATATTCCGAGCTGCTTCAACAGCATCATCAAAACGGTCAAATAGAGTTGATGCATATACCGGTTTGCCCGCATCATAAATTCCTGAAGAATCAGATTTGTATATTGTCACATTCCAATTGAAATATTCACTGTCACCTTTTTGGTGCCCTTGAAGCCCAATCAATAAATGGGTATGCAGCATGTCATTCTGGATGTCGAGGAAAGCCTGTTTGTCGCTTAATCCCGCTGGCATAAGTGACTTTTGATAAAATTCTCGGTACAAATTATTCTGCAAGGTAAAATCACTCCTTTTACAATAAGCTATAACTTTATTATATGTAAGGAATGATAATATTTGAAGGTGAATTGTTAAAATTTTTAGAAATTTTAACAAAGTGTCATTTTTCCTTCACATTTTCCTAAATAAATATTAATTGTGATACCCATCACAACCTGAGATTGCATTGGTTTCTATAATGAAATTATAAAAACATATAGGAGGCCGTTAAAAATGACAGGTTGTATGAGCGGTATTAACCAGGATTCAAGTTTTACATTAAGTGCAGGTCTTCAGCAATTAAAAAATGAACATCCACCACTATTGGAGATGCTTGCGACCCTTTTGGATCTTTCACAGAAAATCGAAGAAGGGGAGCAAATGGAAGAGAATTTCTCAAGGCTTAGGGAAATGGTCATTGAGTTCCTTGCAGAGCTGGAGCCGCATTCAGAGAGGGAAGAAGGCGTGCTGTTCGAAATGATGGCAGCCTATATTGGAAGAGAAATGGGACCTATTGCGGTTATGGAATATGAACATGATCAGGCAAAGCGATTTATCGGAACGTTCCTTCATAATACAAAGGATGGTACCACAGGTTTTTCACGAGATAAGATGATTGAGAATGCCCAGATGATAAAAAATGCTAATTACACTTTGGTGAGCCACTTCGCCAAAGAGGAAAGCATTCTTTTCCCGATGGCGGAGAATATGTTCAGCGAGGAAGAAAAACAGGAATTGGCTGAACGCATTCAGTTAATATAAAGAAGACAAAAAGGGTGAAGCAGCGATTGCTTCACCCTTCCTAAATCGTTTTAAGCTTTAGTAATTGTAACTAATTTTATGTCTTTTGTATCGAAACGATAAAAAACATCATCTTCATCAGTGAATTCGATCAACCCTTCTTGATCTTTGGCATCCTGGATGGCTCCAGAAATGTCCTCCACCTCGATTGGTCGTGAAACGGAAAAATCTTTTTCGAAAAAATAATTGATCTTAAACGTAGACATGATAATCTCCCTTCATTAAATCCTCACTTTCTTTCTTTCCTTATCAGGGGCATGCCTAAACATAAAAGTGAAAATGGAAATAATTAATTCCACAAAACAGTAATTATTCGAACTTTCCTATCTGTGCCATTCAGCCAGTTTTTCATCTGAAGGAAGGAACATAGTCAGTATTCCCAGCAAGGGCAGGAATCCGACACAGATGATCATCAATGGCAATCCGATTAGGTCAGCAAGATACCCGAGACCGACTGAACCAATGGCCCCCATACCGAATGCAAGACCGACTGTCAATCCAGCCATCGTGCCGATTTTGCCTGGAACAAGCTCCTGTGCGTATACAACAGTAACAGAAAAGCTCGACATCAGGATAAAGCCGCTAAGGGTAAGCAGGGCAAAGGCGATGCTATACGGCATAAATGGGATGATGGCGGACAGAGGCGCAGCCGCAATCATTGAAATGAAAATAATATTTTTCTTGCCAAAACGATCTGCCAGCGGGCCTCCGAAAAAAGTGCCGAATGCACCGGCAACAAGGAAGGCAAATAAGAAGATTTGCGCCTCTTTAATCGATAGGCCATATTTGTCGATTGTATAGAATGCGTAGAAATTCGTCATACCTGAGATATACCAGGAACGCGCGAAAATCAAAAATAAAATCAGGACAAGCGCCATTTTGATATTTTTTGAGATACCTTTATTTACTCGTTTGTTAGCTTGATTGACCTTGGCAGCTATTTTTTCATAATCCAGTTTCCTGCTGTACCAGGCGGCGATGTATAAAAGCAGCCCAACAGCAATAGCCGCGACAATCGTAAACCATACTGCTCCAAATTGGCCGAGCGGAACAAGGATGAGTGCCGTGATCAAAGGGGCAAGGGCCTGTCCGGAGTTGCCTCCAACCTGGTAAATGGATTGTGCCAGTCCCCTGCGCGGACCGGCTGCCATATAGGCAACCCGGGAACCTTCAGGATGGAACACGGCTGACCCAAGTCCGATGAATAAAACGGAAAGAATAACAAACTCAAAGCTCGAAGCGAATGCGAGTCCAAGAACTCCGAACATGGTCGAGGTCAAACCCAGCGGCAAGGCATAAGGCATGGGCTTCTTGTCGGTTGCCATACCTATCAAAGGCTGAAGGATGGAAGAAACGATATTCAATGAAAAGGCGATCATTCCTAATTGAGTGAATGACAGACCCATCGATTTCTCAAGGATAGGGAACATGGCGGGAATGACGGATTGAATGGAGTCATTCAATAAATGTACTAACCCGATGATAAAGAGTATCTTATATGCTGTCTCATTTTGATTCTGCGGTTTGGCGCTAACGGCGGCGGCTGATTGGCTCATGTTTGTCTCCTTCTAAAAATATTTCGGTTTCCTACATATCATTTTACAGAAAAAGTCACCAGATAAAAATAGCTTTTCTGGTGAAAAATATGGTCTAATATAATTTAGAAAATACAGATTATTCATTCGGGGGAAACAGTGTATGGAAAAAGCCGTAAGCAATTTGATGAACCAAGAAATTTTAGACGAATTCCTGGGGCGCTTCGGGCTGGAGAAGGAAGTGAAGAAACTTGGGGATTTCGAGAATTATGTTTATGAAACTTATAAAAATGGCCAGCCATATATCATGAGGCTCACCCACAGTTCGCACCGGGACATGGATGAGGTATTATCTGAATTGGACTGGATGAGGCATTTGAATAGCAGAGGTTTGTCTGTTCCCGAGGTTTTTCCATCGGAAGACGGTAACTTCGCAGAAGAAATCAGGGCAGCCGATGATAGTTCATTTTATGGCTGCCTATACGCCAAAGCCAATGGGAAGGCTATCAGTGTCCGTTCTGATGAATTCAATGAAGATTTGTTCAAAAAATGGGGAGAAACGACTGGAAGGATGCATCATGCCACAAAATCCTATGAGCCGTCTAAAGGAATAAAAGAACGATCAAGCTGGGATGATGACGATCTCTTGTCAATTGAAAAATATTATCCTTCCGAAGAGAGGCAATTAGTAGAAAATGCAAAAGAAGTGATTGCCTTGATTTCAGACCTGCCAAAAAACAAGGATAATTACGGGATCATCCATACTGATATCCATTCCGGGAATTTCTTTTATGATGGAGAACAGATTCATGTTTTCGATTTCGATGATGCGAGTTACCACTGGTTCACTTCGGATATCGCGATCCCTCTGTACTATTCGATCATATACCGAATCCCTGCCAGCGAGGAAGCAGAACGAAATCGTTTTGGCAAATTATTTCTGGATGCTTTTATCGAGGGATATCAAAAAGCGAATTCGCTGCCAGACGGCTGGAAAGAACAAGTACCTTTGTTCCTGATGCTTCGTGATATTGTACTGTACGCAGTTCTCCATAAAAAAATCGCCCCAGAAGATAGGGACGAAAAATTGAAGGAGATGATGGAAGAAATCGCGAACAGGATCCGGAATAAACAGCCAATCATAAATATAAAAATATAAAAAGGAACCACCAGAGCAAATGCTTCTGGTGGTTTTGTCATTTACCAGCCACGGCTTGCACCGCCGCCCCCGGATGAGCCTCCTCCTCCTCCTCGAGGTCCGCCGCCACCGCCGCCTCTCGAAATGATCGATAAAAGCAGATAGGTTAAGGTCCCGCCGAAGAACATAAAATCGAGGACAACGACGCCGATTACGATGATGACAATCAGCCACGAAGGTATCGGCAGTTCTTGCTGTTGCTGAACATCACCTCGTGCACTCCCGAATTCATTTGTACCTGATACTTCATTGGCAAGCGCCTGATACGTATTCATGACAGCAAGGTTAGGCTGCCCATTTTGCAGATGCGGAATCGCATATTCATCAAGGATGCGACCTGCCTTGCCGTCGGGAATGATTCCCTCAAGCCCATAGCCGACTTCAATCCTGATTTTCTTTTCCTGCATGGCAATTACAAGCAAAACGCCATTATCATCTTCTGCTGTGCCCAGTCCGTACTGGCGATAAGCTTCGACCGTGTATTCCTCAATGCTGGATTCACCAATCGAGTCAACGGTCAGGACAGCAATCTGAGAAGAAGTCTGATCATCAATCGACCTTCCGATGTTCTTTAATTGTATTTCTTCTTTCTCGCTTAAAACATTGGCGAAATCCTGAACATAGATATCACCTACTGGTGCAGGTATCTCATTTGGTGCCGCGATTGCCCCGGCAGGAAGCAGCAATAGCAGGATGCCAATTATTGCTGCCAGGCGAGGGAATCTATTAATGCTCATCGTCAGCCTCCAAAGTCAACCTCAGGGGCTTCCTGTGCCTGAGGGTCCGCCTTGAAGTATTCCTTAGCATCGAAACCTGTTATGTTCGCGATGATGGCACCTGGAAATTGCTTCACTTTCCGGTTATAAACGGATACCTGATCATTATAATCTTTTCTTGCCACAGCCAACCTGTTCTCTGTACCGGCAAGCTCATCCATCAATTGAGTGAACTGCTTATCCGCTTTCAAGTTTGGGTAATTTTCAACAACGACAAGTAAGCGGCTCAATGCGCTGGACAACTCGGCATTAGCAGTTGCCTGTTCCTCCGGTGTATTCGCTCCTGCTAATCTGGCGCGAGCATCCGAAATGGATTGTATGACTTCTTTTTCATGAGCTGCATAGCCCTTTACCGAATTGACAAGATTGGGAATGAGGTCAAGCCTCCGCTGCAGCTGGTTCTCTACCTGCGCATATGCCTGATTGACATTCTCTTCCTCGGCGACAAAATTATTATAGCTGCCAACTCCCATCATGATGAAGATTCCTAGTATCACTAATATTCCAATAACAATTCCTAATCCTTTTTTCACTATAGCCACTCCTAATTCTTAGTTGTTTGTTGATGCCCGTATTTTTCCCTCAAATGCAAGAGTTTTAAACTTATTGCTGATGATTTCTCTTTCGCTTTGGAAGATTAGATACTCAGGAAGGACTTTATTTAGTTTTTGATATAAAATTAAGGGAAATACTGATAAAAACAACGAATTCAGATATACTCTAGTTATGGATTAGTCGTTTAAGGTAAAGGAATGAATTTGTATGAACAATGAGACAGAAAAATCTTTGAAGTTATTCATTGTATTGTCCAGAGCGTACAGGGCTGTCAATGAAAAGGTGAACAAGGTCATCCAAAGAAATGGACTCAACCCGACAGAATTTGCTGTGTTAGAGCTTTTATACCATAAAGGCGAACAGCCATTGCAGCAAATTGGGGGCAAGATTCTGCTCGCCAGCGGCAGCATTACCTATGTAGTCGATAAGCTTGAAGAGAAGGGTTATTTAAATAGAGTAGCCTGTCCAAAAGATCGAAGAGTCACATATGCGAAAATTTCTGATGATGGAAGAAAATTAATAGAAGAAATCTTCCCTGAACATAGCGCCTTGATCCATGAACTCATGGACAGTCTTAATGATGATGAAAAAGACACAGCGATTGAATTGCTAAAAAAGCTGGGCCTTTCTGTGAGCAAATATTAAAAAACGGCGGATGCCGTTTTTTTTATTGCCTTTTCTGAAAATTTTATGGAAAGAACAAGTAATAAAAAGGGAAAAAGGGAATATCCGTAGAATAGGAAAGGGATGGGGATAATACTTCCCGTATAAAGAAAAAGGGGGCAATACCGTGAAATTTGAACAATATACATACACTCGCCCGAATTTGGATGAAGTCACTGCCAAATTCGATAAACTGCTTGAGCAATTCAAAAGTGCAGGTTCTGTTGAGGAGCAAAGCACGGCAATGAATGGGATCAATGATTTGCGCAATGATGTAGGCACGATGTTCAATCTTTGCTATATCCGCCATTCTATCGATACCGAAGATGAGTTCTATAAGCAAGAGCAGGATTTCCTTGATGAACTGGCTCCACAGGTAGAGGGCTTGGTGACAAAATATTATGAAGCACTTGTTTCGTCCTCTTTCCGCGATGAACTAGAAGCAAAATGGGGACGTCAGCTTTTTGCTCTGGCTGAAGCACAGTTAAAGCAGTTTTCACCTGAAATCGTTCCATTGATGCAGAAGGAAAACAAGCTTTCCACAGAATATACAAAGCTTGTTGCATCAGCGAAAATCATGTTTGAAGGGGAAGAGAGGACTCTTGCCCAGCTTGATCCTTTTACAGAGTCAAAAGACCGTGAAACAAGAAAGAAAGCAAGTGAAGCAAAATTTGCATTCTTTTCTGAGCATGGAGAAGAGTTCGACAGGATTTATGATGAGCTTGTCAAAGTCAGGACTGAAATGGCCCACAAGCTTGGCTATAGCAATTTTGTAGAGCTGGCATACTACCGTATGTTCCGTACGGACTATGACAGCAGCATGGTAGCAGCATTCAGGGACCAGGTTCATAAATACATTGTTCCGGTAGCTTCAAAGCTTAAGGAACGCCAAAAGAATCGTATTGGTGTGGAAGAGTTAAAGTACTTTGATGAGCCATTTGACTTCAAAACTGGCAATGCGGCTCCAAAAGGAAGTCCTGAGTGGATCATTGAAAATGGTCAAAAAATGTATGATGAGCTATCTTCTGAAACCGGTGAATTTTTCAGATATATGAATGAAAACAACCTGATGGACCTGGTGGCGAAGAAAGGCAAAGCAGGCGGAGGCTATTGCACATACATTGAAAACTATAAGTCACCATTCATATTCTCGAACTTTAACGGCACCTCAGGCGATATTGATGTCCTTACACATGAAGCAGGGCATGCGTTCCAGGTATATTCCAGCCGCCATTTTGAGATACCTGAATATAACTGGCCAACCTATGAAGCGTGTGAAATCCACTCGATGAGCATGGAATTCTTTACATGGCCATGGATGGAATTATTCTTCAAAGAGGATACCGATAAATATAAATTCTCGCACCTAAGCAGCGGGCTGCTATTCCTGCCATACGGAGTATCTGTCGACGAATTCCAGCACTGGGTTTATGAGAATCCTGAAGCAACACCGGCAGAAAGAAAGCAACAATGGAGAGAAATTGAGAAGAAGTACCTTCCTCATAAAGACTATGACGGAAACACTTACTTGGAAGAAGGAGGATTCTGGCAGAGACAAGGCCATATCTATAATTCACCTTTCTACTATATCGATTACACCCTTGCGCAGATTTGTGCATTCCAGTTCTGGAAGCGTTCAAGGGAAAATCAGGAAGAAGCATGGAATGATTATGCTAACCTATGCAAGCTGGGAGGAAGTATGGCTTTCACTGACCTCGTCAAGGAAGCGAACCTGATTTCCCCATTCGAAGAAGGCTGTGTCCAGTCAGTGATTGGCGAAATCGAAAACTGGCTTGATTCGGTTGACGATAGCAAGCTGTAAATAGGAAATACGAAGCTTCTAGTGGTTTCGCTTCAGACTGCAGGCAAACTTGATGAAAATCAGTTTGTCTGCAGTTTTTTTATTCTCTTTGTTAGATATGTGAGTTGCTAAACCGCCTTATTGGTTACCACTTTTCGAGAATTCGAGGATTTTAGGTCACCAATAGCCCTTATTGGTTACCACTTTTCGAGAATTTGAGGATTTTAGGTCACCAATAGCCCTTATTGGTTACCTCTTTTCGAGAATTCGAGGATTTTAGGTCACCAATAGCCCTTATTGGTGACTACTTTTCGAGATTTTGACGAATATTGGTCACCAATCGCACTTACAGTTGTCTTCACCTTCTCATTCAAAAAGCCCGCATTTTCATGCGGGCTTTCTCCTTACATATTTCGTTCTTTTTTCACCTGTCTGTAGAAAAATACTTCATAAATAACAGGAATCAGAATCAACGTCAAAAGGGTGGAGGAGGTCAGGCCTCCAATTACGGTTACTGCCAGACCTTTGGAGATCAGGGTGCCTGATGAAGTAGTGAGCGCCAATGGAATCAATGCAGCGATCGTCGCAAAGGCAGTCATCAGGATTGGCCGCAGTCTTGTGATGCCTGCTTCAATAAGTGCCTCGCGTATAGGCATTCCTTTCTCTGTACGGTTCTGGCCAATACGGTCGACCATGACAATTGCATTCGTCGTTACGATCCCGATCAGCATCAGCAGTCCAATCATGACGCTTACTGACATCGGTTCATCGGCAATCCACAATCCGAGCAGAGAGCCGATTGGGACGAAAATCAAGGATGAGAGGATAATGAACGGAATCCTCGCCTGGCCGAAAGTAATCAGCATCGTCAGATAGACAAGCCCAATGGCCACGACCATCGCAATTCCCAGCTGAGTGAATGTTTCAACTGTCTCGTCACTGCCTCCTCCACCTTCAAGGGAAACACCCTCAGGGAGTTCGATGTCATTTTGGACACCATCAATGACAGCACTTGAAACGGCTCTTATATCATTTGAATCGATTTGTGCAGAAACGCGGGCGAATATCTTGCCGTCTAATTTCTGGATCGAGGTAAAAGCTTCCGATTCGGTGATACTGGCTATTTCAGTGATAGGAACCGGCCCTTGTTGAGTGAAGATCATCGTGTTTCTGAGGTCCTCAATCGTTTTGGATTTTTCATCATAGGTAATGGAAACACGTCGTTCTTCACCGCCGAGTTTCATGGAACCAGCATCTACAGGTTTGGTTTTATCAGTGATCGTACCAAGAACCTGGAACCCGGAAACCCCTAATTGAGCAGATTTTTCAGGGTCGATATCGACAATCACTTGCTTTTGTTTCTCGGAAAAATTGTTGGATACATATTTCAGGTCTTCCTGCTTCATCATATAATCTTCAACACTTGCAGCTGCGTCCTGCAAGACAGCAAGGTCAGTAGAATATAAGTCAATATTGACATTATTATTTGATGGTGGACCGCCTGTAGATTGTTCCTGAATGCCGATCTTTGCATCTGGCTCTATTGATAGGACGATTTCTTCCATTTCTTTTTCAAGCATTGGTATAAACTCAGAAACACTTACACCATCTCCAAGACTAATAAAATAGTTAGCCTGGTTCTGGCGTTTGAGTCCGGTCTGGAAGTCCCGGCTGCCGATTCCAACGGTGACATCATTGATATCTTTTTGTTCTGCGAACATGTTCTCGACCTTCAAAGAAACTTCATTCGTCTTTTCCAATGATGTTGAAGATGGCAATTGGAATGTAGCAACCAGGAGTTTTTGCTCTTCATTTGGAATGAATGTGAAACCAAGACCTTTGACAAGGAATCCTGAACCCGCAAGCAGGGCAATGGACAGGAAGATGACAAGGGTTTTATGGTTCAGTGACCATTTGATTGATGACGCATATGCTCTTTGCATTGCACCTTCTTTTTCTTCCTTAGGCACCTTCTTGAAAGAGAATTTTGCCAGGATCGGAACGATTGTTACGGCTACAATCAAAGATGCCAGCAATGAAAACACAATTGTCAGTGCAAACGGAAGGAAGAATTCCCCGGTAATGCCCCCGACAAGTCCCAATGGTAAAAATACAACAACCGTGGTTATGGTTGAGGACGTGATCGCCTTCAGAATTTCCTTCGTGGAATCCTGGATCAGTTCATCTGTCATGGCTTTATTTTCTTTACGGACTCTTCGGAAAATGTTCTCAATAACTACGATACTATCATCGACCACCCGGCCAACTGCGACAGCCATGCCGCCTAGCGTCATGATGTTCAATGAGATATCAAGCTGGTTCAAAAAGATTGACGAAATCAATAGCGAAAGCGGAATCGATACAATGGCAATAATCGTCGCCCTGAAGTTCCTTAGGAAGATCAATACAGCGATTGATGCGAACAGGGCTCCGAGCAAACCTTCCTTTACGAGGGTATTGACCGATTTTTCAATTCCTTCCGCGGAATCAAACCCAATCGCGTATTCAAGCCGGTCGTCATAGCTGTTTATGACTGATAATACCTTCTCGGCAACTTCAACCGTATTCGCATCCTGCTTTTTCGTGATAGCCATCGATAAAGATTCTTTTTCGTTATAGCGGGTGATTTCAGGCTTTTCGGTTACAACCTCAATCGAGGCAATATCCCCCAGCTTAACTGGTGGTGCATTTGGAGCGAATTTTGACTGTAAAACCAGGTTTTCTAGTTCATTGATTTCTTCAATTTTTTCCTGAACCCTTACCGGTACCTGGATTTCATTTTCATTCAAGTTGCCAGCTGGAAAGCTGAATTTTTTAGCATTAATACTTTCTTTAATCTCATTCAAGCTAAGGGCAAGCTGGGCAGCCTTTTCCTGATCAACGGTAATTTGAAGGATATCCTCCGTCATGCCGCCAACTGAAACACTGTTTATTCCCTGGATCTTATTCAGTTCAGGAATGATCTCCTCGTTCACAAGCTGTTCCAGGTCCTGATCTCCTTTTGCAAACAGGGAAATATTGAAGATCGGGAATGTGCCAAATGAGAATCGGTTTACATTTGTCTCAACTGTTTCGGGTAGTCCTGCCTCCTTGATGAAGGAATTGACCTGCTGTTCAGCATCATCAAGTTCGGTATCGAAAGGGAACTCCAGATTGATTATTGCGATGCTTTCAAAGGAAGAACTCTGGATTTTCTTTAATCCATCTATCCCTTTGAATTTAGTCTCCAGCTTTTCGGTCACTTGCTCATTGATATCCTGAGGTGATGCACCAGGATAAAAGACTTCCACAGATAGCTGAGGGAATTCAATATTCGGCAGTAAATCGACCTTCAGACGAGTGAAGGAATACAGTCCGCCGAGTATCAGTAAAAATGAAATAATAAAAACAGCAAAAGCATTTTTCAGACTGAACCGTGTCAGAAACCCCATTAGGTATACCTCGTTTCTTCTAAAAAGTTATGCTCTTATTCTATATGTCTTTTATGTATATTTCATTTTTAAACTGTAAAATTTAAAAATAGTTTACTTGCCATGATGCGGTTGCAGGAACAGGCTAACCGGAGCGCTTTTCAAAGGGATATTTTAAATTGCACGGCATAAAAAAGAAGATTCGGAGTCAATCCGAACCTTCGAGGTAATTATTTGCGTTTTATGGTGATATCATCATTTTCGATGACTGCTTTCAATTCAATCGCATCTGGTTCTTCAAGAATGAAGTCCGCGATGGAATCCTCAAGCTGTTCTTGAATGGAGCGGCGCAGAGGGCGTGCACCAAATGCTGGATGGTATCCCAGCTCAGCAAGCTTTTCCTTCACTTCAGCTTCGACTTCAAGGCTGATGTTCTGCTCTGAAAGTGTTTCCTTCAGTTCAGAAATCATCAAGTCAACGATTTGAAGAAGATGTTCTTTTTCAAGTGCCTTGAACTCGATGATGCTGTCAAAGCGGTTCAGGAATTCAGGCTTGAAGAAGCCACCCAGGGAGTCAAGGATACTTGATTCGTTGACAGCGGTGCTCTGGTCGAATCCTACCTTGATTGTTTTATGTCCGACTCCAGCGTTGCTTGTCATGATGATGACAGTGTCCTTGAAGCTTACGGTGCGGCCCTGGCTGTCAGTCAGGCGTCCGTCTTCAAGAATCTGCAAGAACATATGCTGTACATCTGGGTGTGCTTTCTCAATTTCATCCAGCAGAATGATACTGTATGGATTTCTCCTTACCTTTTCGGTCAGCTGGCCGGCTTCATCATGGCCTACATAACCTGGAGGTGAACCAATCAGCTTGGAAACGCTGTGTTTTTCCATGTATTCACTCATATCAAGACGCACCATTGCATCTTTGGAGCCAAACAGTTCTTCTGCCAATGTTTTGGTCAGTTCTGTTTTACCGACACCTGTTGGGCCGACGAATAGGAAGGACCCAATCGGACGGTTTTTAGATTTCAGACCTGCACGGCTGCGGCGGATTGCTTTGGCTACTTTCTGTACAGCATCCTCCTGGCCGATGACCTTGCCATTAAGGTTTGCGACAAGATTCTTCATCCTGACTTGTTCGTCCTCCTGTAGTTTGCCCACTGGAATTCCAGTCTTCTTCTCAATGATTTCCTGGATATGCTGGATTGTGACAAAAGGACGTGCTGTGTTGCGATTTTCATTCAATGCCTTTTCAAGCTTGGTTTCCTCATCACGCAGCTTTGCAGCTGTTTCATAGTCCTCTTGCTTTAATGCCTCTTCCTTTTCCTTTACGATTTCAGCTAGGCGGCTTTCAGCATCATTTTTATTTGTGTAATCTGAAACTAGGTTAAGCTTTGACCCAGCTTCGTCCATTAAATCAATCGCTTTGTCAGGAAGGAAGCGATCCTGTATATAACGGTGTGAAAGCTGTACACATGCCTTAATTGTTTCTTCCGGGAAAGTGACCTGATGGAAATCTTCATACTTGGACTGAATTCCCTTCAGGATTTCGACAGCCTCATCCACTGTTGGTTCGAGGACATGAACTGGCTGGAAACGTCTTTCAAGCGCCGCATCTTTTTCGATTTGTCGATACTCCTTCAGTGTTGTTGCACCGACCACTTGAAGCTCACCGCGGGCTAGTGCTGGCTTCAGGATATTGCCTGCATCCATGGATCCTTCGGCAGATCCTGCTCCAACAAGCTGATGAATTTCATCGATGAACAGAATGATATTTTTGCGAGCCTGCAATTCAGAAATCAGCTGTTTCATTCTTTCCTCGAATTGCCCGCGAATACCTGTATTCGAAACCATTGACGCGACATCCAATAAATAAACTTCTTTGTTTTTCAGCTTATCCGGAACATCGCCTTCAACAATCTTAAGAGCGAGTCCTTCAGCGATGGCTGTTTTACCTACGCCAGGTTCCCCAATCAAAACAGGGTTATTTTTATTCCGTCTATTTAAGATTTCGATTACTCGTGTGACTTCTTCGTCTCGTCCAATCACCGGGTCAATCAAGCCGGTCTTGGCGATTTGGGTCAAGTTCCTGCCATATTGGTCAATAAAGCCATTTCCTCCGCCGGCTGTTTTTGTAGCTGCCGCTGGATTATGGTTCTGGTCTGGATTATTCATGTTGCCTGGAAACTGTTTGAATATATCATTGAAAGGCGAGCCTCCAAAACCGGAAAAACCGGACATTTGGCTGCCAAAGGAAGCACCTAATTTTTCTTTTTCTGTTTTGTAGCAATCTTCGCAGAGCATTAAATGCTTCTGATTACCGTTTAAATTGACTCTTAACTGAATATTGGCGTGTTTCTCGTGGCAATTTTGGCAAAGCATTTAAATTCCTCCTTCAAAAATTCATTTCTATATTTATTGATCAAATATAGTTTTTTGACTTTGACTATCTTTGATCAATTTAACCTTATTATACTTTGACCTTTTTTGACTTTCAAGATATTTGTTTGTGGAAATTTTTGGTTGATGTTTTGTCAAAGCAACTATTTAAAAAAGCTCGTCATGGTTTGTCTATCCATACATATATTGAGAAGGAGGGAGGGGAACGCTTTGAAGACAAATTGGGGTGCTGCCTTTCAAATCGCTGCTGTTTATGTCGGTACTGTTGTGGGCGCCGGCTTTGCGACAGGGAGGGAAATCGTCGAATTCTTTTCCCGCTTTGGACTTTTTGGATTGATTGGTGTTTTCATGGCGGGATATATTCTTACATATATGGGTGCAAAATTGATGCGTATCGCAGCGGCAATCGGCGCCCGTTCATATGAAGAAATGAATGTACATTTGTTCGGGAAATTTTTTGGTGGAATCATCAATGTTTTGATGCTATTTATGCTGCTTGGAGTTTGTGCTGTAATGTTATCGGGTGCAGGGGCCGTTTTTGAGGAGCAGCTAGGATTGACCAAATCATTGGGGATCTTTATCACCATAGCACTGTCACTTGCCGTCATGGTTGTCGGGTTAAAGGGCGTCTTCGCTGTGAACACTTTTGTCGTGCCGATGATGATCTTGTTCAGTCTTATCTTATTCTTCCTGTCAGTTAAATTGCCAGGATTCATTGAACAGGTTGTTTTTATTCCATATGCAGAGGATGGCTGGAAGGCTGTGATCGGACCATTTTCATATACAGCTCTGAACCTGTCACTTGCCCAGGCAGTCCTCGTTCCTGTGGCAGCAGAAATCAAAGATGATAATACTGTAAAATGGGGTGGAATCCTGGGAGGCATTGCGCTGACCTTGATTTTGTTATCAAGCCATTTGACTTTAATCATGCTCCCTGGATTCGAAACATTTGAGATCCCGATGGCTGTAGTCATGAAACAGCTTGCAGCAGGTCTTTACTGGATTTTTGTCCTGATCGTATATGGAGAAATCTTTACTTCAGTAATCGGCAATATTTTTGGCCTGGAAAGGCAGATCCAAAAGTATATCAGGGTGCCAAGCCTTCTCGTCGTTTCACTGCTCTTTGTCATTTGTTATTTCATCAGCCTGATCGATTATGGGACGCTTCTTTCAGTCTTGTACCCGGTCTTTGGCTATATCAGTCTGATATTTATAGTCTTGTTATGGATGAAACCGGTCCATGTGGATAAATGAAAAAAGAAGGGGGCAGCCCCTTCTTTTTCATTTATTTATTTATTTTCTTTCATAATTGTCTGGGCCATTTCCAGGAATGCACTTCGGTGGTCAGCACCATCTTTTGTGAACAAAGTCAGCTTTAATGGTTGTACTTCATCTTTTATTATATAAGTAGTTACGATATCTGATCCGCTTTGAGTTTCCATTGCCCATGCATTGTTGAAGAATGGGTCTTCAGGTGTTTGCACCTCTTTTACTTCAGGACCGACAGCAGCAAGCTGGGCTTTTGAATTTTCTTCGACTAACGACCACTCTGCATCAGCTGGCAGTAGTTCAATCCGCATGAATACACTGTCGTCTTCAGTCCACATTAGCACATCTTTGTTTGGTTCCTCTGCTGTCAATTCATATTCCGGCAAAACGTACATGGAGTAGTTTTGATTATCATTGTATTTCAGGAAAGCAGTCTGTTCCTTTTGTTCACCGCCCACGGTATAGGAAATGTTTTGCTCCATGATCCGGATCAAGCCCTCTTCGTTATTTTCTTCCTGGTGGTTCTCTTCATTTTTTTCAGGAGCAGCAGCCGGCTGTGCTGCTGGTGCCTTGTCTGTGGACTTTGATTCTTCGGCAGAGCCGCAGCCTGCAATGATTATTGATGATAGTCCGATAAGTGCTAAAGGTTTTAAAAGCTTATTCATGTCTGTTTACCCCCTGATATTTCGTATGATGATGATTTCTACATTTTTAGACGGAATGGAATGACGAAAGTTACAATTTTTGTCGCATTTACAAAATATCATGGACGGGCGGATTGGACAATAATGAAAATGACCCATAGCCGTAAGTGGCATGGGTCATTGTCAAGGTAAAACCTTTTGTTTTTTCCTAGTTAAGTGGAAGAAAAACAAATAGTAATAAATCAAATACGATATGTGAGACGATTACAAGAGGCATACTCCGTTTCCATGCGTATAAAGCACTCCACGCCATTCCAGCAATGATTGCCGCTAAAACCAGGATGAACTCACCGGAATAGAGGTGGACAGAAGCATATAATAAAACGGAAAGACTAATCGACAATTTCACATTAAAGTATTGGCTGAGCCGTTTTTGAATGAATCCTCGCCAAAATATTTCTTCGCCGGGAGCAATGATTAACACCAGGACAAGATAATGCCAGAATAAGTCAGGTGAATATCTGCTGTACAGACGGGAAATTTGATTAGCGAAGGGCAAGTTGAGTAGATCGATCAGGAAGCTCCCAAGCCAGAAGAGACCAAATAAACCGAGTCCGGAAGCAACTCCTAGCGTTAAATAAGATATAGTCGGAGTATCGTCTTCGATTTCTTCGTGTATAATCGAATAACTGATCATAACCAGCATTGAAGCTGTGAATATATACCAGAATACGTTTTTATCCTCGAAGGTAAAAAACATTAGAAGATGCGCGATCAAAACACCAATGATTAATCTGCGATCCGCCATCCAATTCCTCATTTTTAAAAAAACCCCTTTCCAGAAACAAAATTTATTGTACCAAATAATTCATTGAATTTGTAAGGAAATGATTTCTTCCAGTTTGGGAATAGTAATGAGGAACCACAATTGAATGGAGGGAAGACCATGTCAGAATCAAAGCGCGAACAAGAACGCAATTGGACTGTCCGCAAGCAGGATCAGCATCCGCACGGAAAAGTAAAATCCTTTAAAGAGCTTGCCGGGAAGGAAAATAAAAGCTAAAACAAGAAAAAGCAGCTCAGGCTGCTTTTCCCCTTACTATATTAGTAGGCTGCTTCTTTAACAATTTTATAGTTTTTATGATTGATGACAGTACGTTGATCGAGTTCCAGATCCCTGAAATTGTTCATATATGTCAAATCAACAATTACTGAGTTCTCATTTACCTTCTCTACAACACCTTGCAGACCTTCTTTGAATTCGATTACATTTCCAACTTCGGCTTTCTTCAAATAAACTCGCTCCTTCGTTATATTTCGAATTACTAACATTTTGCCTTAATTTTTAACTTGCGTAAAGGAAAATTCGCATTAAATTTGAATGTTCACGAAATTTTCATTTTATAAAAGTTAGAAAATTCAATTTATATAACCTATTATATAAAATAATTACATTTCCATCCAGAAAAAAATGATAATGTTATCCTTTTCATTCCCATAGGCTCTTTTTTGTAAACTTTGTTGCTTTGCAACCTTTAGGCTTTTCTGGAACATGGACGAACAACATCATTAAAATGAAAATAGTCCCATTATACCCCATTATACATAACCAGAAACATGGCCAAAGGAATTTGCAAATTCATCACCAGACGATAAAATAGTCATAGTATAAGAAACTTGAGGTGGTTGAGTTGGATAAAGAACAGGCTATTAGGATGCTGGAAAGCTTGAAAAATAAAGAAGTAGAAGAAATCTTCGTCGCGAAACAAGATTTTATGGAATTTCGCGAATATCTGGTGAAAAGAGAGGATTTCAAACATTTCAGGGGAATCGCTCAAAGAGGCGGAGATGTAATCTTTACATATATGGATGAGGCCAGAAGTTAAATGAAGAAAATGACTTTTCAGTCCAAGTTTTGCTATCCCTATTAGTGGAATAGTAGTAAAATATTAACACAGACTGGTGAGGTGAGCGCGTATGGGAACCTATTGCCCGGAAAGGTTAATGACAGAAATCGAACAAAAACGGAAAGAAATGATTTCAGCCGCGAAGGAAACAGGTTTTCTAAGCGTTCAGACCATATTAGCAAGCCAGGAGCTGGCCAAGCTATTAAATGTAGTTCAGGAAGAACAGTTCATTTCAGCAAAATAAATCTGTCGGGAGCACTTTTTAAAGTGCTCCTTTTCATTTGGATAAAATTGGTTGAAAATTCACATTTTTATTGACAGATGGTAAACTTTCTATAAGAAATAGTAAAAATAGAAAACACAATAGGGGGAAATTGAATGGAAGTGGCAAATAAACTGGAGCAGTTAAAAATAGAAATAGGCAGAAATGTGGTAGGCAGAGATGACGAAATAGAGATGATGATGATTGCCCTTCTGAGTAATGGCCATATTCTCATGGAAAGTGTGCCTGGGACGGGGAAAACATTACTTGCTAAAACATTTGCATGTACAATAAGCGGACAGTTCTCCAGAATTCAGTTTACACCTGATGTCTTGCCTAGTGATATTACAGGTATTCAGTTTTTTAATCCTAAGCTTCAGGAGTTCGAATTAAAACCAGGTCCAATTGTCACCAATATCCTTCTGGCAGATGAAATCAATCGCGCCACACCTAGGACACAGTCAAGCCTGCTGGAAGCGATGGAAGAACACCAAGTTACAATAGACGGCCACACGATTCCCTTGAAATTTCCTTTCCTTGTAATCGCGACCCAAAATCCTGTGGAATCACAGCAGGGGACATTCCAGCTTCCGGTTGCACAGATGGACCGCTTCTTTATTAAGTTATCCCTCCGGTATCCAGAAATAAATGAAGAGAGGGAAATGATCAAGAAACATAGGTTTGGAACATCAGCGAAGGAAGTCAAACCGGTTATGAATGAAGAGGATATCAATTCATTGAAGCAGGAAATCATGAATGTGAAGTTAACTGAGGTTGTCGAAGATTATTTATTGCAAATCGTACGGAAAACTAGGAACCATTCTTCAATCGAATTAGGTATCAGTCCTAGGGGGACGCTTGCATTAGTAAAGGCTGCCCAAGGAAGAGCCCTGATTAAGGGGCGGAAATATGTAGTGCCGAATGATGTCAAAGAGATGGCTCCCTTCGTATTGGGGCACAGAATATATTTATCTGCAGAAGCATCGCTGACCATGACCCCGGAAAAAGTACTTGAAGAATTGCTGGAATCCATTCCTCTCCCTGTTGAAGTTGAGGTTTAAGCACATGCAATGGAAAAAAATCGTCATTGAGGACCGTTTTCTATCCATATTGGCTTTTCTCGCGCTTCTATTACTGATCGCAAGCTTTTACATAAATTCCTGGCTGATGTTTGGAGTCGGCCTGATGGTCCTATTCATCGCAGGAGGCAATTCCTATTATCTGAAACATATAGGAGAAGGCTTGTTCTTTGATAATGATCGGAAGCGGAATCGCTTTTTTATCGGGGATAAAGGCGAGTGGAGTCTTCAATTCCAAAATCAAGGACTTCCAATCATGAAAGGGAATCTCTCTATTTATTTTGATAGTGCGGTTGTCCCTGTAGCGGGCGAGTATCATATCCATTCGTCAAGGGTCGATGTAAGCCTGCCGTTTTCGGTTGGACAGCGAGAAAGAATTACTGTTAATGTTCCATTTGCCGCAGAAAAGCGAGGATTATCAAAAATAAGGAAAATGGAGATTCATATCCCGCATTTCTTTGGTTTTGGAGATACAATTCTTGAGTTCTCTGACGTGATTAATATCGAGGCACTCGTCTATCCAAAAACTATTTCGGTGAAAAACATGGATAAGCATAAGTCAGTTAAGCCAGGCCAGAATCCTTCATCCTTTTCACTGTTTGAAGACAATATGGGACCAATTGGTACAAGGGATTATCTGCCGACAGACAGCTTCAACAGAATCAATTGGAAAGCCAGTGCTAGGAAGATGATCCTGCAGACGAAAGAATATGAACGAATTAATGAAGCAGGTGCTGTATTGTTCATCAATATTTCAGATGGTTATTCAGTTACTGGGAAGCTGGAATTTTTGATGAGCAGCACAGCGGATATGGCTTACTTCTTTAACCGAAGGAATATTCCATTCTCGCTCTGCATGAATATCAGGTCTGCTGGATTCACGCCGTTTACTTATCTGCCATTAGGGTCTGGCAAGGATCATCTGCAAAAACTTCTTGACCTTCTGGCTATTGCCGATTTTCATTCACCAACGATCCCGTACGAGCAGATGCTTTATTTTTACAAGCGGCATTTGCCTGTAGCGCCGACCATGATCCATGCAGGAATCCGGACAAGAGCAGCAGATGCCTATATCCAGGAATGGGCAAATGCAAGTGTCCAGTTACTCGAGCTGAACACAGATAAGGAACATGCAGTATTGGAGCCGATGAAAATTATTCTGAAGGATGTGGCGGGTAAATGAAGAGCCGTGTCTTAAATGTATTTTTTCGCTTTTTTATAGAGTGGACTTTTGTAAGCCTCATTCTGGTGTTATTTCACTTACTATCTTCACAACGAATGCCATTGTATTCAACGATGATCCTGGCCGCTGCAGCTTCCGTTCTTTTCGTATTTGTATTGGAGTTGAAGCCGCAGCTTGCGAAGCCTATATATTTACTTGCAATCATGCCCCTTCTTTTTGTTGCAGGCAACTTGAGCAATCTGGGAAACTTTTATACAGGGGTTATGGCGTTATTTCTTTTTTGGAGAGTACTTAAGTTCCATCAGGATTCAACGAGCCATTCAGAAAGTGTATGGCTTGTCCTCACCTTTCTGATAGGGATATTTGTATCCCCGCTTGCTTATTTTTATGGCGGTTCATATTTAATTCAAATTGTCTTCCTTCTAATCTTTCAGTTGCTCTTTATCCTGTCAGGTCAATTTTTACTGAAGTGGATTGATGTCGAACTTGCCTCGAAAAAGAGATTTGCAGTTACCTACTCGAAGCTGCTGGGGATGATTTTTCTTCTTGTTGCTGTATTAACTTTCGGAAGAGGAATATTAAAAGAATTTTTCTTTTTTGTACTGCAATTGGTTGGGTGGACGCTTTCCATGCTGCTGTATCCCTTTTTTGCCTGGATTGGTTCTGCGGATATGCAGGCCAGAGCCAACAAAGTATTTTCTGAGAATTTGCCCAATATGGAAAATGAAACATCAATTAAGCAGGCCAAGCAGGTTTTCGACCCGGATTTTTGGGGACCTATTCTTTTCGCTACCCTGATTGGCATTGGATTTTATTTCATTTATAAAAAGACCAGTCTTTTCAGCACGCTGAAGGAGGAAGAAGCGTCAGAAGCAGGATTTATCACGATTGCCCAAATCGAAGGGGGAGCAAATAGTAGTGAATTTACAGGAAGGCAGAGATCGGCACCTGAAAATTATATAAGGAAGGAAGTTTTCCAGCTTGAAAAATATGCTCATAAAAAGCAACTAGGCAGGCTAACCCATGAAGATGTCAAAGAATGGTTCGACAGACTCGAGATACAATATGACCCACGGACAATCCAGAAGTATGAAAGAGTTAGGTATGGTGACCATCTGGACGAAATATCGAATGGCTGGTTCAAAGACGAAATAAAGAAGATAAAAAAGCAAATTATTGCACTGGAAAAATTAAAAAAGGATGAGAACAAAAAAAGTTTGAAGGAAAACTTTAAACACCTTTTCAGACGGTAAAAAACTTTTTGTCACAATTTCGTTAAAATGAAAACGTTTTACTGAAAAAAATGCTCTAAACCTTTAAAAATCAAGGTTTTTTCATTGTCTATGCCTATGCAACATGCTATTCTTTTGTGTGGGATGCCAATCCAAATTTCTGAGGAAATGATTGGAAACAATATATGGTGTGAAAGAACAATACAAATGGGTAAAATACAAATATCATTTTGGCTAGGCCTGAGTCTTGACCTTTCGCTGAATTGAACCATTTAGTTTGGAAAGGCATCATGTATAGTCATCTTAATCAACTATTTAAAAGGAGACTGATATAATATGGTACAAAAACAATTCAAGGTTGTTGCTGAAACAGGAATCCACGCACGCCCTGCTACAATGCTGGTACAGGCGGCAAGCAAGTTCGATTCAGAAGTACACTTAGAATATAAAGAAAAAAAGGTTAACCTTAAGTCAATCATGGGTGTAATGTCATTAGGTATCGGCCAGGGAGCTGAAATCACGATCATCGCTGAAGGAAGCGACGAGCAAGATGCTCTTAATACACTAGAAGAAACTTTGAAAAAAGAAGGTTTAGCTGAATAATGGGCTTTCTTCAAGGTATTGCAGCTTCAAACGGCATTGCGATCGCGAAAGCCTATAAGCTTGTAGAACCGGATTTTTCTTTTGAAAAAAAGACAATCGATGCTCCTGCTGAAGAAATTGCTCGTTTCCAATCAGCGCTTCAGACAGCGAAAGCTGAGCTTGAAAAAATCCGCGACCACGCTGGCACTGCTTTAGGAGCCGATAAAGCAGCCATTTTTGATGCTCATCTTCTAGTATTAAGCGATCCAGAATTGATTTCACCCATCGAAGATAAAATCAAGACTGAAAATGTCAATGCAGAGCATGCATTAAAAGAAACGGCAGATATGTTCATTGGCATGTTCGAGTCAATGGACAATGAATATATGAAAGAACGAGCTGCAGATATCCGCGACGTAACAAAACGGGTATTAGCTCACCTGCTTGGAATCCAGATTCCTAATCCTAGCATGATTGCTGAAGAAGTGGTCATCGTGGCTGAGGACCTGACTCCTTCAGATACTGCTCAATTGAATCGCGAGTTTGTCAAAGGCTTTACTACGAATATCGGCGGCCGGACTTCACACTCTGCGATCATGGCTCGTTCCATGGAAATTCCTGCAGTTGTAGGCACAAAGGCTGCAACAGAAGAGATCAACAATGGGGATATTGTCGTTGTTGATGGTTTGAAAGGCGAAGTTCATTTCAATCCTACTCCTGAAGTGCTTGAAGCTTATAAGAAGATTCAGGAAGATTTCGAAAAACAAAAAGCCGAGTGGGCTAAACTAGTCAATGAAAAGTCTGTGACGGCTGATGGCCATCATGTTGAACTTGCAGCTAATATCGGTACACCTAAGGATTTGAAAGGTGTAGTTGAAAATGGCGGCGAGGGTGTAGGTCTTTACCGTACAGAGTTCCTTTACATGGACAGGGACCAGCTTCCTACTGAAGAGGAACAATATACAGCATATAAAGCTGTGCTTGAAGGTATGGAAGGAAAGCCGGTTGTTGTTCGTACATTGGACATCGGAGGCGACAAAGAACTTCCATACTTGAACTTGCCGAAAGAAATGAATCCTTTCCTTGGTTTCAGGGCGATTCGCCTTTGCCTTGAAGAAGTGGATATTTTCCGTACACAACTCCGCGCGCTATTGCGAGCTAGTGTCCATGGCAATCTGAAAGTGATGTTCCCGATGATCGCTACTCTGAACGAGTTCAGGGAAGCGAAAGCAATGCTTGAAGAAGAAAGAGCAAAATTGGTTCAGGAAGGCGTCGAGGTTGCTGAACATATCGAGCTCGGCATCATGGTGGAGATTCCTTCAACTGCTGTCCTTGCAGACCAGTTTGCGAAGGAAGTCGACTTCTTCAGCATCGGGACAAACGATTTAATTCAATACACGATGGCAGCCGACAGGATGAACCAGCAAGTATCATACCTGTACCAGCCATATAACCCATCAATCCTTCGTCTTGTAAAGATGGTCATTGATGCCGCTCATAAAGAAGGTAAATGGGCTGGAATGTGCGGTGAAATGGCCGGTGATGAAACAGCGATTCCAATCCTGCTTGGCCTTGGCCTTGATGAGTTCTCAATGAGTGCCTCTTCGATTCTGAAAGCACGCTCATTGATCAGGAACCTGAACAAAGCCGATATGGAAAAGCTCGCTTCTGAGGTCTTGAACATGAGCACCACAGAAGAAGTTGTTGAAGCAGTAAACCAGGCAATTTCTTTGTAACATAACTGTAATATAAAAAATGTTTTAACCCATATAGGGCGGGTATAGATGAGTAAGCACTTTGGTTAGACTGAAAGTAAGCTAATCATTCTCATTTTCCCCCAGATTTGGCCGGCTGTTAATCAGCCGGCATTTTTTTTGTTAAAAGCTATGCTGCAGGACATAAGAAAGAGCAACTTCAGACAGGTTTGAAGGAAAAAGCAGAAAAGCGGTCAAAAGAAGGATCAACTTCAGACAGGTTCAGAGGAAAAAGCAGAAAAGCTGTCAAAAGAAAGGTCAACTTCAGACAGGTTTGAAGGAAAAAGCAGAAAAGCTGTCAGAAGAAGGGCCAACTTCAGACAGGTTCAGAGGAAAAAGGAGAAAAGCTGTCAGAAGAAGGGCCAACTTCAGACAGGTTTGAAGGAAAAAGCAGAAAATCTGTCAGAAGAAGGGCCAACTTAAGACAGGTTCAGAGGAAAAAGGAGAAAAGCTGTAAGAAGAAAGGCCAACTTAAGACAGGTTCAGAGGAAAAAGGAGAAAAGCTGTCAAAAGAAGGATCAACTTCCGACAGGTTCAGAGGAAAAAGCAGAAAAGCTGTCAAAAGAAAGGTCAACTTCCGACAGGTTCAGAGGAAAAAGCAGAAAAGCTGTCAAAAGAAGGAGCAACTTCAGACAGGTTTGAAGGAAAAAACAGAAAAGCTGTCAGAAGAAGGGCCAACTTAAGACAGGTTCAGAGGAAAAAGGAGAAAAGCTGTCAAAAGAAAGAGCAACTTCAGACAGGTTTGTAGGAAAAAGCAGAAAACCAGTTCATAAAGTACCGATTAATTCCCCCAAAAAAGGCTGTACAAGTAAAAAAACTGCCAAAACATGCAGCTTCTAAACTTTAAAAGGATTCTTCCATTCCATCAACATCCCATAATTCAACGACTCTTCGTCTTCTAGATAATTTGCTACGGGTTTAACTGGTGTACGGCCACAGCGCAGCAAAAAGGAAACGACGGGGTCCTTCAAATCTCCTTTCAGCACCTTTTCTGCATACTGGTTTATGGACATGTCGGCAGAGTGCTGGTGGTATCCTGGCATCCGGCCGCCACCCAAGAGTCTATCAAGACCCAGATGGACGACTGTCTCATACATAGCTTGCATCATCCATTTTCCAAGACCGAGTTTACGATAAGCGGGGCTTATGCAAATATCGACAATATAGAGGGTGTTGCCTTCTGGATCATGATTCCGTATGTAGCCATTGTCAGTTATTTCTGCCCAAGGATGATCTTCATCACCTTTTGCCAACTGAACAACGAGGCCAGTTATGGAACCAGCAATTCTGCCTTCAATTTCTACACAAAGTGCACCTTCCGGAAATAAAGTGATATGGTTGGTCAGCTGTTCGCCATTCCACAAAAGTTCTTCTGGAAAAGGAGGAGGAAAGGCTTCCTTTTGTACTCTGATCAATTGGTCAAAATCATCTTTTGTATAATTACGGATGGTTGCTTTTATTGGTTTGTTGCTGTCAAATACATAAAGCTCTTTATAAAACATATCTGCACCTCTATCAATAGTATAGACATAGTATAGGTAGATATTTGTCTCAAGGTCAAATTGAACAATCCGCAGTTTTTACATTTTATTAATGTTTACCTGTTAAGCTAAACAAAAACCGATGTTTTTAGGTTTGGATTTGCCGCTGTCAGGGTACACTAATATTGCGCATAAAATGGTAGATCGCTCTGGAGGCCGAGAAGTAAATTCTCGGCCTTTTGCTGTTTCTAATGTTAAAATATATCTAAAATACATAAGGGAAGAGGGAGTCATATGCTGTCTAAGGAAGATACGGTCATTGGTTTCATTGGTACTGGAGTTATGGGGAAGAGTATGGCAAGGCATTTGCTTGAGGCGGGCTATCAGCTCACTGTCTATACTAGAACGAAGGAAAAGGCAGATGATTTGCTGGAAAAAGGAGCTGTTTGGTCAGATTCACCACGTGACATGGCTCAGAAGGCAGATGTCATTTTTACAATTGTCGGATATCCTTCAGACGTGGAGGAAATTTATCTGGGTGAGGACGGACTTATTGCCAATGCGAAGCAGGGCAGTTATTTGATTGATATGACGACTTCGACTCCGTCCCTGGCACAAAGAATTTACAATCAAGCAAAAGATAAAGGCATTCACGCAATTGATGCCCCTGTTTCGGGAGGGGATATTGGTGCCCGTGAAGCAAAGCTCGCAATCATGGCAGGCGGTGATGATGAAGCTTTTCTTCAGGTAGAACCTCTCCTCAATATCCTTGGAACCAATATTGTTCATCAGGGTGGGGCTGGTGCCGGGCAGCACACGAAGATGTGCAACCAAATCTCGATTGCCTCCAATATGATCGGTGTATGCGAAGCGGTTATTTATGCTGAAAAAGCAGGTCTGGATCCGGAAACCGTTTTAAAAAGCATTTCGACGGGAGCTGCAGGCAGCTGGTCGCTCTCTAATCTGGCACCGAGGATGATCGACGGTAATTTTGAACCAGGCTTTTACATCAAGCACTTTATCAAGGATATGAAAATCGCCTTGGATGAAGCAACGCGGATGGATATAGAAGTGCCTGGCCTGTCGCTTGCCTTATCATTATATGAACAGCTTGCGGAAAAAGGCGAAGAAAACAGCGGCACACAGGCGCTGTATAAGTACTGGAAACAATCATAATATTTGCTAGTCATAGACCCCTCCTTGGGTAAAGATAATAAACCTAAAGGAGGGGATATCTATGGCTAAAAGGACGAAAAAGAACGACCCGCAGCAAAAGAACAAAAAAGGGTTTGATTCTGCTGTAATTGATTCTGAGTTCTCACATGAGATTGGCAGTGCAGCGACAAATAAGATTCACAAGGATAAAGCGAAAAAAGAGAAAGCACCAAAGAATAACGGGAAATACAAGGGTTAATAACACTCTCCAACGTGATTCCAAAACAAAAAGCCGTTCCAGTGCAGGAACGGCCTTCCTCTTAATTTAAATACCTTTCCAACCGGTCAAGTCCTTCTTTTAGCGTGTCCATTGAGTAAGCATATGAAAGGCGGAAATAACCTTCTCCAAATTCAGAGAATGCACTCCCTGGAACGACTGCCAATTTAGCTTCATTGACCAAATCCATGCAAAAATCGAATGATGAAATATTGTTGGCTGGGATTTTGATGAAGAAATAAAACGCGCCATCAGGCTTGATTACATCAAGTCCCATTGACTGCAGTCTGCTGAATACATAATCTCTTCTTGAAGCATATTCCTTTTTTAACGGCAATGCGTCATCGATTCCTGCTGTCAAAGCCTCTAAAGCAGCCATTTGCGAAATCGAAGTTGCACAGGTCACATTGTACTGATGCACTTTCAGGATATGCTGCGCAAGATATTCAGGCGCAAATAACATGCCAATCCGCCATCCGGTCATGGAGTGGGATTTAGATAGACCGTTGATGACAATTGTTTTTTCCTTGATTAACTGAGCAATGGAAATATGCTGCTGTTCATAAACAAGCTCACTATATATTTCATCTGCAAGTACAAAGATGTCCTTGTCCTCAAGCAGCTGAGCTATTTCCTTCAGTTCTTCTTCGTTCAAACTGACTCCTGTAGGGTTCGATGGATAGGGAAGGACAATACATCTTGTTTTATCAGTAATCAAACCTTCGATCAGCTGTGCAGTCATCTTGAATTGTGTATTTCTGATATCTGCATAGACGGGTTTGGCTCCGCATAGCTTGATGATTGGTTCATAGCCCGGGTAAACAGGACCTGGGATGATGACTTCACATCCTTCATCAAGAATGGTCCTGAAAGTGATATCGATAGCCTCGCTCGCGCCTACTGTGATAATCGCTTCGTGTTCGGCTGAATAATTTACGTTATATTTTTTTCGATAAAAATCAGCTGCTGCTTTTCTTAGCTGGATTAGTCCAGCATTATGGGTGTATGTAGTGATGTTTTCATCTATTGCGTTCTTGCCCGCTTCTTTGACATGATCGGGTGTCGGAAAGTCAGGCTGGCCTATAGTCAGGGACACCATGCCTTCAACATCTGCCACCATATTGAAGAATTTCCTGATTCCCGAAATTTCAATACTCTTTACTCTATCGTTAATTAAATGTTCCACTTCTTTCATCCCTCCGATTGAATATCACTATTTTACCATGACGAACTTCAAAGGTGTAAAAATCGTCGCCATAAACAAAAAGGTAAATTCATTTAAGAGTAGAATATTATTAATGTAGTAACCAAAAGGAGTGGTTTGATTGAAATTGGAAGAAATAAAAGCACATTATAAAGAATTTGATGGATGGATTCATTCATTGAAAGCACTAACGGACGCTGAGTGGAATATGCCTCTGGGAGAGGGGAAGTGGTCTGTTGCAGCGGTTGTATCACATTTGCTTCTCTGGGACCAATACTCATTAAAAGAAAGATTCCCTTATTTCAAAGAGGGAGCCGAGCTGCCTTCGTTTCCTGATTTTCAAAGTGTCAACGAACGTGCAAGAGAGTACGCCGAAAATACTGGTTCAAAGGAAGAAATCCTTGATGGACTTCTTGCCGTCCGCGCAGAATTTCATAGGATGCTTGATGGGATGGACAATGAAAAGTTGGCTGTGTCATTCAAAATATCTGATCACCACTTGACGGTCGGTACATATATCAAGGATTTTATCGAGCACGACATTCATCATCAACAGCAGGTCAACCAGGCATTAGGCAAGACACTGGTGTAATATACAGAGCAAACCGAAGTTTCGGTTTGTTTTTTTTTGTTTGATAATAAGGGCACTCTTTAAACTAAACAGTCCAAAGCATACTGCCGATAAGAGGTATATAGGACTAATTTTATAAAGAGAAGGTAGAAAAAGATGAATGATAGCAGTATTTTATTAGAATCAGGCACGAATGAACTTGAAATTGTCGAGTTTGGCATAGGCCAGAATAAATTTGCGATAAATGTCATGAAAGTCAAAGAAATTCTCAACCCTGTACCGGTAGTGGGGATCCCGAACGCCCATCATTATGTGGAAGGAATTATGGAACTGAGGGGTGAAGTGCTGCCAGTCATCAATGTCGCAGCGGCGTTAGGACTTCAGGAATCGACGAATCCGCAGCTGGATAAGTTGATCGTTGCGGAATTCAATCAGCAAAAGGCGGTATTCCATGTCCATACCGTTTCACAAATCCACCGCATTTCCTGGACCCAAATTGAAAAGCCGTCAGATATGTATCAGGGGCAAGAGAGCCAAATTATCGGAGTAATCAAGCTGGGAGGAGATATGGTCCTTTTCCTGGACTTTGAAAAAATCCTTCTGGAAATCAATCCTGAGTCTGGAATAAAAGTGAGCGATGTCAAAAAACTTGGTCCGAGAGAACGCTCCACGAAAAGAATCGTGATTGCGGAAGATTCGGCGATGTTAAGGAAAATGCTGCACGACACTTTAACTGAAGCCGGATTCCAGTACCTTGAATTCTTTGAAAATGGCCAGGATGCAATTACATACCTAGAACATCTTGCGGAAAATGAAAATGTCTTTTCAGAGGCCGTACAGCTTGTCATCACAGATATAGAGATGCCGCAGATGGATGGACATCATCTGACAAAGAGGATCAAGGAGCATCCTGTCCTTGAAAAACTGCCCGTCATTATTTTTTCATCCCTTATCACAAATGAATTGCGCCACAAGGGCAGCATTGTGGGAGCGGATGCCCAGATTAGCAAGCCGGAGATCAGTAAACTCGTCCTAAAAATGGATGAGCTGATTTTATAGACTGAGTAAATAAAAAAAGAAAGCTGATTTCCAGCTTTCTTTTAAGGGTAACGTTCTCCAAGTTTCTTGAATACCGGCTTGGCATATTTCCTCGTCTTGCCGTCTGCAGCGGTTTCGCTGGATTCCTTCAATCCTGTGTAGGTTGACAATAACCTTTTTGCACTGGTCAATGAAATGGAAGCTCGTGGATTCCTTACTGACTGATCAAGCTTTCCCAGATGCGGAAGCTGCTCGAAATCCTGTTTTGTCGGCGGGATATGGAAGGTGTATTCACCGCAAACAACTAAGACGTCGGATTGCTGCTGGCTGTTTCTCGGGTTGTTGGAAAAGTGAAGTCCGGTTTTTTTAGCTTTGCCTTCTTGCAGCATTTTTTTAATCGCATCATGTTTTAACTGATATAAAAATTTTGGATTTGGAGCAGTCTTGGCATGACGATTCACAGTGAAGATTGCTTGTGAGAGGTTCTCAATCGTTGGACGGAGTTGGGGGATCTTGTTCCTTTCATTATACAATGGATTAGGCTCCTTTCATTTTTAAAGCAATGTTTTTACAAGGCATTTAATACCCTAATACCATTATACCCTTTATCTGGCTGATTGAGAAATAGTAGCCTTGAGAACTATCGTGTGATCGTCACTCTTGTTCCATTCGGTACTTGCCTTGCCAACTCTAGTACATCTTTATTATGCATCCGAATACACCCCTTCGAAACGGCCTTGCCAATTGAGCCAGGATTGTTTGTACCATGTATGCCATAACCGAGTTTTGATAATGACAGCCACATGGCGCCGTATGGTCCGCCAGGATTAGGTTCTCTATTCACAATCACAAATTCACCAACAGGAGTTTGCGTCAGCATTTTCCCTATACCAACAGGATAAGTTTTAACCTGTCTGCCGGAACGATATAGTGTAAGCCTCTTACCGCCCAATGATACCGAGATCGAGAAAGGGATGGAAGCAGGATCAGGGAGACCCGGAATCAAAATTCGCTGGCCAGGATAGATAAGTGAGGGATTTGCAATACTGGGGTTTGCTCCAAGGATTTGCTGAAATGGCCTGCGGTAATTTGCGGCAATTACTGCCAGCGTTTCGCCTCTTTTAACAATATGATACATAGAATCTCCTCCTCAATGCAGTCTATGCTGAATGACAGGAGAGGGCTCCCTGCGGTTGGAAAATGTCGTTTTTTAGCGAAACAGTGTAAATTTTTAAAAAATAGTATCGTTTTTCCATATTTTAAAAGGTAAAATAGGAATATAAAACTAGTTCCAAGTCATGAACCAGGTACTATTGTACTTCTGGAATGAGGATGGTTAGATGAATCAGATCAAGCAATCAAGAATAACGAAACGAAGGAGCAAACCTCCTGAAAAAATAGAAAAGATGATTACAGATATCATCTTTAAACATGTAAAGGATCTTGTTTTTATTATGAAGGTCGAACCTGGCAACCAATTCCGATATCTATTTGCCAATGAGAACGGTCTGCTCCACGCCAGGATGGCTCCGCATGATATTGGCAGGACGATGGATGAGGTGCTGCCTCAGACTCATCTGCACCCTTTGAAAAAACAATATATGAAGACGGTTAAAGAGGGAGTGGAGGTTGTTTTCCATGATGAGGTAGGTTTGGAGAACGAAAGGCAGGTTTTTGCTGAGACCCTTTTAACCCCGATTAAGGCAGCAGACGGGGAAGTTCAATATGTTGTTGCAATCACAAGGGATATGACAGAGAATTTCAGGGAAAAGAATAGATTGATTGATAGCGAGCAGCGGTATCGCTCACTTATTGACCATAATCTGGATGCTGTCTTTTCTGTTGATTTAAACGGGAAAATCCTTGATGTCAACCCGGCAGCGCATTTATTGACAGGTTATACTGTCAAACAGCTTAAGACTAAAAAAATCAGCAGCTTGATATGTGAAAGTGATCTGCCGACTTTTAAGGATGTCTTATCAGATACAAAATTGGGTAATTCAAAAGAATCGCTCGATTGCCGGTTCATGCACCGAAAAGGTAAATTCTTGACGATCCATCTTAAGACGATTCCCATTGTGATCCATTCTGAAATAAAGGGTATGTACATCATCATTCGTGATTTATCCGACCAGGCGAAAAGTACAGAACTCATTAAGTACATGGCATTCCATGACCAGCTGACAGGTTTGCGCAACAGGCGTGCACTTCTGGATCAACTGGATAGTCTTGTTAAAAATGTGGAAAAGCAAAAAAAGGAGTTTGCCCTTCTGTTTCTGGATATAGATCGTTTCAAGTACTTGAATGATACGCTGGGGCATCTTGTAGGTGACCAGATTTTGAAGCAAGTAGCTGATCGCTTAATCGATATCCAAAAAGAAAACTGTACGGTTTATAGACAGGGCGGCGATGAATTTATCATTGTCCTTGAAAAAACAAGCAGGAATGATGCTGGGGAGTTTGCTCAAAAAGTATTATTAAGATTCAATGAATCTTTTTATTTCGATTCCCAGGAGTATTATATTACACCAAGTATTGGGATCAGCCTTTTTCCGAATGATGGAAAGGATGCAGAATCACTGATTAAGCATGCTGATGAAGCCTTATATAGTGTTAAAGAAAAAGGGAAGGCCCACTATCAATTTTATCGTTCTGATATGCAGTCCACCGGGGTTAATATCATTGCACTTGAGGCTCATTTGCGAAAAGCAATCGAACGTGATGAACTTGAACTCTATTACCAGCCGCAAATCCATTTAGTTTCCAATGAAATATCGAGCTTCGAGGCATTGCTGCGCTGGAACAACAGAGAGTTGGGTTTTATTTCCCCAGCTGAATTCATTCCTCTTGCAGAGGATACCGGATTGATTATCCCGATTGGGAATTGGGTGATTGACCAGGCATGCAGGCAAATCAATGAATGGACAGATAAAGCAGGAAAGCCTATCAGGATTGCCATCAATATATCTCCTAAGCAATTCATGCAGCTCGACTTAGTGAGGGTCATCAAGAGCTGTATCGAGAAGCATAATATTGATCCATCCCTTTTGGAAATAGAAATTACCGAGGGCGCCATGCAGGATACAAAAGAAACGATTCCCATCCTGAAAAGGTTGAAGGATCTGGGAATTAAAATCTCGGTAGATGACTTTGGTACGGGCTATTCTTCGCTTAGTTATCTGAAGCAGTTCCCGATTGATGTCCTGAAAATTGATCAAAGCTTCATAAGAGATATCAAGTACAATGGTAAGGACGCCGCGATCATCACGACAATCATCCACCTGGGCAACAGTCTTGGCATGGAAGTGATTGCTGAAGGAGTCGAGGAGCAGAGTCAGGTTGATTTCCTGTTGAATGCAGATTGCGAAAAGGCACAGGGATATTTTTTCGCCAGGCCATTAAGGGCTCAAGAAGCAGAGGGTAAATTCATTCTGAAATCAAAAACAAGCAGCTGATCAGCTGCTTGTTTTTTCGCTTATAAAGGTAAAAACGGCAAGTTCAGGCTGAGATAAAAACCTGAACGGGAGCCTGGTCGTTCCAAGTCCGCGATTTACATATAGAGTCAGAGAGTTTTGGGGGCCTGCTGTATAAAAGCCTTCCACATATTTTTCGGCAAAAGGCGGAGTGACCAGCGGTCCGTAAAATGGGATTTGAATCTGGCCGCCATGGCTATGACCGCTTAACTGCATTTGAATCGGGAAATGCGCAGCCTCTTCTGCTTTGTCAGGGGCATGCGATAAAAGGATGGTATACGAGTCATTGGGTATATTGGCCATAGATGCCTTTAAATCAGGTTTGCCGAGCATGGCATCATCGATTCCGGCAATCCAGATCGAACTGCCATCAAGAAGCTTAATGTTAGCTGAATTGTTAAGTAATAAAGTGAATCCTGATTGCTCCATTATTTGTTTATAAAGGTCGGATCCGTATCCTCCGTGGTCATGGTTACCGTACACGGCAAACTTACCCATAGGGGCTTTCAAGCTGCTTAACATGGAAATAATCTTGGTTTTTTCAGTGAAGTGTCGCGGATCATCGAGTAAATCCCCTGTAAAAACAATCAAATCAGGGGCCAGCTTATTAATTTTCGTTATCAACTGCATCAGCTGTTCCATTGAATACTGAAATCCAATATGTGTATCGCTGAATTGAACTAGCTTAATGCCATCAAAGCCAGACGGCAATGCTGCATTTTTAATACTGTGCCGGGTAATATCAAGCATGCGCGGTTCGACTTCACGGGCATAAAAATATCCCCCTGTGCCAAGTCCTGCAGCAGTTAAAACCGTTCCAGCTGCCCTTTTGATAAAAGTCCTCCGAGTGATTTGTTCAGACATGAAAAATACCAACCTATCTCCGAATTTTCTCTACTATACTAGCAAACATACATGGAAAATAGAAGTGCCATTTTAGGGAAGGTCCTTTAATGATGATATTTGGGTGTTTTCAACATATGACATAAGGGAAGAGAAAGGAAATATGACGAGCCTTCTATAGCTAAGCGGAAATCGAGGTGTTATTGTTGGTCGATTACGATACTAGGATGGAAATGATTTTTATACCATCAAAAAATGGATATATTAAGGTGTTTGTTTACGGCTTTAATCGTTTAGGCACATCGGGAAGTGCAGTAGCTGTCTTTAATGGGGTAAGCGCCAGCGCTAAAGGCTTCAATAAAAAGAGGACAATCGTCCATTCCCTTTCAAAGCTTCACAGATTGCTTGTAAAAAAAAGGAGGGAAAACTAACTGTTTTTGCAGTATGCGTAAAAGAGTTTTTATAAATTGTAAAAACAAAAGACAAGGCCGGAATAATATCCAGCCTTATCATATAATATCATCAACGGTAACTGACTGCTCTTGACTGCATCACTTTCCATGTTTCAACGAAGCGCTTTTTATTTACCGGGACTTGCTTTCGACCGGATAGGGGGTCATTCAGGTAGACGGTGGTTTCATTGAACCCCACAAGGACGACTACATGCAAGTCCAATGGTGTCTTGATCACCTCATTGCCATGCGTCCAGGATTCCCAGCGATCTGGCAGCCTGTAGTCACCTGTAGTCCATAAAACCACAGGGTAACCAGAGGATACATGGTCAAGTACATTCTCGAAATCCTTTCCGGTCAAGTTAACGGCTCTTCCTGGTAGATATCGGTTGATCAAATCAATCATCGGTTTATCGAAGACGGCATAGCCGGCGCTTTTACCTTTCATATCTCCAACGAAACCTTCATCTGGGTTGCCCCAACTTAAAATATCACCACTTGCCGATCTTTTCAAAGGATCAGGATCTTTTTGAATCTCCGTGTAAAGCTTCATTTTATTCGTTTCAGCTCCGGCATATTTCAGCATCATCGCCAGGCTGGTCACTTCACATCCATACTTCAGTTCTGGATTTTGTTTTATCAAGGGTACGTTCAATAACGCATTGGTTTTCCTCTGTTGCTGTTGTTCCTGTTTCTGAATAGGTTTTGGGACCGCCATTTCCTGAATTGGCTCAGGACTTTCCATAATGAAGGGTTCATCTTTCTTTTGTTGTGTTTGTGCTTCATTTTCGGCGGGCGAGCCGTGGCTGCATCCAAGCAATGGAAGAAGAATGCCGATGAAATGCCACTTTTTCATGTCATCATCCTTCCATAAGCTTATTTATATTTTTAGTCCAAATGCTGTTTTTATAACATGAGGAAAATGGAAACAGTATAACTGAGGGAATGCTCATATTATGGTAAAATTGTTCATATCAAATTAATGATAAGACATTAAATATAAATATGGAAAGAACATATTATGAAGATGTTGGGGGAGGTTTCAGTTTAAATTGGATGCTCTTGATATTTTAACCGACCTAGAACATGTCGTCCCATTTTTTCAGCCAATCTTCAATGCGGAGGAGCATAAAGTCATTGGATATGAAATTTTAGGCCGTTTTATAAGCGGAAATGATGAGATCAGCCTTGGCTCTTTTTTTCAGGATGATACCATCCCTGAAGAGTATCGAATAGAAGTGGAGAATGTTGTTTTTTCCAAAGCGATGGAAACGGCTTCCCATTCAGGTGACCAGGATCTTCTTTGGTTTGTCAACAAGGATGCTGGTTTATTGATGGTGGATGATGGAGAGGGGTTTTTGCAGTTGCTCCTTTCATTTCATGAACAGGGGATCCGACCCGACCAAATCGTTCTGGAAATCTCTGATCGGAACGTACAAAGCCCAATAGAGCATCTCATCAATTACTACAAATCCTTTGGGATAAAAATTGCCATGGCACAAGTCGGAAGTGAAGGGAGCTACTTTGAGCGGATAGCTGGCATTGAACCTGAAATCCTGAAAATCGATATGTCCTCGTTAAGGTCAAATCATACAGGCCCTGCTTATCTTGATGTCCTTCACTCTTTATCCATCCTTGCACGCAAAATTGGCGCGACGCTATTATTTGAGAACATTGAAACACCCTATCAGTTACAGTTTGCCTGGAAGAACGGAGGCAGGTTTTATCAAGGGTTTTATTTGAGGAAACCAGAGCGTAACTTGGTGGATAAGAATGTTCTTAAGGAAAAAATTAAGTCAGAAATTCACGGGTTTATCTTATCCGAAAAGAAACGTCTTCACTCTTTTTTTGATCTGCGCATCGAGTTGAACACGAAGTTCCAGGAACTGATCAGCCGCAATAAAAAAGGGCAGAATTCAAATGAGTTCCTGATGTCTCTGGGTGCAAGCCTAGACGGCATCGCATTTAGAATGTATATATGTGATGAAGACGGATTCCAGTTATCACCCAACCTTTATAAATCAGGTGAAGAGTGGATTCTCCAGCCAAAATATATGGATAAGAATTGGAGCTGGAGACCCTATTTTCTTGAGAACATCATTAGGATGAGAACAGGGAAAAAGGGAATCCTGTCAGACCGATACAGTGATATTGAAACAGGGGAGGTAATCCGGACGTTTTCATTGCCTTTGAATGGGTCTGAATTCTTATTTGTGGATTTAAGCGCATCTTTTCTTAATGAACGGGAAGGGTTATTTTGACAAACAGGATAGCGCATAGCCTATTTGAAAAATGTGCAATTTATATATACAGCCTTCTATAAAGGGGGATTTCATATGAGTATATATACAACCATGCTCTTATTGGCAGGGGCAGGGGTTCTGGTTGCCGGCCTTTTCTATACCTGGGCTTTCGGAAAAGGGCAGAAAAGGGCTCATGGCAATCTCGATTCACAGGCCCCAGAGGCTGTCCAGGAGCATGCTTACATCCGCAACCCGATTTTTTTAACCTATATAATCGTCATCTCCATTGCCCTGTTGTTCGTCGTTTATTTTGCCGTGACCACAGGAACCGGATATTAACCTCCAAAGCGGGGGTTATTTTTTTTATTGAAAACTTTTGCGTAACCTTTAGTGCTTTTGTAACCGAAAGGTAAAACAGCTACGAATAAGCTTTTGTATAAGTTCCTGATAATATTACAATTTTTTTAACATTTGCGTTAGTTCGAGGCAGATAAGGGTAAATTGATAATGTTCACCATATTTCGTGTCAGATGCTGATGTTATTTTGCGAATGAATTTCGTAATCAAATAGGGTAAATGTTGGTAAAATTGTATTTACTAGTCATCATGGAGGAGGGGAGAAAATGGACAAGCGGTTAAAGCTATTATTTTTGTTATCATTTTTGTTGGTTTTGCCTGCGAATGCGTTTGCCAATTCCGATCTGGATGGCAGGGAAGAAGTTTTTTCATTCCTCGGAAAAGCCTTTGATTCACAAGTATCCTTAAGTGAGAAGGCCAGGACGATGGAAGAAATTGAAACAGTATTGGATCCTTATTTTACAAAAGACTATAAGTCCCGATTCATTGATGAAAACGTGGTAGGACAGGAAAATGAATACCAGACCTATGGAACAGATTTCGCTCCATATTACATTCCGTTTTACGCTTTCTCAGAAAAGACGAAGGTAGTGGAAATGGAAAACGAAATTTATGTAGTCGAATTTTTTCCTGGCAATGCGGAAGGACCTGTAGGCTATGATGATCATTATGAAGGGTTGAAGCTTGTCATGAGTGAAGGCAGCTGGAAGGTAGCTGATTACCTCTATGATGAAGTTCCACAGGAAGTAATCGACAAAGCCTACCCGGAAAAAGCAAAGGAACAGAAACAGGCTGCAGAAGCTGCCAATGAAGATGAGGATATGGTTGGGAAAATCGTCTTTGCACCAAACTTCTCCATGCTGAAGACTTTCATGGAGCTGGGAGTTATTTTCAGGAACGAAAACAGAACAATATTGTTCGGGTTATTATAAAGAAAAGGCGTGAAACCTGATTGGATTTCACGCCTTTTATATTTGATTATTCCCGGATATCCAATACTTTTTTCAGTCTCTCAAGATCAAACCCTGTGATTACTTCTTCCCCAATCACAATGGTTGGTGTGGAATAGGAGTTGTAATTTTGTGTGAGCTCCTGCTTGCTTTTGTCATCAAGGGTGATATTTTTCTCTGTGTACGAAAAACCGAATTCCTTTAAGAACAATTTTATGATCTGGCAAGGAGGGCAGTCGTTCTGGGTATATACGATGATGTCGTTCATTTTATTTGGTTCCTCCGGCGTTTTTAGTCAAATAATGAGCAAGCCCCATGGCGCTGACATTGACATCAAGATATAGCAGTTCATAGATAGGGTGCTTGTCAGCCAGTCCTCGCTTGGTCAAGTGGGCTTTTATTTTATCATAAAGCCTCTGTGTAATCTGCTCAACTTGTTTTTGCGGATTCTTTTCTTCCTGGGAAACATGTTTTGCTTCTTCAATGAAAACTTCAAGCCAACTCTCTACTTGCCTGAATGCTTCAATTGGATTTTCGGACATTCCATAATGTCCGAAATAAATCCTTTCTATTTCGAGTGCTTTAAAAGTGCTGATGGATTGCAGCATCTTTTCAGGATCGAACTGGTTAGGCGAAGTCGTAGGCAGGTAGAATTCAATGCCTTCGCGGTCAAGCTGCGGGTAGAAAATACCGGCGGTGTCACCAGAGAAGATTCCGTCAGTAAGCGGATGATAGATACTGAAGTGGTGGTTGGCATGGCCTGGAGTATCCAAGAACTTCAGGGTAAGCTTTTCGCTTAGTTTTAGAGTTTCACCATCACCTTTAATAATCAGGCGATCTTCCGGAATGGCAATGATTGGATCAAAAAGTTCCGAAAACTTTTCCCCATAAACAGCTTTAGCTCCCATAATCAGTCTTGAAGGATCAGCCAAATGCCTTGCACCCTTGGGATGTACGATTACCTTCGCGTTCGGGCAATGCTGAAGCATCACGCCTGCACCGCCTGCATGGTCGAGGTGTATATGTGTCACGATGATGTATGAAATCTCACTAGGTGATATTCCTAGTGCTCGTAAGCCTTCAAGGATATGGGGAATGGACGGGCTTGCTGAAGTTTCGATAAGCGTCACCTTATCCTCTGTTAAAACATATGTACCGGTGCGTTCTGGCATACTTAGGTCAAAATCATCGATTAGAAAGACATTTTCTGTTAACTGCACTGGTTTTTTCAAAAAATCACTCCTTTTCTCAAAGCTTTTACTTGTACATCGTCTGACATTATTTTATTCTGTTAATATTGACATGTAAAGAATTGTGTATAGAAGATTCTGAAATCATTTTACATGGATATAAATAGGCCAATTGCAAAATCTATTTATAAGTTATTGGTTTTTGTTTTGAAAGGAGAGGGAGCATAATGTCACAGCTTCAGGGAATAATCACTCGTTTGAAGAATTTGCAAGAGCAGTCCAATGGAGGAGAACCTGCTCAACGCTTTTTTGAAGTGAATGGTGAGCGTAAATGCCAGGTTACATACCATCCAAAAACGGAAACATACGAATTGGAAATATACAATGACAAGGAAAAGCCTAAGAAATATCAATTCGACAACATTGATATGATTACGATCGAAATCTTTGATCTCATTCAGTAATCCATCATGACAATGGGACCCATTTGAGGTCCCTTTTTATTTCCTCGCTTATAAGCAGTAAACTAAATAAAAGCCTCTTCCTCCATTTTGTGATAAAATGGTAAGGAAAGAAGAAATCCATTTTAGGGAGTTTTCGCCATGATTAGTCTTTACAGCGGTGAGTTTTTGGAAGTGTCAATTAAAGACCTGATGATTCCTTCTGAACGCGTAGCACATGTCCAAGTTGGCAATAGCCTGGAGCATGCACTGCTTGTTCTAACGAAAAGCGGGTACACTGCGATTCCCGTTCTTGATCCTCATTATCGTCTAATGGGTTTAATCAGTACACCGATCATAATGGATTCCATCCTCGGCCTCGAAAGAATCGAGTTTGAACAGCTTGAGAGGAAGCGAGTAGAAGAAGCCATGAACACGAAAATACCCAGAATCAACATCCACTCAACCCTTATATCCTCATTAGACCTTCTTGTTGATCACCCCTTTCTCTGCATAGAAGATGACTCTGGTATATTTGAGGGTATCCTGACAAGGCGGACCGTATTGCTGAAATTGAGCAAACAAGTTAAAAGGTATAATAAGAAATAGAGAAATCGGCAGCTCCCGGATTCGGGGGCTGAATTTTTTACTTTATGAGAAACTAATACTTGACTACTGGCCAGCTCCAGCGCTTGTCTGGGCTGAGCAAGGCGCTTGCGCTTTTCTTTTAGAGGTGTGTAAATGGGACAAGCTGAACAAAAAATGAACAAGAAGGAAACGAAACGCTCTTTTGTACTGGCAACAGTCATGCTTGCCATGTTTATGGGAGCGGTTGAAGGCACGATAGTTTCTACCGCCATGCCGGCAATTGTCGGTGACCTCGGCGGTTTTGCCTTATATAGCTGGGTTTTCTCTGCTTATTTGCTGATGAATGCCGTTACTGTCCTTATATATGGGAAATTATCGGACTTATTTGGAAGGAAACCAATTTTAACTTTTGGGATTATCATTTTTTTGATCGGTTCGATTTTATCCGGAACGGCAGAAACGATGGAAATGCTGATCCTCTACCGGTTCATACAGGGTTTTGGAGCAGGTGCAGTCATGCCGATCGCTACTACCATAGTAGGGGACATCTATTCCAGGGAAGAGCGTGCGAAGGTACAGGGGTATCTCTCCAGTGTATGGGGCATATCAGCTGTATCGGGACCAGCGCTTGGGGGCTTGCTGGTGGAATATGCAAGCTGGCGGTATGTCTTCTGGATCAATGTCCCACTTGGAATCCTGGCAATCGCAGGCCTCTGGCTTTACCTGCATGAAGATATTGAGAAAAAGAAGCATAAGATCGATTATCCAGGAGCAATTCTCCTTACAGTAGCCATAAGTTCGCTGATGATTGTCCTGGTTGAAGCGGGTGCGAATTGGCCGTGGACATCACCTAAAACTTTAGGCCTGATCACACTTAGCGTGCTGACCTTGATCCTCTTTATCCTTCAAGAGAGAAGGGCAGAAGAACCGATGATGCCATTTAATATTTGGCGGGAACGTTCGATATTCATTGCCAACATGACTTCCTTGACAACGGGTGTCATGCTGATTGGTATTTCAAGCTTTTTGCCAGCTTTTGTACAGGGAGTCATGGAGAGGTCACCGATTGTGGCTGGATTCACCTTGACAGCCATGTCAATAGGATGGCCGATTGCATCTGCTGCCAGCGGGCGTTTGCTCTTGAGTATCGGCTACCGCAAGACATCCTTATTTGGCGGTGCAGCATTGATACTCGGAAGTATTTTGTTTGTGACCCTGAAACCTGAAGCTGGACCTTTGTGGGCAGCAGCAGGGTCGTTTTTCGTTGGTGTCGGGATGGGTCTTACTAGTACGGCATTCATTGTTTCCATCCAAAGCACTGTTGCCTGGCAGCAAAGAGGGATTGCGACCGCAGCCAATATGTTCATGAGGAACCTTGGAAATACAGTGGGAGCTGCCTTACTTGGAGGGGTATTGAATAGCAGTATCTTGAGCTACATGAAAAGCAATGGAGCCCAAGGTCAGGATCTCTCGATAGATGCAGCGAATGTCCTGCTCAATGAATCAGAGCGGATGAAACTTACGGTGGAATTTAAGACAATTCTTCAGGATGCACTGACGACTGCACTTCATTCGGTTTACATTGTCGTTTTCATTTTTGCTATCGTCAGTTTGCTGTTCATCCTATTCTTACCCAAAAAAGAAGAAACTGCAGAGTGAGTGATCTGCAGTTTCTTCTTATGCTTTTTCGTAAATTCCATATGTTCAAAAACAACAAGCCAATGTCTAGCCAGGCCTATATTATAATGTAATAGACAAGAATTTTATTTATAATATAAGAAATACTTATGAAGAGGTCTAGTTATGTCATCAATTTCCGAATTCCACCTATTGTCTGTGCTAGCGCAGGAAATGAATATGCGTAAGGCAGCGGAGAGGTTATTTGTTTCACAGCCTGCTTTATCCCAAAGACTGCAATCGATTGAGAAGGATTGGGGGACAAAATTGTTCCTCCGCTCCCAGAAAGGGCTGACATTGACTCCTGCGGGAGAAGTCGTCATCCAATTTGTCAACGACACCATTGCCAGGGAAGAAAAAGCCAGGGAATCCATCCATGCATTTAATTCGGAGGTGTATGGAACCCTTAAAATAGCTGTAGCATCTATTGTTGGACAGAATTGGCTGCCCCAGGTCTTAAAGAAATACGTTAACCGTTATCCCCAGGCGAAAATATCACTTGTGACTGGCTGGAGCAGTGAAATATCAAAGGCATTATATGAAGATCAGGTGCACATAGGGATCATCAGGGGCACACCAGATTGGAAGGGTGTCAAAATCCACTTATTCAAGGACAGTCTTTATTTAGTTGATACAGAAATAACGAGTCCTGAACAAGTATTGGATACAGACAGGCCATTTATCCAGTTTAAAAGTGATTCGAATTATTATCAGGAAATACAGGATTGGTGGTTGAGGCAATTCCAGACAGCGCCGAAAAGAACAATCATTGTTGACCAGATTGAAACCTGTAAACAAATGACCTTCAACGGCATTGGCTACGCAATTCTTCCGGCAATAACCCTGAACGGGGCGGAAAAAGACATCTTTAAAGTTCCGCTTCATGACGAAAACAATGAACCTTTGGGAAGGGATACCTGGCTTCTGGGGTATGAATCTGCCTTCCGTTTGAAGCAAGTCCAGGCTTTCATTGATATCGTCAAAGAACATATAGTTGAAACGAACGAATCCGATAAATAGTTTTTCTTGTTTTAAAAACTTTTGTTTGTTAAAGTAATTTTTAGAAAAGCCTGTTTCCCCTGTTTTGCTTAAATAGATTAATTCTATTAAAGACATCACGCTAGCGGGATGAGGCAAATCATACATAATTTGGAGGTAAACGTATATGAAGATGATGGATGCAAACGAAATTATTTCGTTTATTCAAAATAGCAAAAAAGCAACTCCAGTAAAGGTATATATTAAAGGTGATCTTGAAGGAATCGACTTTGGCGAGAATGCCAAGACATTCATCACAGGCAACACTGGCGTTATTTTCGGTGAGTGGGCTGAAATCAACCCGGCAATCGAAGCTAACCAGGCTAAAATTGAAGATTATGTCATTGAAAATGACCGCAGGAATTCAGCCATTCCATTGTTGGACATGAAAAATATCAAGGCACGTATTGAACCAGGTGCCATCATCAGGGACCAGGTTGAAATCGGAGACAATGCAGTTATCATGATGGGTGCATCCATTAATATTGGTGCTGTTGTAGGCGAGGGCACGATGATCGACATGAATGTTGTCCTTGGCGGACGTGCAACTGTCGGCAAGAATTGCCACATCGGTGCTGGCTCTGTGCTTGCTGGTGTCATTGAGCCACCTTCAGCTAAGCCAGTTGTTGTTGAAGATGATGTAGTCATCGGTGCAAATGCTGTTGTCCTTGAGGGCGTAACAGTAGGTAAGGGTGCTGTAGTCGCTGCGGGAGCAATTGTAATCGACGATGTGCCTCCTTACACAGTTGTAGCTGGAACACCAGCACGCGTCATCAAGGAAATCGATGAGAAAACGAAATCAAAAACTGAAATCAAGCAAGAGCTTCGCCAGCTTTAATAGGGAGAAAGAAAGCGTGGATATTGGGTCCGCGCTTTCTTTAGTAAGGGAGAGAACGCTATGGATTTTAATACTTTCATTAAAATTAGAAGAGATTTGCATCAAATTCCTGAATTGGGTTTCAAGGAGTTCAAAACTCAGGCTTATCTCCTTGAATACTTAAGCAGACTTCCCCAGGACACCCTGGAAATTAAGACATGGAAGACCGGGATTTTTGTAAGGGTTAAGGGAATGAACCCCAAAAAAACGATTGGTTATAGAGCAGATATCGACGGACTTCCGATCACAGAAGCAACCGGTTTGGAATTCAAGTCCCTTCACGATGGGCAAATGCATGCATGCGGCCATGACTTTCATATGACCATAGCTCTTGGGTTGATTTCCTATTTCGTTGCTCATCCGATTGATGACCATTTGCTGTTCATCTTCCAGCCTGCGGAGGAAGGGCCCGGTGGTGCCGAGCCAATGCTTAAGACTGAGGTCATGCAGGAATGGAAGCCAGATATGATCATTGCCTTGCATATTGCTCCTGAATACCCGGTAGGAACGATTGCAACACGAGAAGGCCTGCTTTTCGCCAATACATCCGAGTTGTTCATTGATCTTGAAGGAAAAGGCGGGCATGCGGCATATCCGCACCAGACTAATGATATGGTCGTCGCAGCATGTGCTCTTGTGAATCAGCTTCAGTCTGTTATTTCTAGAAACGTTGATCCACTCGACAGTGCTGTCATTACGATTGGCAAGATCACTGGAGGCACCGTGCAAAACATCATCGCAGAAACAGCAAGGCTTGAAGGAACGATTCGCACCCTGTCTGTTGAATCCATGGCTAGAGTGAAGGAAAGAATTGAGGCACTGGTCAAGGGAGTTGAGGTCGGCTATCAATGCAGGACGTCGATCGACTATGGAGCCATGTACCATCAAGTCTATAATAATGAAGAACTGGCACGTGACTTTATCGCATTTGCTGAGGAAAAAGAGAATATCGACGTGATTGTTTGTAAAGAAGCAATGACGGGAGAAGACTTTGGCTATATGCTTAAAGAAATTCCTGGCTTCATGTTCTGGCTCGGCGTTAATTCAGACCATGGACTTCATCATGCAAAGCTGGATCCGGATGAGGATGCTATTAAGACGGCAGTTGACCTTCTTACTACTTATATTAAGTATAAAAGTAAATAGATCACTGGGTTTGTCATTCATCTTTAATGACCGATTATAACTGACATTCCAATAAAGAGGTGTTCGATATGAGATTGCGCCAGCCTATGCCTGAAATTTCCGGAGCCACTCAATGGCTCAATGGCGAGTATACTAGAGGACAGCTGGTTGGTGAAAAACCGACATTGATCCATTTTTGGTCAATCAGCTGTCATCTATGCAAGGTAGCGATGCCATCAGTGAATGAACTTCGTGACAATTATAAAGACAAATTGAATGTGATGTCTGTCCATATGCCCAGGTCAGAAAAAGACAAGAATATCGATGAAATCCAACAGGTCGCAGAAGAACATCAGATTACCCAGCCAATCTTCGTTGATGATGAACTTAAATTAACTGGATCCTTTGAAAACCAATATGTCCCTGCCTACTATCTCTTTGACAGAAGCGGTCAATTGAGGCATTTCCAGGCAGGCGGCAGTGGGCTGAAGATGCTTGAAAAGCGTGTGATCCGAGTCCTCGAAGAAACGGAAAAAGAAGAATAGAGTTGATTAGAGGGTCTGTTAAAGGACATTTACCTTCATAAAGATTCCGAATTTGTCCGATAGGATGCTTCTTACGGACATTTTTCTTCATTATGATTCCAAATTTGTCCGATAGAGCTCTTCTAATGGACATTTTCCTTCATAAAACCATGAGTTTGTCCGTTAGAGTTTCTCTAACGGGCATTTGTTTGCAAACTATTTGGTTTCTTCCAATCAAACCTTCGAATTTTCCTCTTATCAGTAAATATCAGACAATTCCCATATACAAAAAAATAAAAAAATTCTAACAAAGTACTGGAAAAATATTTCGAAACTCGATATATTAATGTATACGTGCATTTTATTTTTACTAAGCTTTTCCATAATTTTTCGAATTGCTGGGACCTTTAAGCTTTTACAGAGAAAGAAAAACGCCTAAAGATCTCTAATTTTCCAAAGGGGGGGAAATGAATGGAGACATTCAAAAAATTAAAGGAGTATTATTGGCCTTTTAAAAATTATTTTATATGGTCAATATTATTCATGTTGGTCGTAACGGCAATCACAGTCGTTTATCCGATGATCCTGCAGCTTACCATCGATGAAGCAGTCATTGGGGGGCGCTATGATCTGATTCCGATCCTGGCTGCCGGTTTTGTGGGATCTATGGTCGTGAAAGGGATCTGTACTTACGTTTATCAATATACAGGCGACCTGTTCGGGATCCATTCCGTCTATAAGCTAAGAAACTCGCTCTATGAAAAGCTTCAGTTTTTATCCTTCCGATACTATGACAATGCGAAGACCGGAGATTTAATGTCGAGGCTTACTGCCGATGTGGAAGGATTCCGCTTTTTCCTCAGCTTTGGCTTCTCGGAATTAATCCGTTTTGTCCTTTTGATTGGAATTAGTTTTTCAGTCATGTTCTATTATTCTATTTCATTGACTTTTGTGACTCTAGCTACGCTGCCATTCCTGGCTGTTGTTGTTTATAAATTTGACCGGGCAGTCCATCCGGCGTTCAGGGGAATCCGTAAATCATTCGGTAAGCTGAATACTAAAGTCCAGGAGAATATCAGTGGCATCAACACGGTCAAATCTCTTTCCCGTGAAGATTATGAGATAGGCAGATTCAATGCATCGAATGGAAATTACAAAGACCAATATTTGTTCACTTCAGAAATTTGGGCTAAATATTTCCCGTTAATGGAGTTTTTGGGCAATCTGAGTGTCGTCCTTCTCTTAGGATATGGTGGTTTCCTGGTTATGAATGACTCCTTGCTTCCAGGGGAGCTGGTAGCTTTCTACAGTCTTGTTTGGTACATCATGTGGCCAATCATGAACTTGGGATTCGTTGTGAACCTATTTTCCCAATCGAAAGCATCGGGCGAAAGATTATTGGAAATTCTTGAAGCTGATGAGGAGATTGAAGAGAAGCGTGGAGCACTGCAGATTGAAAAGCTGTCGGGTGATGTGGAGTTCAAAAATGTAACCCTCCGTTATGGAAATGACGAAAATGAAGCATTATATGATATTACCTTTAAAGCACGGCCTGGGCAGACCATTGGTTTGATCGGTTCGACAGGTTCAGGAAAAACAAGCATTACCCAGCTGATGACTAGGTTTTATGAACCGGTCGCTGGCCAGGTACTGATCGATGGCAGGGATATAAAGGATTATTCCATTCGTTCGCTTCGGAGCAATATAGGAATTGTCCTTCAGGAATCCTTCCTCTTTTCTTCCTCGATCAAGGCCAATATTTCTTACGGGAATCCAGATGCCACGATGGAGGAAATCATCGCTGCTGCTAAAAGGGCTCAGGCACATAGTTTTATAATGGAGCTTCCGGATGGCTACGATACGATTCTTGGAGAAAGAGGAATGGGGTTGTCTGGTGGCCAAAAGCAAAGGATTGCGATTGCCAGGGCGATTTGTGTCAATCCAAGCATTTTGATCCTTGATGATGCCACAAGCGCAGTAGATATGGAAACTGAATTCAAGATTCAACAAGCGCTGATGGAAGTCATGAAGGGACGGACGACCTTCATCATCGCACACCGTATTTCCTCCCTGAAGCATGCAGATGAAATTCTTGTTCTTGAAAATGGGTCAATTGCTGAGCGAGGAACCCATGAACAACTGATCAAAAATGGCGGAAGCTATCAAAAAATCTATGATATTCAGTTTAAAGACCGCCAGAAGGTATCGCAAACTGGCTGAAATGGAAACTGAAAATGGTTAATATCTGTTCGCCGTTTTGGTCATTGCACCAGTTATCTACAATGTACAGGGGGGAAGGTTTTGAGCAAGAATAAAAACTCTCAAGTTTTAAAAAGGTTCCATTATTCTACTGACCAGGTTATTGATAAACCTTTTAACTGGAAACAAATGTCAAGGCTTTTCGGTTATATGCTTCCATACAAAAAGACGCTAGTTCCGCTGTCGATTGCTATGGTATTAATCACAACAGCAGTAAGATTGGCGATCCCAATTTTGATTGGGATCTACACACTTGACAGAGCTGTAAAAAACAAGGACGCCACAATGCTTTTCTGGCTGGTCGCACTCATAGCAGGGCTTTATTCAGCTTCTTATTTCGCAAATATATTCAGGATTCGCTGGATGAATCAATTAGGCCAGAATGTCATTTATGATTTGCGCAAACATTTATTCACACATGTGCAAAATCTATCTCATCGCTTTTTTGACCAGCGTTCAGCGGGGTCCATACTAGTCAGAATCATGAATGATATCAATTCCCTCCAGGAATTATTCACCAATGGTGTCATCAATTTATTGATGGACATCGTTTTGCTGATCGGTATCTTCTTTATCCTGTTTTCGCTAAGTCCACAGCTTACATTGGCAATCATGATCATTTTACCGATCATGTTCTTGATCTCAACAAAGCTGAGAAAAAACATCCGACGCTCCTGGCAGGATGTGCGTATGAAGCAATCCAAGTTGAATTCCCACTTGAATGAAAGCATTCAAGGAATCAGGGTTACACAATCTTTTACTCAGGAAAAAGAAAACATGGCCTTTTTTGATGGAGTCAATGATGAGACCTTCCAGAGCTGGAAGTCTGCTTCACAGAAAAATGCGATGTTCCGTCCGATGGTTGAACTGACCAATGCTCTTGGAACGGCAGTTTTGATTTGGTACGGAGCAAGCTTGATCCAGAATGGAACGATCTCAATTGGGGTATTCGTCTCATTTGCGTTTTACCTTGGCATGTTCTGGGAGCCAATTTCAAGGCTCGGACAGGTGTATAATCAATTATTAATGGGGATGGCTTCATCAGAACGTATCTTTGAGTTCCTTGATGAAAAACCAATTGTTTCTGAAGCGGATCAAGCTATCGAACTTGAAGATATGCGAGGGGAAATCAAGTTTGACAAAGTCGTGTTTTCCTATGATGACAAGCGAACGGCACTAAAAGGAATCAATCTTGAAATGAAGGCTGGCCAAACGGTTGCCCTCGTCGGCCACACAGGGTCTGGTAAGACAACGATCGCCAATTTGATCAGCAGGTTCTATGACCCTACTTCAGGGAAAGTATTGGTAGATGGCCATGATTTAAAAGAGGTTTCTATAGGCAGCCTTAGGAAACATATCAGCATAGTCCTGCAGGATACCTTCATTTTTTCTGGGACGATTTACGATAATATTCTTTTTGGCCGGCCGGATGCCACAGAGGAAGAAGTAAAGGCGGCTGCCGAAGCTGTAGGGGCGTCAGAATTCATCAAGAAACTCCCTAATGGCTATCAAACAGAAGTGGAAGAGAGGGGAAATATCCTTTCAGTCGGTGAAAGGCAGCTCCTTTCCTTCGCCAGGGCATTGCTTGCGAATCCAAGAATCCTGATCATGGATGAAGCGACAGCCAGCATTGATACTGAAACAGAAGTGAAAATCCAAAAGGCATTGAAAACACTGTTGAACGGCAGAACGGCGATCATCATTGCCCACAGACTTTCGACCATCCGGGAAGCGGATAATATCTTCGTGCTGGAGAATGGCCTGATCATTGAACGAGGCAATCATGATCAATTGATGGATCTTCAGGGAGAATACCATGATCTTGTTAAAGCACAATTCAATATGCTTGATGCAGTGTAAAAAGCCTTCCTTGTGAAGGCTTTTTTTTCGAAGCTGAAGCAAAACTGGTTTCTCAGCCAATCTGTAACTTTTTAGCAGAGTAACCGTCCAATTGATAAATAGACGTGCTTTAAGGGGGCCTTTCATTGTTGAGAAAGATAGGTATTATGGGTATTCTGTTCGTCCTTTTGCTGGCAGGCTGCAGCGGGGGGATGTCACAGGATGACAGTAGCAAGATGAGTTCTGAAGGTGATATGAATTCTGCTGCTGACATGGAAAATTCAAGTGATGATATTGCTTTTTCGGAAAATGAAGAAGATAACGCTGTTGCCGGAGAGAAATCAAAAGCAGAGGAACAGTCCGAGCTAAAGGCAGACGATACGGCAGCCCAGCGGATGGTCATCTATAATGCAGAAATGGATATCAGGGTGGAGAGCTTTGAAAAAGCGCGCAATGCCCTTGAGCAAAAAGCAATAGCCTATAATGGCTATATTGTACAGTCTGATTCAAATCGTTTTGATGGAGAACAGCAAAGCGGTACGATGACTTTCAGGATTCCTCAGGAGCATTTTAATGCTTTCTTGAGTGAGGCTGAGGGTTTATCTGTTCAAGTTAATCATCGCCGTGTTAGCGGTCAGGACGTTACGGAGGAGTATGTAGACCTTGAATCACGATTAAAGTCCAAGAAAGCTGTTGAAGGGAGGCTGCTGGATTTCATGAAGCAGGCTCAGAAAACGGAGGACCTGTTGAAAATTTCGTCTGACCTGGCCAATGTCCAGGAGGAAATTGAACAAATTGCCGGAAGGAAGAAATTCCTCGAAAACCAGACTGCACTTTCTACGGTGACCATTACCCTGCAGGAAAATGAAGTGCCTGTTCCGAAAATAGACAATGACAGCCTCAATACCTGGCAGAAAATCAAAAAGCAGTTCGCAGATAATATCAATATCTTGCTGGCAGCTGGCTCAGGGATCATTGTATTCTTTATTGGAAACCTGCCAATTCTCTTAATCGTAGGAGCCGTGGTAGCAGCGGTCATTTATTTTGTTAGAAAGAAAGCTTTGCGAAGGCAAAATAATAACGTGGATTCCAATAGCTAAAGAAAAGAGGTGCCAGGATCCTGATTGAAATTTAATTCAAAGCAGGAAAAAGCCGTTGCGACCATAATCGCAACGGCTTTTCTATTAAACCTCCATAATGATCGGCAGGATCATTGGGCGGCGTTTTGTTTTTTCATAAAGGAAAGGCGCAAGTGTATCAGTGATTTCGTTTTTGATTTCTGACCACTGAGTTGTTTTTCTTTCCATTACTTTATTCAAGTGCTTATTGATCAGGCTCTGGGCATCATTGATCAGGTCGCCAGATTCTCTCATATAGACAAATCCACGCGAAATCAAGTCTGGACCCGCAGCAATCTTAAATTCCTTCATATTGATGCTGACTACAACAACGACGAGGCCTTCCTCGGAAAGGATTCGTCGGTCGCGAAGAACAATGTTCCCGATGTCGCCAACACCGCTTCCATCAATATATACATTCCCAGAAGGGATCTTACCGGCAACACCCACTTCATTGTCCCCAAGAGCAAGAACTTCTCCGTTATCCATAATAAAACAGTTTTCTTCAGGTACTCCACAATCGGTAGCGAGTTTTGTGTGCATTTTTTGCATACGGTACTCACCATGGATAGGCATGAAGTATTTTGGTTTGATCAGGCGAAGCATCAATTTCTGTTCTTCCTGACCACCGTGTCCGGAAGTATGGATGTCATTTAATGAACCGTGGATGACATCGGCACCTGCACGGGAGAGCATATTGATCGTTCTGTTAACACTGATTGTGTTCCCTGGAATAGGTGAAGATGAGAACACTACTGTATCGCCAGGCTGAATCTGGATCTGACGATGTGTTCCGTTGGCAATCCTTGATAAAGCGGCCATAGGCTCGCCCTGGCTTCCAGTACAAAGGATTGTAACCTGATTGGCAGGGAGTCTGTTGATTTGCTGTGCATCGATGAATGTATCCTTCGGTGCAGTAATATACCCTAGTTCTTGTCCGATATTGATGGCTGATTCCATGCTTCGGCCGAAAACAGCGACTTTTCTTCCATTTGCGACTGCAGCTTCGACTACCTGCTGCAAGCGATGGATATTGGATGCGAATGTGGCGAAAATGATCCGTCCATCCACTTTTCGGAAAATATCATGAATGCTTTCACCAACACGGCGCTCAGACATTGTGAAGTGCGGTACTTCAGCATTAGTGCTGTCCGATAGCAAACAGAGGACACCCTCTTTGCCGATTTCAGCCATTTTAGTCAGGTTGGCAGGTTCACCAACTGGTGTGAAATCGAACTTGAAATCACCCGTGTGGACGATTTGCCCAGGAGGTGTTTTCACGACGACACCATATGAATCAGGTATACTGTGTGTTGTCCTGAAGAATGTGACCGAAGTTTTACGGAACTTGATGATGTCGTCTTCCTTGATTTCGATCAGCTTCGCTTTTCGCAATAGACCGTGCTCTTCTAGCTTGTTTTTGATCAAGCCCAATGCAAGCTTGCCGCCATAAATTGGGACGTTGATTTCTCTCAGCAAATAGGGGATGCCGCCAATATGGTCTTCATGGCCATGTGTAATGAATAGTCCTTTGATTTTATCTTCATTTTTTACAAGGTACGAATAGTCAGGAATAACGTAATCAATCCCCAGCAATTCATCCTCAGGGAATTTGATTCCAGCGTCAATCAAGATGATTTCATCCTGGAACTGCACCCCGTATGTGTTTTTACCGATTTCGCCTAAACCACCAAGCGCAAAAACGGCCGTTTGGTCATTTTTAACAAATTTCATAAATTATTCGATCTCCAATACTTCAAAGTCTTCTTTTTGTCTTTCGTACTCAAAATAGTTACCCTCAACTGCCTCGACATATTCAATATTATATTGGCGATCAGCTATTTTTGTCCGTACATCTCTTTCAGAGTCACCTTTTACATAAATGGTTTTTGTTTTTTCGCGAACTGGAACTTGCTTGTTGGATTCCTGGAAGTAAACTTTAAAAATCATGAAAAATCTCTCTCCTTAAATTAACTTTTTCTATTGTATAGGCAATTTTCGATGAAACATTTTGCAGATTACGCAATTCCCGGTCTGGGATATACAAAAGGTAAACGTACAAATTTGCAGGTAAAGCATAACTCTGTCAAAATAATAAACGAATTTAGCCATATATAAAAATTAACAATGTTACCATTGTTATTATCAATCGTGCCATGTTTTCTGCTATTTACCAATTTACAATAAGGAAGGAGCCCTTCGCAAGTTTGAAGGGCTCAAAAAGTTAAGCGATTGTTTTTTTTCGAAGCAAATCTTTCCACTGTTTTAAAAGCTTCTTTCTTAGCTTCTTTAACATAGTGGATCATCTCCTTAATTCCTATTTTAAACTATCCTTGTCCAAAGTAAAGTAAACAAGGAAAAGTTTAGGAAAGATTATTTTTCAAAATCCTATCTTTTTGTTTATATTATATGATGAAATAGCAAATTTTTTCATGGATATTGATGGAATGACATAAATTGTCATTGCTTAGACACAGATTTTGATTTCTTATTTCTGTACACGCACATGGGAATTTGATAGACTACTCATTTACATAATAATTTTTAAATGACTTTTGTACATTTATATTCTGATTGCTTTGTCGGGAAGGACTAAGGGTATGAAGCAGCCTTGAATATTGATGTAACCTGCTTTTAAAAATGCATCAAAGGAGAAGGATCATGAGCAAAATCGTATTTTTCGATATCGATGGAACACTATTGGACCACGATAAAAACCTCCCAGCCTCTACAAAAGAGGCAATTGAGACTTTAAAAGAAAATGGAGTTTTCGTAGCCATTGCAACGGGCAGAGCACCATTTATGTTCGAATACTTGAGAAAAGAACTGGACATAGACTCTTTTGTAAGCTTTAACGGCCAATATGTTGTCTTTGAAGGAGAGCCAATTTACCAGAACCCTTTGAATAACGGCAAGATAGAAGAACTTTATTTTGAAGCGGCTAAAAAGGGGCATCCGGTCGTATTCATGAATCATAAGAAGATGAAATCATCAGTGAAGCAGCATGACTACATTGAAACCAGCCTCGGGGGACTTAAGTTTGCGCACCCAGAGCATGACGACCGTTTTTATGTTGAACGTGACCTCTATCAGACTCTTCTGTTCTGTGAAGAAGGACAAGAAGAATATTACCGTGAAGCTTATCCTGAATTCACTTTTATCAGATGGCATCCTTATTCTGTTGATATCCTGCCTGCAGGAGGCTCCAAAGCGGAAGGGATTAAAAAGATGGTAGACCGTTTAGGTTTCAAGCCTGAAGATGTCTACGCTTTCGGTGATGGACTGAATGACCTTGAAATGCTCAAGACAGTAGCAAATGGCGTCGCGATGGGTAATGCCGTCCCAGAATTGAAGGAACTAGCGAATATGGTTACGAAGGATGTAGATGACGACGGAATCTGGCACGGATTGAAAGAATTGAAATTGATTTAGATTGTGACTAGAGAAACTGTCTAGATGATGAATACCATTTTAGGAAAGTAAAAAGCCGAATCGCTAAGGATTCGGCCTTTTTTGACTGCAACATTTCGTTGTGTGCAGCTTATCTTTCCACTGGTTTTGCATCAGGAACTTCAGCATATGGATCTTGTTTATTAATATGATCGTAAAACATGATGCCATTCAGATGATCGATTTCATGCTGGAATACAATCGCAGGCAGACCTTTTAGGCGCAGCTTCACTTCATTTCCTTCAAGGTCAATCCCTTTTACCGTTACCCTTGCATATCTCGGTACATACCCTGGGATCGCCTCATCAACCGATAGGCATCCTTCACCTGCTGAAAGGTAGGAACGTTCTACTGAATGGCTGATGATTTTCGGGTTGAAAAGAGCATGGCTGATCAAGTTATCCTTTTCATCGCTAACATGAACCGCAATCATTCTTTTCGAAACATTTATTTGTGGAGCAGCAAGGCCGATACCAGGTCGAAGTCCATGCTTTTGGGCAATTTCAGGGTCCTGGCTGTTTTTAACATATTCAATCAGGCTTTCAAGCACTGCCTTATCTTCCTGTGAAGGGGGTATTGAAACTTCTTCCGCGACTTTCCTGAGCACGGGATGACCATCACGGACGATATCATTCATCGTCAACATAAACTTCACCTCTAGTATGTAATAATGTTAGTCTAACAAATGCCCACTAAAAAGTTAACTAGAAAAATTCAAAAGAGAGAGGTATATAACCTCCCTCTTTCATCATTTAAAACTTCCAGCAGGCGCAGCCAACAATGATCAGAAGGATGAACAACACGACAATCAAAGCGAATCCATTGCCATAGCCTGCTCCTGCAACAGGATAACCGCATCCATATCCGTATCCGTACATCAGGAAACCTCCTCAAATGTGTTTTTCGCCCGTAAATCGGTCGATTGCTATAGCCTATGCAACAGAAAAATTTAGGTATAGGCTTAAGCCTAAAGCATAAACAGCCAGAGGTATGTATATATATAGGGAGAGGACAAGTATTCGCCACTTCAATTCCTGCAATTAATCCTGCGAAATTTCATATCTATTGTCAAATCTCGTCGCAATCGCTATAGTAAAATTGGTATCAATGAGGAGGTTTTTATTTTGTCCATATTCAAAAAAATAAGTTTAGCTATTATTATGATGGCTGGAGTTTTCAGTCTAGCAGGGTGTCTGGACAAGCAATCACCGGAGGAAAAAATGTTTGAAGCTCTTGAGAAGGTTGTTTCAATCGAAAAAGGGTTTGAAGATCAGCAAGATCCTCTTGTAGAGCTGGAAAAGAAAGAAAAAGAAATTTACGAGCAGATCATTTCTTTAGGAATGAAGGAATACGACCAAATTGTCAAGCTAGCAGATGAGGCATTGGCTATAGCTGACAAACGCGAAGAACATATTGAAAAAGAAAAAGAAAGTATAGATGAATCTGAAAAGGAATTTGGGAATGTCGATGCTATCATAGATGAGATCGATGACGCTGACCTTAAGAAGCAGGCAACTGGACTGCAATCGACTATGAAAGAAAGATATGCTATCCACGAGAAGCTCTACAAAAACTATAAACAAGGGCTTCAATATGACAAAGAGCTATATGGAATGCTAAAAGATAAAGAATTAAGCTTTGAAAAACTCGAAGAACAAATCAATAAAGTGAATGAAGTTTATGAAACGGTCTTAAATGACAATAAGGAATTCAATGATAAGACTGACCAGTATAATAAAGAAAAAATGGATTTTTACAAAAGTGCTGGAATTGAAGTGAGTTCTGAAAAAGAATAATAAAGGGAAGCCGCTTTTAATCAAAGCGGCTTTTTGTTGTGGAAATGAAAACCCCGGGCTATGCCTGGGGTTCCAAAAAGCTTTCAGCGTGGTATTAAAAAAACTTCCCCACGGTGCTAAAATATTTTTTGGTTCGCCAACCAAAAATATCTGCACGGAGGAAGTCCTATGTCTAAAGACAATAACAGTTTATCACACACTACCTGGAATTGTAAGTATCACATCGTATTCGCCCCAAAGTATAGGAGACAGATCATTTATGGGAAAATCAAAAAAGATATTGGAGAAATACTACGCACATTATGTGAAAGAAAAAGTGTAGAAATAATCGAAGCGACAGCTTGTAAGGACCACGTACATATGTTAGTGAGTATACCGCCTAAAATAAGTGTCTCCTCATTTGTCGGTTACTTAAAAGGAAAAAGTAGTTTAATGATATTTGATCGGCACGCAAACCTGAAATACAGATATGGAAATCGAAAATTCTGGTGTACAGGTTATTATGTCGATACCGTTGGAAGAAACAAAAAGGTAATAGAAGATTACATTCGAAATCAAATACAAGATGATATAGTCGCAGAGCAATTAACGATGATGGAATACATTGATCCATTCACAGGAGAAGAAGTGAAGAAAAAGAAACGAAGTTAGAAGGGGAGAAGGCCTTTTAGGTCTGGCCAGTAGAAGTAGTACAATTGGCGAACCTTTCAGTAGCCCTTTAGGGTTTGGTCAGTAACAAAGGCTTTCAGCCGCAGAGAAAACCACCCGTTCTCACGGGTGGTTATTATTTGGTCTTTTATTCAGCAAGTGATTGATCATGTCTAGCTGAATAATCCTATATATGAAGCAAACAGGAGAGGCTTGCCTTTGCAGCTTGCCATACAGCACTAATACAGTTGAACCTAAAAGTTATTTATTATAGTACAGTAATTTTTATTGAGTAATACAGATGCTTTTTCGAGATAATAACATAAAGATAGTGGATAAAATTTAAAAAGATGAAACATAGTATTTGACGGAGAAATATTCGTGATGTAAACTAAAAAACGAATGAGCGGATTGTATTACTATTTTTTTATTTTTCATTGATACAGTATTTCTTAAGCGAGATTGGAGAAATAAAAGTTTTTATATGGTGAATCTGTGGAAAACTAAATAATGGTGTGTTCATATATGGTTAAAGCAAAGTGTTATTGAAAAACCTCCTGAACCATTAGTGAAAGGCCAAGAAAAACAATTCAGCTCTGACAGGTATTTAGAAACCCGGGGAAGTTTATCCTGATATTGGGTAACCTATTTTTGTATATTCAATTTAAAATTCATGAAGTATGAAAGGAAGAGGTGGCTCTGATGGCATCTAAAACAAAAAACAATACTGTTGATGCAATGAAGCAGCTCGAAAAGATTGAAAGCCAATTCGAGATGTTCCAGATTTTGAATGAAGAGGGCGAAGTCGTAAATGAATCGGCAATGCCTGAGCTTTCAGATGAGCAATTACAAGAATTAATGAAGCGTATGGTTTATACAAGGATTTTGGACCAGCGCTCAATTTCATTGAACCGCCAGGGGCGTCTAGGTTTCTATGCTCCAACTGCAGGACAGGAAGCTTCCCAGCTTGCATCACAATTCGCACTTGAAAAAGAAGATTTCATTCTTCCAGGATACCGTGATGTCCCACAGATGATCTGGCATGGACTTCCGCTGACACAAGCATTCCTATTCTCACGCGGACACTTCAAGGGTAATCAAATTCCTGAAGGCGTAAATGTCATTTCTCCACAAATCATCATCGGTGCTCAATACATCCAGGCAGCTGGTGTTGCTCTTGGTATGAAGAAACGTGGAACTAAAGCAGTTGCCGTAACTTACACAGGTGATGGCGGATCATCACAGGGTGATTTCTACGAAGGTATCAACTTTGCGGGTGCATACAAAGCTCCAGCAATCTTTTTCGTTCAAAATAACCGTTTCGCGATTTCAACTCCAGTTGAAAAGCAGACTGCTGCAGAAACAATCGCTCAAAAGGCTGTTGCAGCTGGTATCCCTGGTATCCAGGTAGACGGAATGGATCCACTTGCAGTTTACGCTGTCACTCTTGAAGCACGTAAGCGCGCAGTTAATGGAGAAGGTCCTACATTGATCGAAACAATGACTTACCGTTATGGTCCACATACAATGGCTGGTGATGACCCAACTCGTTACCGTACAGCTGACCTGGACAATGAGTGGGAAAAGAAAGATCCATTAGTTCGTTTCCGTAAGTTCCTGGAGAAGAAAAATCTGTGGACTGAAGAGATGGAAAACGAAACAATCGAAAGAGCAAAGGAAGAAATCAAAAACGCGATCAAAGAAGCGGATGATACTCCTAAGCAAAAAGTAACTGACCTTATGGAAATCATGTATGAAGAAATGCCGGACTACTTAAAAGAACAGTATGAAATATATAAAGAGAAGGAGTCGAAGTAAGCCATGGCTCAAATGACAATGATTCAAGCAATTACAGACGCTCTTCGCGTTGAAATGAAGAACGATCCAAACGTACTAGTATTCGGGGAAGACGTTGGCGTAAACGGCGGTGTATTCCGTGCTACTGAAGGTCTGCAAAATGAATTCGGTGAAGACCGTGTATTTGATACACCACTCGCGGAATCTGGTATCGGCGGTTTGGCAATCGGTCTTGCGCTGCAAGGCTATCGTCCGGTCCCTGAAATCCAATTCTTCGGCTTTGTTTTCGAAGTTATGGATTCTATCGCAGGACAAATGGCTCGTATGCGCTACCGCTCAGGCGGCCGCTACAGCTCACCAGTAACAATTCGTTCACCATTCGGGGGAGGCGTACATACTCCTGAGATGCACGCTGACAGCCTTGAAGGAATGGTTGCACAGCAGCCTGGCCTGAAAGTCGTTATTCCTTCAACTCCGTATGACGCAAAAGGATTGTTGATTTCTTCAATCCGTGATAATGATCCAGTCATTTTCTTAGAGCACATGAAGCTATACCGCTCTTTCCGTCAGGAAGTACCTGAAGAAGAATACACAATCCCTCTGGGTAAAGCAGATGTCAAGCGTGAAGGTAAAGACCTGTCAATCATCACTTATGGTGCAATGGTCCACGAATCACTAAAGGCAGCTGAAGAGCTTGAAAAAGAAGGATACTCTGTAGAAGTTATCGACTTAAGAACAGTAATGCCTTTTGATATTGAAACAATCATCGCTTCTGTTGAAAAAACAGGAAGAGCGATTGTCGTACAAGAAGCGCAAAAACAAGCTGGTATGGCTGGACAGATCGTTGCAGAAATCAATGATCGTGCAATCCTTAGCCTTGAGGCTCCAGTATTGCGTGTAGCAGCTCCAGATACAGTATTCGCATTCTCTCAAGCAGAATCTGTATGGCTGCCTAACTACAAAGATGTAATTGAAACAGCTAAAAAAGTACTTACATTCTAAATAAACACTGAAATTAATAAGGTTGAAAAACTTAGGAGGGTGAATTCCATTGGCATTCCAATTTAAGCTGCCAGACATCGGTGAAGGTATTCACGAAGGTGAAATAGTCAAGTGGTTCGTAAAACCTGGCGATAAAGTCCAGGAAGACGATGTACTTTGCGAAGTGCAGAATGATAAAGCAGTAGTAGAGATTCCTTCACCTGTCGCAGGTACAGTCGAAGAAGTATTAGTAGAAGAAGGAACAGTTGCAACAGTAGGACAGGTACTTGTAACTTTTGATGCACCTGGATATGAAGATCTTAAGTTTAAAGGTGACGAGGAACATGCACCTGCTGAGCAGCCTAAACAGGAAAAGACGGAAGCTCAGGTTCAGTCTACATTAGAAGCTGGACAAAAAATTGAAAAAGAAGCAACAGAAGCTCCTGCTCCTGCAGCTGAAACAGGCGCTGGCGCAGCGGCTGCACCACAGGCAGAGGTTGACCCTAACCGCAACATCGTCGCAATGCCATCTGTCCGTAAATATGCACGTGAAAAAGGTGTGGATATCCGTCAGGTTCCTGGTTCAGGCAAGAATGGCCGCATCCTGAAAGGTGATATCGACAGCTTCCTAAGCGGAGGTGCTCCAGCTGCTGCTCCACAGGCAGACCAAGCACTGGAAACACAAGCAGAAGAGGCACCTAAAGCTGCAGCAGCTCAGGCAATTCCAGAAGGACAATACCCTGAGACGCGCGAAAAGATGAGCGGTATCAGAAAAGCGATCGCTAAGGCAATGGTTAACTCCAAGCATACAGCTCCACACGTAACCTTAATGGATGAAGTGGACGTAGCGAAGCTTGTCGCACACCGTAAGAAGTTCAAGGAAGTAGCTGCAGAGAAAGGAATTAAGCTTACATTCCTTCCTTATGTGGTAAAAGCATTAACAAGTGCATTGCGTGAATATCCAGCATTGAATACATCATTAGATGATGCTACAAGCGAAATCGTTCACAAGCACTACTATAATATTGGTATTGCAGCAGACACAGAAAAAGGCTTGCTTGTTCCAGTCGTAAAGGATGCTGACCGCAAATCTGTATTCTCAATCTCAAATGAGATCAACGAACTTGCTGGAAAAGCACGTGATGGCAAGCTGGCTCCAGATGAAATGAAAGGTGCTTCTTGCACAATCACGAATATCGGTTCTGCTGGCGGACAATGGTTCACTCCAGTCATCAACCATCCAGAGGTTGCAATCCTTGGAATTGGCCGCATTGCTGAAAAGCCTGTAGTCAAGGATGGAGAAATCGTCGCTGCTCCTGTATTAGCGCTTTCCCTAAGCTTCGATCATCGTATGATTGACGGCGCTACAGCACAGCACGCTTTAAATCATATCAAGCGCCTGTTGAACGATCCAGAACTATTGTTAATGGAGGGGTAATAAATGGTAGTAGGAGATTTTCCAATTGAAACTGATACTCTTGTCATTGGTGCCGGCCCTGGCGGATATGTGGCAGCGATTCGCGCTGCCCAGCTGGGCCAGAAAGTAACAATCGTAGAAAAAGCAACACTTGGCGGAGTGTGCCTGAATGTAGGATGTATTCCTTCAAAAGCTTTGATTTCTGCAGGCCATAGATACGAAAACGCTTTGCATTCTGAAGATATGGGTGTTAAAGCTGAAAACGTAACGCTTGATTTCTCTAAAGTCCAGGAGTTCAAGGCTGGGGTAGTCAAGAAATTGACAGGCGGCGTCGAAGGTCTATTGAAAGGCAACAAAATCGATATCGTAAGAGGCGAAGCATATTTTGTAGATGCTAACACAATCCGTGTAATGGATGAAAGTTCTGCACAGACATATACTTTCAAAAATGCGATCATCGCTACTGGATCCCGTCCAATCGAGATTCCTGCATTCAAATATTCTAAGCGTGTCCTTGATTCTACAGGAGCACTTAACCTTCAGGAGCTTCCAAAAAGCATTGTCGTTATTGGCGGTGGTTATATTGGTACTGAGCTTGGCGGAGCATACGCTAGCTTTGGAACTAAGGTAACAATCCTTGAAGGAGCGGACGAAATCCTTAATGGTTTCGAAAAGCAAATGTCAGCTCTTGTAAAACGCAACCTGAAGAAGAAGGGTGCGGAAATCATTACTAAGGCCCTTGCTAAAGGTGTTGAGGAAACTGACACCGGAGTAACGGTTTCTTATGAAGCAAACGGCGAAGAAAAGAAAATTGAAGCTGATTATGTGTTTGTCATGGTAGGAAGAAAGCCTAACACTGACGAACTAGGTCTTGAGCAGGTTGGCATCGAGATGTCTGACCGTGGCGTCATCAAAATCGACAAACAGTGCCGCACAAATGTAAGCAACATCTACGCAATTGGTGACATTGTCGAGGGACCGCCATTGGCACATAAAGCTTCTTATGAAGGAAAAATCGCTGCTGAAGCGATCGCTGGACATCCTTCAGAAATCGACTACCTTGCAATTCCAGCAGTTGTATTCTCTGATCCAGAACTAGCATCAGTTGGATATTCTGAAAAGGAAGCGAAGGATGCAGGCATCGATATTATAGCATCTAAATTCCCATTTGCTGCAAATGGCCGTGCACTATCGCTTAACCAGACAGACGGCTTCCTGAAGCTGATCACACGTAAGGAAGACGATATTGTCATCGGTGCGCAAATTGCTGGACCGAATGCTTCTGACATGATCGCAGAACTTGGTCTTGCAATCGAAGCAGGCATGACTGCAGAAGACCTTGCAATGACAATCCACGCTCACCCAACTCTCGGTGAGATTACAATGGAAGCTGCAGAGGTTGCGCTAGGAAATCCAATTCATATTGTAAAATAAACACAAAAAAATCCTTTCCGATATGGAAAGGATTTTTTTATTCATTATTCAGCACTGCTGATAATGGTTCGATAATCTGGTCCTTTGTTACACTGCCATTCACATTGGCAATGACCTCGTCCTGATGGACAATTAAGATGGCAGGAAACTGCTTTACTTTAAAAAGATCATAATATTTATTCGCGTTCGCTGCGGGTATGACAACAATATCATCAAATGCGGCAGGGTATTCTTTTTTCAATTCTATAATTGCGTCATAGTAGGATGCTTCTTGTCTATAATTCTCATCATCAGAAAAGAAAACAACTTGTTTTATATCTTCATTAAGCTCCAACTCATCTGAACTGTTGACTGGGTTGCATGATGCCGTAAGGAAAAGGAATGTTGCGACAAAAACAAAAGACAAACTTTTCATTTATCTTTGCCTCACTTTTTTCGGAATGATTTTTCACCATGGTTAACTGTTTGTCCATATTCTATCACAGCAATTTCCAAAAGAATGGAATGTTATTGATTTGTTACATAATTGAAAAATATCCGCTTCATCCAGACATATACTAGTAAAAAGAGATGAATGTTTATCCTATCTCAACTTGGGAAAAAGATAATTTAGACATGGTGGTGGAGGGTTTGAGGGTGTATGCAGTTATGCTGCTTCAATTCATGATCTGGAGTGGATTTACCTTAATAGAATGGCTATCTAAACACGATCATCCAATTTATAATGGTATTATGTTCTTTGTATTTTTCTATTTAGCCATAATCATAGGCAATCAAATAATGAAATCGACGAGGAAGACCTTTTTCATAACGCTTTTAAGCCTTGTTATTTATGTATCGATCCATATGACAATGTCTTTTATTTCTTCCATTTGATCCTGAAATACAGAGAACGTAAGCATATGTGCCATCAACCTTGTCATCACACAGCAGGAGGGGAAAGACTTGAAAAAAACTCTAGTATTATCGATTGCAGCTGCGATTATCTTAGCTGGATGCGGGGACGAAGAAGTACAGAAGACAACAGAAGCCCGTCAAGAAAAACAAGAGATGGTAAAGGAAAATGTAAAAGCTTCAGAGGAGAAGACAGAAAAAGAAGCTGAGGAAGTAACAGAAGAGTCACCAGAAGAAGAGGCACAGAGCAAAGAAGTGGTACAGGCCTCACCTCAGTACACAATGAAAGGCGATTTTTCCATCCAAAATATGACTGATCCTGATGAAAAAATCGTGTTATTGACGATTGATGATGCTCCCGACAAAAATGCTCTTGAAATGGCTAAAACATTAAAAGGCTTGAATGTAAAAGCCATCTTTTTTGTGAATGGTCACTTCCTTGATACCCCAGAAGAGGGGGAGGTCCTGAAACAGATTCATCAAATGGGCTTTCCGATTGGTAATCATACATACAATCATAAATCACTCAAAGACTTAACCGAGGAACAGCAAAGGAAAGAGATTGTAGATCTTAATGACAGAGTGGAAGAACTAATTGGCGAAAGGCCGCAATTCTTCAGGGCTCCGTTCGGAATGAATACGGACTATAGCAAGCAACTGGCTGCAGATGAAAAAATGCTGCTAATGAATTGGACCTATGGATATGATTGGGAAAAGGAATATCAATCAAAGGAAGCTCTTGCGGACATGATGGTGAATACACCATTGCTCCGGAATGGGGCAAATTTGCTGATGCATGACAGGGAGTGGACAAGCGCAGCACTGGGGGATATCGTAAAAGGCCTGCAAGATAAAGGGTACAAAATCGTTGACCCTGCACTGATTGAAACTCCTGCAAATAAAGAAACGGCTGCCCAATAGCAGCCGTTTCTTTTGCTTAAATAGAATTCGATCCCGATGTTTATTTCGGAACCATGCTATGCATTATTTTCGTGGATAGAAATACATGACTCTTCCGTTGAATAAATGGAGCTCACCTTGAAGTTTTTTACCGATGAATTTACTGAATTCATTTGCTTTTCCCTTGTCACCTGCAGTTGCAGTCGGCGGAAGGGTTATTTGTATGTATGATTGCTCGCGTCCTGTCCCATCTTCCTCGAAAACAGTCTCTGTGTCAACGCCAATCAGTATTGCGCTATAACGGTCCTGTGAAGATTGCAGGTAGAACCATTTGCCTTTGCCATCTTCTTTTTCCTTCAAATCATAAGGAAATGCGGAATTTTCGTAATTCCAATCAACCTGGTCGCCAGTTTTAGTGGTGATTTCCTTATAGTAATGAAATAAATTCTTTAGTTCTTCTGTGGAAATGGCTTGCTGAGATGATGATGGAACAAGTTTGATATAAGCATTACTAGACATCGTCCAATCCCCTTTTCCTATCTATTCTTCCTCATTTTATCACTCCTGAAAAAGCGTTGACAATAGAATAAAAGCTTTTTAGCTTATATGGCACTTGCCTTTTTGTCAAAAATAAATTATAATAATATTCTAAATATTTAATTAAAAAGGAGGAGGCATATGGAACTATTCGATAAGCTTTATGATGAGCACGAAAAGGTTCACGTCAGGTTTGTGGGGTTCACTACTTATGATACTCGTTATGACTTTGGGATCGTGTATACCAATATGTTTTTCGGGAAACCTCTTGTAGTTTGCATGCAGACGGGGCGTTCAGCACTCCTCGACCCTAAGGACATTGAAGACGTAGAATATTTGCAGAAAGCATTCCATATTACTGAAGTCCGGCAGGCTGAGGACCTTGCATTATTTTTCAATGAAGAATTGCCAACAGCGCCTTTCCAGACTCAGTACGAATAAGCGGAGAAGAGAGCAGGCCAACAAAGGCCTGTTTTTATTTTTTTGGAAAACAAAATCCTAATGAATAGTGTCATACTATTTAACTTGCGAACATATATAATGGGTACATATAATAAAAATTACCATACAAAAAAATAAAAGTGTTATACGGTTTAGGCTTGAAATCTTAATAGTGTTATATTATTATATAATTAGAAACTGATGAAGCGCTTTCAAAATTCAAAACGAAAAGGAGTTTGAAAAGATGGGCACAATCGTTTGTCAAACTTGCAATGCTACAATTGACCATTTCGAAGATGAGAAAGTAACGGTACTATATTCAAAAAAATGCAACTGCTGCGACCATGAAGGAGCAGAGGAAAGATAAGGATAGATAAAAGGGCATGCTGCTGCATGCCCTTCTTTTTTATGTGTATATTTTCAAATCCAGCGTTTTGTCTGGACTCACTAGCATTTATCGGATTGCTTTATGTTCCTTGATTACCCTGAACGATTTTAGCTCATCATCCTCTGGTCCTTGTACTGGCAGGCCAGCTTCCATATTTGTCTTGATATACACAAGGTTTTCTTCAGTGATGATTTCTCCCGGAATGAAAATTGGGATTCCTGGAGGATAAACCATGACGAACTCCGCGATGATCCTTCCTTCTGATTCTTCGACAGGAACAACCTCTGTATCAGCGTAAAAGGCGTCTCTCGGCGTCAATGCCAATAATGGAATATCAGGAAGCATAACTTCTGCATGGACTTTTTCAGCTAAGTGGTGGAACTCACTTGAAAGCTCACGTAATGCTTGAACAAGAATTTCCGCTTCTTTTTGAGTGTCACCAGGCGTAATGATACACAGGATATTGTACAAATCTGAAAGTTCTACTTCAATATTGTATTTTTCGCGAAGCCATTTCTCGACTTCATAACCTGTAATATTAAGGTCCTTGATGCTGATGAGTACCTTTGTCGGATCAAAATCAAAGGTAGCATTTGTTCCAAGCAGGTCTTCACCAGGGCAGTAGAGATGTTCGATTTCATTTACCTGCCCTCGGATCCATTGCGCCAGCTTGATGGTCCTGTCGATAATGTCCCTTCCTTCAATGGCAAGCCTTCTCCTCGCCGTATCCAATGAAGCGAGCAACAGATATGAAGTAGAAGTGGTTGTCAGCATGCTGATGATCGATTGGACGCGTTTTGCTGAAACCAGGCCTTCTTTTACATTGAGTATGGAGCTTTGCGTCATTGATCCGCCAAGCTTATGGACACTGGTGGCTGCCATATCGGCTCCAGCCTGCATGGCTGAAAGCGGGAGGTCCTCATGGAAATGGATATGGACACCGTGAGCCTCATCCACTAATACCGGTACGTCATAAGAATGGGCGATTTCAACAATTTTCTTTAGGTCAGCTGCAAAACCGAAATAAGTTGGATTAATGACCAGCAGACCTTTCGCATCAGGATGCTGATCAAGTGCCTTTTCAACAGCATCGGTTGTAATACCGTGGGAAATACCCAGTTTTTTATCTATTTCAGGATGGATGAAAATAGGGATGGCACCGGAAAAAACAATTGCGGACATGATTGATTTGTGCACGTTCCGGGGAACGATGATTTTATCCCCAGGTCCGCAGACAGTCATGATCATAGTCATGATTGCTCCGCTTGTCCCCTGAACTGAAAAGAATGTATGGTCCGCACCGAAAGCTTCAGCCGCCAACTCCTGGGCTTGCTTGATGATCCCTTTTGGTGAATGGAGATCGTCCAGCGGGCCGATATTGATCAAATCAATTGACAGGGCATTATCGCCAATGAACTCCCGGAACTCAGGATCTATTCCGCTGCCTTTCTTATGTCCGGGTATATGAAATTGGATCGGGTTCTTTTCTGCGTGCTTTAACAGGCTAGTGAATAGTGGTGTTTCGTTTTGTGACAATTGATGATCACACCTCTTTAATGTATTGGATTCCCTTTTTATAGGTTATGATTATTTTTCAGCTTTTAAAAAAATAAAACACATGCATTATAGCACTAATCAGGGTGTTTGCAAAGAATTTCATAATAACCTGAAAAACGCGAATCAGGCTTCAAGAAAACAGGAAATATGGCTTCTATAATAGAAGTATTAAAGATACAAACATGTGAAGGAGAGGGACTATGAACTGGAAAACAGATGTAACGAACCTACTAGGTATACAATACCCTATTATCCAGGGAGGACTCGCGTATCTTGCATATTCTGAGCTTGCTGCCGCAGTATCGAATGCTGGAGGGTTGGGCCAGATTACGGCGATGTCACTCCCTGACCCTGACGCACTAAGAACAGAGATACATAAAGTAAGGGGACTGACTGATAAGCCATTTGGTGTCAATTTTGCCATTGGCCAGCATGGCAGGCCATTTTCGCATTACCTGGATGTCGCGATTGAAGAAGATGTTCCTGTGATTTCAATGACAGGGGGCAATCCGGCACCAATCTTTGAACAGCTACAAGGAACTTCTATTAAAAAATTGGTTCTGGTTGCAGCGAAGAGGCAAGCACAAAAAGCAGAAGAGCTGGGAGCAGACGCAGTAATGGTTGTCGGACAGGAAGGGGGCGGCCATCTTGGGAAAAGCGATATTGGCACGATGGTGCTTATTCCTGCTGTTGTGGATGCGGTCAATATACCGGTCATCGCTTCGGGGGGAATTGGAGATGGGCGCGGCTTGATGGCAGCATTAAGCCTGGGAGCCCAGGGAATTGAAATGGGAACTCGCTTCATCGCAACAAAAGAATGCGTTCATGCTAACGAACTGTACAAGCGAAAGCTGGTGGATGGCAGCGAAAACGATACGACTGTCATAAAAAGAACACTAGGCATGCCAGCAAGAGCGATTGCCAATCCATTGACTGAAAGAATCCTTGAGATCGAGAGGAAAGGCGGAGGCTATGAAGATCTAAAAGAATTGATAAGTGGGACTGCGAATCGAAAGTATATCTATGATGGTGATGATGAAAATGGTTTTGGCTGGGCTGGCCAGGTGATGGGATTAATCAAGGACTCTCCTACAGTTGCCGAGTTATTTGCCAGGATCATTAACGAGGCAGAGGAAATCAGAACAGCCTGGAGCAAATAACGCTAGCCTATGCTTGCGCTGCCTGATAAATAACGGTACAATCGATTAACAGAAAAGGGATCATAGTCCCGCAGACAGCATAAAAAGCAGGTGAACTCAGATGGAATATCAATATCCGATAGACTATACATGGTCGACTGATGAAATTGTCGATGTCATCCATTTTTACGAATGTATCGAAAAAGCTTATGAAAAAGGAATTGACCGTGACCTTCTGCTTCAGGCGTACAGACGATTTAAAGAGGTCGTACCGGGAAAAGCACAGGAAAAAACTCTTTTCAACGAATTTGAAGAAGTAAGTGGCTATGTCCCTTACCAGGCAGTAAAAGAAATCAAACAAACCGGAAGCGGCGAAAGAATCAAAGTCGTTCCGAAAAGACCAAAAAGATAATAGGATGAACGAAGAAAGAGCCCGTGCAAATGGGCTCTTTCTTTTTGTCTAAAACTGGCTCCCATCTCCTCGAGACTCTTGTCGAAAATGGGCAGTCGCCTGCTCATTTCATGGTTTATGCCAATCTATATAGGGGTAATGTTTCTTTAAATACAAACTCAATTTTCGAAAGCATTTCATCACTGTTTAACTTGACGGCTTCCTCACGAGAGATGTTCAGACCGCAAAGGATTTCAGCTTTTTTCACAGTTTGAAGGCGCTTGAACATGGAAAGAAGTTCTTCCTTTGAAAGTTCACTGTGAAGAGTGGCTTCTGGCTTCATGTGATCGATTGACCAATAGAAATCCTTAGGAGTCCTGGTGTAAATGGATTCGATGTTCTCTTCCAGTTTTTTGCCGATGTTTTCCTTATCAGGTGCTTCGTAAATGACAGCAAACCAGATAAATACATGGGTTTCCCACAAACCAATCTGGAAATGCGGCAGCATCTTATAGCCTCTTGGATTGCTGGCAAACGCCACCCAAGTATCCTTCGGCGGATTCTTTGTCCTCCTGGCATGTTTGGCAACATGGTAATGCATTTCATCGCCTGCAATGCTTGAGAGAGTTGGAGCAAAGTGCTGGCCGAGTTCTTCCAGTTTAGGGCGAATTTGAGACTTCAAGGCATCCATTCGTTCATCAAGGCCGTCTATTTTAAAAACATCGAAATCTGCTTGTTCAAAACCTGAAAATGACAATATAAAAACCTCCTAATACTTTGTCAAATATTGTAGCAAAATCTTTATAAAAAAAGAAGCGACAGGCATTTTCCGAGACCCCTGGGTATACGCACATATTTGTACCATTGCCAAATGGAGATTCATACAATAAATAAAAAAACAGAAATTTGATAGAGGAGTGTAAATTAATGAAACAGCTTATAAACTCAACAAGGAAAAGAAATGGTGAGCTCCAAAGAACTGCTGTACTGCGTTTGGAAATGGATTATGAATTAGCCACTCTTTTTGATGCAATGTCAGAATCTGATAAACCGAAAATGAAAGAATGCAAACAGAAACTCGAAAGAATTCGACAAGAATTATTACGCTTAAAAGCTCTGTAATAAATTGTTCCGGGAAAAGAAGCAGGTAAGATATGATATTGAACTGGAAAACTGCAGCAATCAAGACACTTGACGAACTCCTATAAAGCTGATGGAGTTCGTTTCTTATGTAAGTGATGCTGTGTTTCGGGCAATAGGTGTGAATGATGGAGTAACATCCTGGATATTTTGCATGTTATATAGTTGCCAGGGGGAATCCTATTACTTGATGATGATGTACATAATCCGATAAGCTAAAATAGATTCCAAAAGCTTGATTGATCGTAAAAATATATGAACGGGGGAAAGCTGAATGGAATATAATCTGAAAGAAATCGATACATACGCTAAGAGCTGGATAAAAGAAGCTGGTGAAAATATCAGGGCTTCATTTCCTAAAACCTTAAATGTAACATCAAAATCAAATCCAAATGACCTGGTTACGGATATTGATAAAGGGACAGAGCAATATTTTATCGAAAAAATCAAAGGCACCTATCCTGACCATCGCATCATGGGCGAGGAAGGGTACGGAGACGAAGTGAAATCCTTATCAGGAGTCGTCTGGATCATAGACCCGATTGATGGAACCATGAATTTTGTTCATCAACAGCGGAATTTCGCGATTTCCATCGGCATTTATATTGATGGTGAAGGAATGATCGGACTTATTTATGATGTGGTTCATGATGAACTTTATCATTGCATAAAAGGAAATGGCGTTTATCTTAACGAAAAATCGATTCCAAAGCTTACGGAAGCCAGGGTAAGTGAAGCGATTATTGCACTCAACGCTACCTGGGTTGCACCTAATAAAAGAATCGATCACGAATTGTTAATACCCCTTGTAAAAGACGTGAGAGGAACACGTTCCTATGGTTCTGCAGCCATGGAAATGGTGTATGTCGCAACAGGCAGGATAGATGCCTATCTGACGCCAAGGCTTGCACCATGGGACATTGCCGCCGGTATCATCATGATTAAGGAACTTGGTGGAGAAGCCACGGATCTTAGAGGCAGCGAGCTCGATATGCTTCAGCAGTGCTCACTGTTTGTATCAAAGCCAGGCCTGCATAAGGAAATCCTTAAAAACTATCTGAAGGATGGAAAATGGTAAATTTAACTTTTCGGCCATTTGAAAATGAGGATTTACCGTTTTTTCAGGATTTAATTTCCTCTAGTTCAAAATGGAGAAAAAACGAATTGAGGGACTTGTCCTTAGAAGAGTATCTCGAAGAATACGAAGGTTTTTCGGGTCAATGGAGGATCTGGGAAAAAGCAGGAAGCTCTGTGGCAATGTCCTACCATTTGGAGTCGGCTCTTTCCAACCAGAAACCGTGGCTTGGCACAATCTTGGTGAAAAGTGAGGAAAGACGGCGAGGTGTTGCATCAGAAATCTTGAACCAGCTTTCGGAGGAATGTAAAGTGAACGGCAACCGGGCGATATTTGCGGCTGTCCCCATCGATGAATATGAGTGGGCCAACTTCCTTACAGACTGCAGGTTTGAACAATTCAAAACAGAAGAAAACAAAGGCGAAACCTTTTTGATCATGGTCCGCCCTCTTGAATGACCGGCTGAAAACCCAGCCGGTCTTATTTTTGAGCAAGAATAATCCTCTAAAGTTCTCCTGCTTCTCTCATCTTCTTTTTCTTCTTAAAGCCAAATCCCATAACGAAAATCAGGGCGACGATACATGCGAGAGTACCGATCATGCTTCTTTCCCCGATTGCAATTCCAATACCGATCATGCATGAAGCGGCTGCAAATGCGAAAAATAATAATGGCCATTTTATCTGCTTCAAGGTGTTTCCCCCCATTCGACAATTGGTGCAAATAAATAATATATTTAATTGTACATTAAAATGCTTTTAGGTTTCTACTCTTATTGTGTTATAATATGTAAGTTGTGTAAAAAGCCAATAGATAAATTACGATATTAAAGGCAGGGTGACTTTTTTGAAATTAAGAGAAGATATTAGAAATATTGCGATCATTGCCCACGTTGACCATGGTAAAACGACATTGGTCGACCAGCTACTGAAGCAATCAGGTACATTCCGTATCAATGAGCATGTGGAAGAGCGCGCAATGGATTCAAACGATTTGGAAAGAGAACGAGGAATTACCATCCTCGCGAAAAATACAGCTATTTCTTATAAAGATACACGCATTAACATTCTTGATACTCCTGGACACGCTGACTTTGGCGGCGAAGTTGAGCGTATCATGAAAATGGTTGACGGCGTCCTGCTTGTAGTCGATGCTTACGAAGGCTGCATGCCACAAACACGCTTTGTTTTGAAGAAGGCTCTTGAACAGCATTTGACACCAATCGTGGTTGTGAACAAGATTGACCGTGATTTTGCTCGTCCTACTGAAGTCGTAGATGAAGTCCTTGACTTGTTCATCGAACTTGGTGCAGACGAGGATCAACTTGAGTTCCCGGTTATTTACGCCTCTGGAATTAACGGAACTGCAAGCTTGGACCCTGAAAAACAGGATGAAAACATGCAGGCATTGTACGAGTCCATCATTGACCATATTCCTGCTCCTGTTGATAACCGTGAAGAGCCGCTTCAATTCCAAGTTGCCCTTCTTGACTATAACGACTATGTAGGCAGAATCGGAATCGGCCGTGTATTCCGCGGGACAATGAAGGTTGGCCAGCAGGTAGCGTTAATGAAGCTTGACGGTACGGTAAAACAATTCAGGGTTACAAAGATTTTTGGGTTCTTCGGTTTGAAGCGCCAGGAAATTCAGGAAGCATATGCTGGTGACCTGATTGCAGTATCCGGAATGGAAGACATCAATGTCGGTGAAACAGTATGTCCATTCGACAACCAGGATCCACTGCCAGTTTTACGTATTGATGAACCAACACTTCAAATGACCTTCCTTGTCAATAACAGCCCATTCGCAGGCCGTGAGGGTAAATACCTGACTGCAAGGAAAATTGAAGAGAGACTTCGCGCCCAGCTGCAAACTGACGTCAGTCTTAGAGTAGACAACACGGATTCTCCGGATGCCTGGATCGTTTCAGGACGTGGGGAACTTCACTTGTCTATCTTGATCGAAAACATGCGCCGTGAAGGTTATGAGCTTCAAGTGTCAAAACCTGAAGTTATCGTAAGGGAAATTGACGGAGTGAGATGTGAACCGGTTGAACGGGTCCAAATCGATGTTCCAGAAGAACACACTGGATCCATCATGGAATCAATTGGTGCCCGTAAAGGCGAAATGCTTGATATGATCAACAATGGAAGCGGCCAGGTTCGCTTGATTTTCAACGTACCGGCACGTGGACTCATCGGATACACAACAGAGTTTTTAACACTGACTCGCGGATATGGTATCATTAACCATACATTCGACAGCTATCAGCCAATGCTTCAGGGCCAGGTAGGCGGACGCCGCCAGGGTGTTCTTGTATCAATGGAATCCGGAAAGGCATCTACTTATGGTATCATGCAGGTAGAGGACCGTGGAACGATCTTCGTTGAGCCAGGTACTGAAATTTATGAAGGCATGATTGTCGGTGAGCACACTCGTGAGAATGACATCACAGTCAATATCACGAAGGTCAAGGCAGCAACGAATATTCGTTCTGCCAATAAGGACCAGACTTCGGTCATCAAAAAGCCAAGAATCATGACTCTAGAGGAATCTTTGGAATACTTGAACGATGATGAGTATTGTGAAGTTACTCCAGAATCAATCAGACTCCGTAAAAAGATTCTTGATAAGAATGAACGTGAAAGAATGGCGAAAAAGAAAAAATACGCTGAAGCTTAATTAAAGTAGGGGGAAGAAGTATGGATGTAAGCCAGAGATTATCATTTTTTGCAGCATTATTCAGGGTAGATGAAAATCCGACGGTTGGTATGTGGATGCTTTACCTGACAATTGCCGCTCTCAGCATCCTGGTATATAAACTAGGATTTGCACAGAAGCTGCCATTGATCAAGAGCATCATCATCTACGCATTTCTATTGCTTGGCTCTACAGTCCTTACCTTCCTTGCTATTTTTCTTCCCATCGCGGAAGGACTTGTGGTCGCCGCGCTTATCCTGATCATTTACAAGCTCAGGCTGCGCCAGCATAAAAAAGCAGAAGCGAATGTCAAATAGGAGTTGGGGAAATGAAATCACTCCAGGATGCAATTTACAATTGGCTGACCATTAAAATAGTCAGCGACGCCCGGCCAGAAGATACAGCTGCAAAAGAAACAACAGAACTATTCGAACAAATTCTTGCTGAAGAACACAATGTTGAATCAAAAGAATTAAAACGAGACGCGTTAATGTATTATGTCAACGTCGTTCAGGAAGGCGATTCCAAAGAGTATCGCTTCCCGCGTGACCTGATTGAAGTCATGCTTGACCAAATCAGGCAAGAACCAGACAAATACGTGAACTACCCAGAAGAAGAATAGTGAAAAATCCGCCCAGAAATGGGCGGATTTTTTTGCGTTAGTACGATGAATGATGAGGGGAGGTAAAAAGGCATCTTTCAGCTTAGAACAGTATCCTTATAGAGAGGGAGAAGCTCACAAAAGGGTAACATCCGCCAAGAACGGTACCCTTATAGAGAAGGAAAAGCATACGTAAGGGTATCTATCACCGAGAACGGTACCCTTATAGAGAAGGAAAAGCAAGCATAAGGGTGTCTATCGCCAGGAACGGTCCCTTATAGAGAAGGAAAAGCATACATAAGGGTATCTATCACCGAGAACGGTACCCTTATAGAGAAGGAAAAGCATACATAAGGGTATCTATCACCGAGAACGGTACCCTTATAGAGGGGGAGAAGCAAGCATAAGGGTGTCTATCGCCAGGAACGGTAACCTTATAGAGAAGGAAAAGCAAGCATAAGGGTATCTATCACCGAGAACGGTACCCTTATAGAGAGGGAGAAGCAATCATAAGGGTGTCTATCGCCAGGAACGGTACCCTTATAGAGGGGGAGAAGCAAGCATAAGGGTGTCTATCGCCAGGAACGGTAACCTTATAGAGAGGGAGAAGCTTGCATAAGGGTATGATTCGCCAAGAACCGTACCCTTATTTGGTCTCAGATAGGTTGGTGCAAAAAAACAATAAACTCTCTCGAGAACTGCCTAGCGTATTAACAAACAATCACCAATCATCCTTTTTGACACGTGAGCGGTATAGCTTAAAGTTCCCTGTGGCGATTCGGTTGTTTGTTTTATCCGCAATTCGTTCGTTGCATGGTTCACACATATATGTATGGATCGGCCGGTTCCTTAGCCGCTTTGCCTGAAGGGTATCGCTGTTAATATTTTCGATTTTGTCACACAGTACACATTTGACTCTCATTGTTACACCTCTTATCGATAATTATCATACATAGCCTGGTTGAGATTAGATTATATTATAGTATATCATTGTTTCCAGGCTGAATTGGGAAAATCATTTGATTTGCTCTGCTTAAAGAGTTCGTAGTACTATTATGATAGTTTAAGGAGGGTGAATATGGCAAATCAAGTAGAACCTAAACTAATCAAACCATTGTTTGATGAATTGCAAAAAGAGCGTTTCGTCACCTTGGCGACAGTGGACCACGAAACCGGCGGCCCGAATGTCAGTGCGATTTCCTGGGTGTTGGCAAAAGATGAGGATACTGTTTACTTTGCGGTGGATAACCGCTCTCGAATCATTGAGAATATCAAGAGCAATGACAAAGCAGTAATCAACCTGATTGCAAATGAATCTACATATTCAATCAGCGGAACAGCGAGCGTCAAGCAGGAAAAACTTGAAGGTGTTCCTTTGAAGCTGGCGCTAGTTGAAATCAAGATCAGCGAAGTTAGGGACGTTATGTTCTATGGCTCAAAAATCGTCGCTGAACCACAATACGACAAAACATATGATAAAGATGCAGCTGCACGCCTTGATAATCAGGTGATGGATGCAATGAGAAAAGCTTAGTCAATTGACTAAGCTTTTTGTCATTTATGGTAGTTGGATTGTTTTTCCTGCTTCTTCTCCAACTCATTTTGTTCACCATCGTTGAGGTTTTTCTTTGGATCTTCTGTCGGGCTATTAGTCTGAGGTTCAATCATGTCTGCAGGAACCTCTGGCATCATTCTTCCGGTTATGTCTGAAAGCTCGTTCATGATTCCCTGTATCGGCTGTCCGTTCTGTATATCCTCTGATATCTCCCTCAGTCTTGCTGTGATATCAGGGTCCGCAACTACGACTGCCCTGGCACCGTGTGGATCCTTCTTTAATGCTTCCGCCACTGTATATTTAACCGTGTCTACCTCAGACCTTTCCATATTATCATTTACATCGATCCCAACTATTGCATAGCGTCCAACTACCACAGCCGCGGCGTCGTCCACATTAGGTATGTGGGTAGTCAAATCTACAAGATGGCGGGAGATTTTCTGGCCAGATTGGCGGTCAACTTCTTCAATCGCACTATTCTGGACCTTGACCTTGTGATCATCTTCAGCCTCGTTTGCGTTGTTCTGTCCATTGCAGGCAGTCAATAGCAGCACAAACGAAATTGCAGCAACCAATCTTTTCATCCATAACCCCTCCGATTATTTATTCGTAAAAAGTCCTAAATCACACAATTGGGATATTTCATTAAATGAGCCAATTCCTTATCGGTATCCAGTATTGAAAAGAGCCTGAAAACAGGATTGCGGCAGGCAACAAAGTTTTCGTACACAGTCGTAAAAAAGAAATGCTCAAAGGTTATTGTGCAAAATATCTTCTATCTTTATTCAAAAAGTCATATATTTTACCAAAGTCCCGGCCAAGGCTGCCAAGTTGGCCAGAGTCGAGATCAATAAGGCGGGAGGCATCAATTTGAGTAAAATATACGTACTGGATACAAACGTCTTACTACAGGATCCGCACGCGATTTTTTCCTTTCAAGACAATGAAGTTGTCATACCTGCTGTAGTTCTGGAGGAAGTGGATTCAAAGAAAAGATATATGGATGAGATTGGGCGCAATGCACGCCAAGTTTCAAGGCTCATAGATGGCATGAGGGAGACGGGCAAGCTGCATGAGAAAATCAATCTTGAGGGCGGTGGAACGCTAAGAATAGAACTGAACCATCGATCCTTCCATCAACTGCAGGAAATCTTTATAGAAAAAACAAATGACAATCGAATACTGGCCGTAGCTAAAAATCTGAGTCTGGAAGAAGAAACGAAGGAAGATGGGCGTCCGGTGATCCTTGTCAGTAAGGACGCGCTTGTCCGCGTCAAAGCAGATGCCATCGGGCTGATAGCGGAAGATTTTTTAAGTGACAGGGTAGTGGAAATTAACCATCTGTATTCGGGCTATGCCGAAGTGTATTTAGAAATAGCAGAAATCAATCGCTTTTATGAAAAAGGAGAATTGAATATCTCTGAATTAAAGGGGCAAAACTTCCTTTACCCCAATCAGTTTGTCATCATGAAGGATATACTCGGCAGTTCTGCATCGGCAATAGGTATGGTCGATACCAAAAATAAAAAAGTGAAAAAACTTGTTTTTGAACACGAGGGCAAGCACATCTGGGGAATCAAGCCAAGAAATGTTCAGCAAATCATGGCAATGGAACTGCTTTTACGGCAAGATATGCCTCTAATCACTATGATAGGGCGTGCTGGAACAGGGAAAACCTTGCTCGCTCTGGCATCAGGACTGTTGCAAACCGAGGATTTGGGCATTTTCAAAAAGCTGCTTGTAGCTAGGCCGATTGTGCCAGTCGGGAAGGATCTGGGCTTCTTGCCTGGTGAAAAAGAGGAAAAGCTAAGACCCTGGATGCAGCCTATTTATGATAATCTTGAATTTCTTTTTAACACAAAAAAACCTGGCGAACTTGATGCCATTCTCGCTGGAATGGGTTCAATCGAGGTGGAAGCATTAACGTATATAAGGGGACGGAGCATACCGGATCAATTCATTATTATTGACGAAGCACAGAACCTGACAAAGCATGAGGTAAAGACGATCCTAACAAGGGTTGGAGAACGAAGTAAAATCGTCTTGATGGGGGACCCTGACCAGATTGACCATCCATACCTGGACGCCTACAATAATGGCCTAACGTACGTGGTGGAAAAATTCAAGGACCAGCAGATTGCGGGTCATGTGCGGCTCGTTAAAGGAGAACGATCGCCTCTTGCCCAGCTAGCAGCCGATCTGTTGAATTAAAAACCTTAAAGAATAAACCAGGGAAGAGGCCATAATAAAACGGGCATCAATGTGATGCCCGTTGGCAGTGCCTTATAACTTATTCCACTTTGAATCCGGTAACATTCTTGATTGGATTTTCCTTATTAGAACCATCCTGATAATAGACATGCAATGGCCCGTCTTCTTTTAAAGGTTTGCCGTCCTTTGAAAAGCCAAGAATGAGACCAGAGGCTTCTTCCAGGGGAAGTGCTACCTGATCATCATTACCGTACTCAATTACAAAAGTCTTCGCTGTCTGATCTGGTTCGGCATTAACTAAAAATGGCTTGAAAGGAATGCCGAAAGTGCCTGTCAGGACTTTCTCCTTCTCAAACTTCACTTCTGTCTTAAGTGTTGGCGGATAGACAGCACCCTCCATGATTTCACGATCCCAATGTTTTGAGACAGATTTCGTGTACTCCTCAAGTGCATCATCGTTCTTCTGAGTTTCACTGAAATATGTATTCAAGTCTAGTTTGCGATCATCGAAAATCCAGACGCCAGGGTCCAGAGTGATCTTGTATTTGACTCTTCCTGTAATAGGGATGATTGTCTCCATAATATCCTCCTGCATTTTTATTACATATTAATTATTTATTCAGTATAACGATAATTTAGCAAGTTGTCATTTCAACTCTCCATAACGCAAAACCATTAATTTCTGCATCCCTAATATTCTTGCTTTTTTGTCCACTTAAGGGTAAAATTTATAGATAGGATTGGGTAATCGCTCGGAAACGGGGGGATCAAGTTGGCGTCTGATATGATAATCAACCATCAGGAAAAAGCCCATGCCTTATTAAAGGCTGACGCTGATAAAATTTTAAAGCTGATCAAAGTGCAAATGGATAACCTCACAATGCCTCAATGCCCTCTTTATGAAGAGGTTTTAGATACGCAAATGTTTGGATTATCGAGAGAGATAGATTTTGCAGTAAGACTCGGCTTAATCGAAGAATCAGATGGAAAAGTAATTCTCGACCAGTTGGAGCAAGAGCTTTCCATACTGCATGAGGCTTCGTTAAAAAAATAAATCCTAAAAACTCAAACAATCTAAAAGGATGTTTGAGTTTTTTTGTGAAAACTTTTTCCTTCCCGAGATCGGAAAGGTTAAGTAGAACAGTACAATAGTTATATTACATTTCAATAACTTTTCCATAAACAAAGGCAGGATATTTCAACTTATAGTAGAATAGATTAAACAACTTAGAAGATGGGGAAGAGACGATGTTAAAAAAAATACTGAAATCCTATGACTATTCATTGATCATTGTTGTTGCGCTCTTGTGCTTGTTCGGCCTTGTCATGGTTTACAGTGCCAGCATGGTCACTGCCATCCAAAGGTATGATTATCCTAGTGATTTTTTCTTCCAAAAACAGAAGTTCAATTTACTGCTTGCAACATTCCTTTTTGTTTTAGCGGCGTTGTTCCCTTACAAGGCGATGAAAAGCACAAAGCTATTAATGCTAATGGTAGCTTTTATCCTGGGTGGATTGGGCGCACTGTTTTTATTCGGAAAAGTGACGAACAATGCATTGAGCTGGTTTGAATTAGGCGCTAGAAGTCTGCAGCCTTCAGAGTTTGCGAAGTTAAGTGTAATCATCTATCTATCAGCCGTATATGCTAAAAAGCAAGCCTACATAAACCAGTTCAACAAAGGGGTGGTTCCACCTCTTGTTTACTTGATTTTAGTGTGTATGCTGGTCGCGATTCAGCCTGACTTTGGTACTGCGGCAATTATTTTTGCTATTGCCTCAACAATTATTATTTCATCAGGGATGAACCTGAAAAATATCGCCAAACTGATTTTATTTGGACTTGCATTCCTTACTCCTTTTATTCTGTTTCTTCAGGATGAAATTTTTTCTGAAACAAGGGTAGGAAGGTTTACAGCTTACAGCAATCCTTTTACAGATGAACAAAATACAGGCTATCATCTAGCTAATTCCTATTATGCAATTGGATCAGGCGGTTTGAAGGGGCTGGGTCTTGGGGAAAGTGTCCAGAAACTCGGATATTTGCCAGAGCCGCATACGGACTTCATCATCGCCATCATTTCGGAGGAATTGGGTATTTTCGGCGTTGGATTTGTATTGCTCAGTCTTGCATTCATCGTATTGAAAGGGATCCATATCGGGCTTAAATGCAAGGACCCTTTTGGCAGTTTACTGGCAATCGGGATTGCGAGTATGATTGGCATTCAATCATTCGTTAATCTAGGAGGGGCTTCAGGGGTCATTCCGCTCACGGGTGTACCGCTGCCATTTGTGAGCTATGGAGGTTCATCCCTGCTACAGCTCGCTATAGCAACAGGAATCCTGGTGAATGTTTCAATGTTTGTTAATTATGAAGAGAAATATAAAAAGGATAAAGCTTCCGAGCCGAAATCCTCACCAGCTTTAGTCAATCAGAATACATTCAAGTTCAGGTCTTGATTCATTGAATTTCAGTTTGGGGTAACTTCTTGATTATGAAAGCAGTTAGTTTATGGAAAGAGACCTAAAAAAAATCTGCAGCATTTGCTGCAGATTTTTTTTATTTCACCGTTGCCGGGGAAAGTTCAACTGGTTTAGGGTTTTGGACTCTTGCTGCATTCTTCTTGCTCCTGGAAACAAGTAGGATAAAGTAGCTGAATACACCAAAGAGAACAGATATGAAGAATGCATGTCCCAGGGCAATGTACAGATTTAGCCTTGTATAGATAATCAAAGCACCTGCTATGACCTGGAGTGAGACGAGAATCATGGATATGATCCAACCCCAATATAGTACCTTTTCATGCTTATAATGTTTGACAGCGATGTAGGTCACATATGCGATCCAGATAAAGATGAATCCAGCCGCAGCTCTGTGTCCCATCTGTACCCACTCGTAAATATTTGTTGGGAGGAAGGATCCTCCATTTGTACAAAGTGGCCAATCCTTGCAGACAAGACTGGCATTCATATGCCTGACCAGGGCTCCGGTATAAACGACGATATAGCTGTAAACAGCAAGGCCGATTATATGGAACCTCATCCTTTTATCAATCACCAGCTTTTCAGCCTGAAACTTTTGATCGACTTCAAAAATAAGCAAGGTCAATAAAAGTACAGAGGCAAAAGAAATGAGCGAAATACCGAAGTGCAGCGCCAGGACAAAGTCAGATTGGCCCCAAACGACAGCAGCAGCTCCAATCAATGCCTGAAGAACAAGGAAGAAAAAAGATAAAACTGCCAGAAACTTCGTTTCGCGTATATGCCCGATAGCCTTCCATGTCCAGATGGACAATATAAGCACCATAATGCCTACGCTGCCTGACACTAATCTGTGGGCAAGTTCTATTACCAATTCCGGAGTTATGTCAGTAGGAACGAATTCCCCGTTGCAAAGTGGCCAGGACTTCCCGCAACCCATTCCAGATTCAGTTTTGGTAACCAGAGCTCCCCCGAGCAAAACAAATAGCATCCCAATCGTGGTTAAAACAGCCAGCCACTTGAGGGAACGATTCATGATCATCACCTGCTTAGTTAAAGTTCGATAAGTTGTCAAATATTAAACTTGACATGTATAATAGAAGAAGCTTGTAGAAAATAAAAAATTCTACCCCTATAATAACGAATTTTGACGAAAAAGGATAGAAAACAATACTTAAGATACTACACAATAATAGGTAATAATTCAATACTTACTATAATAGATGGACAACAACCGGTTTTCTAGGTAAAATGCACATGGCAGCAACAAGTAATGATCGATATTGGAATTACATACCAGTGATTTTACATACATGAAAATATTATCCAAGAATACGTAAAATGGAAAAATTGAAGGTCTTCAAACATTCTTCTAAGAACAAGCCGAAATTCCTTGCAATAAAAATAAACTTTATGGATAATGGCGGTAAGACACAAATTAGTCAAATTTTGTTCAAAAAAAATTCACAAAAAAGTTGTGAAGTGTGATTTAATATACAACGTAGGCTTTATTTTTCTACACAAACATTTAACAGCCTTAACACGTTGAGAATAGTGAAAACTACGCGGAATATAAATTACAAATACTCTTCTTTTTTTTGTAAAAATTTCGTCTTGGAATTTTGAAAGAAAAGGGATGAAGGAGGATATGGATGTCTAATTCAAAAGCTTTATCAGAAGCTGTATTAGAAAACGGACAGCCTGCAGTCGTGGAGAAAACGATGATGAAAGACTTTCTTGCACTCATTAAAGTAGGAATTGTTAATTCCAATGCCATGACCACGTTTACTGGATTATGGCTCGCGCTTCATTTTAGCGGAGCACGCTTCCTGGATAATATTGATTTGATTCTTGCTACATTGATTGGTTCCTCGTTGATCGTTGCTGGTTCATGCAGCCTCAATAATTATATTGACCGGGATATCGACCATTTAATGGAGCGGACGAAAGACAGGCCGACTGTCACAGGAAGGGTCCAGCCAGGAAAGGTAGCCTTGATGAGCTTTCTTTTAATAGGGATTGGGACCGCGTTTTTGCTTACTACTACCGTTACGGCTGCTGTAATTGGCCTGTTCGGGGTTTTTAGTTATGTTGTTCTGTATACATTGTGGTCAAAGAGGCAATATGTGTCTAACACAATTGTCGGCAGTATATCTGGAGCGGTACCTCCGCTCATCGGCTGGGCTGCAGTGGATGCGAATCTTGATATAATGGCATGGATGCTTTTTGCCATTGTTTTTGTTTGGCAGCCGCCTCATTTCTATGCTCTGGCAATGAGAAGGGTAGAGGAATACCGTGCTGCTGGCATACCGATGCTGCCTGTTGTGAAGGGTTTTAAAGCAACGAAAAAGTCGATCTATATGTGGGTTGCTGCATTATTCCCGCTTCCTTTCTTCCTGCAGGAGCTTGGCATCTCATTCATGGTTCTGGCAACAATCCTGAATATTGGATGGCTTGTTTTGGGAATCTACCTTGAAAAGCTTAAAGATGATATGAAATGGGCAAAACTGATGTTTGTATATTCTTTACAATACTTAACTGTCATGTTTGTCGCTATGGTAATTGTCACACTTATTTAACCTTTGTTAGGAGATTCACTCTTTGATGAGAGAGGATTTTTCCATATATTTTTTACAACAAAATTTATAAGATTTTTTACGAAAGAGGGGTTTAATTAAGCTATGAAGATGCTTGCTAAATGGCGTCTGCTGTCATTGTTCACATTGATGGCATTAGTCTTGTCCGGCTGTGGTGAGCCTTACCTGTCTACATTAAGACCTGCAGGTGAAGTTGCTCAATCCCAGTATGAACTTATGTTGTTGAGCACGGCGATTATGGTGGGAGTAATTGCTGTCGTCACAATCATTTTTATTTATGTCATTATGAAGTTCCGCAGGAAAAATGACAACGAAATTCCGAAGCAGGTCGAGGGAAGCCACAAGCTTGAGATCCTTTGGACTGTTATTCCGATCTTATTGCTTCTAATTCTTGCTGTTCCTACAGTTGCTGCAACATTCAAGCTTGCAGATGTTTCTCCTATGGAAAAGAAAAATGCTGAAGGAAAAACTGATGCGCTTGTTGTTAACGTACGCGCAAATCTTTACTGGTGGGAATTCGAGTATCCAAATGAAGAGATCATCACAAGCCAGGACCTAGTAGTCCCAACTGATGAAAAGGTTTACTTTAACCTTAAGGCTTCTGATGTAAAACACTCTTTCTGGATTCCTTCTGTTGGAGGAAAGATGGATACAAACACTGATAACGTAAACAAATTCTGGCTAGAATTTGATAGTAAAGGAGCCGATGAAGCCGGCGGACTTTTCTACGGAAAATGTGCTGAGCTTTGCGGACCTTCTCACGCATTGATGGATTTCAAAGTAAAGGCATTGCCAAGAGCTGAATTCGATCAATGGGTAGCAGGCATGCAAGGAGTGAAAGAACCTGTTAAGGCAGAAACTGCAACTGCTCAGCAGGGGCAGGAAATCTTCAACAACAGCTGTATTGGATGTCACGCCGTAACTCCGGCAAACACGGCTCCAGAAGCAGCTCGTGTTGGTCCTAACTTGACAAACTTCGGCGATCGTTCACGCGTTGCTGGTGTCTTGGATATGTCAGAAGAAAATATAAAGAAATGGCTGGAAGACCCAGAAGCATACAAGCCAGCGAATAAGATGACTGGCAAGTATCCTGAGCTTTCTACTGAAGAACTTGATGCATTAACAGAATATCTGATGGGCTTAAAAGTCCAGAAATAACAGGGGATTTGTTTGAAAGGGAGGTAAAACTGTGAGTACCTATGCTCAGAAAAAGGGATTCGGCGCAACGTTATGGGATTACCTGACAACGGTTGACCATAAAAAAATCGCAATCCTTTATCTAATTGCTGGCGGATTCTTCTTCATCCTAGGCGGACTTGAAGCTTTGTTCATCCGTATTCAGCTAGCTGTACCTAATAATGATTTTGTAAGCGCAGGTTTCTATAATGAAATCCTGACGATGCATGGAACAACCATGATATTCCTTGCAGCGATGCCGCTTGTATTTGCATTCATGAATGCTGTTATGCCACTCCAGATTGGAGCGCGTGACGTAGCGTTCCCATTCTTGAACTCTTTAGGATTTTGGTTATTTTTCTTTGGTGGAGTATTCCTGAACCTTTCCTGGTTCCTTGGTGGAGCTCCAGATGCTGGTTGGACTTCATACGCATCACTTGCAATTGCGTCTGAAACACATGGTATCGACTTTTATGCACTTGGTTTGCAGATATCCGGTGCGGGTACACTAATCGGGGGGATTAACTTCCTCGTAACGATCATTAATATGCGTGCCCCGGGAATGACTTATATGAGGATGCCGATGTTCACTTGGGCAACATTCGTAACATCTGCTCTAATCCTGTTCGCATTCCCGCCGCTGACTGTTGGCCTTTTCTTAATGATTTTTGATCGTATGTTTGGTTCTAACTTCTTTGATGTAGCAAATGGCGGTAACACAATCATCTGGGAACACCTTTTCTGGATCTTTGGTCACCCGGAAGTTTACATCTTGATCTTGCCGGCATTCGGTATTTTCTCAGAAATATTTGCGATTTTCTCTAGAAAACGTCTTTTCGGTTACTCATCCATGGTATTTGCAACCGTATTAATCGGTTTCCTTGGATTCATGGTATGGGCTCACCATATGTTCACAACTGGTCTTGGACCGATCGCAAACGCGATTTTTGCAGTAGCGACTATGGCAATTGCGGTTCCAACAGGTATCAAGATCTTTAACTGGATGTTCACGATGTGGGGAGGAAGCATTAAATTTACGACTCCGATGCTTTGGGCAGTAGCCTTTATTCCTTCATTCGTTGCCGGTGGTGTAACAGGTGTCATGCTTGCATCCGCTGCAGCTGACTATCAGTATCACGATAGCTATTTCGTTGTCGCTCACTTCCACTACGTTATCGTTGGTGGTGTAGTATTCGCACTATTTGCAGGTGCACACCTGTACTGGCCAAAAATGTTCGGCACGATGCTGAGCGAAAAATTAGGCAAAGTTACTTTCTGGTTATTCCTAATCGGTTTCCACCTGACGTTCTTCATCCAACACTTCCTTGGATTGATGGGTATGCCACGTCGTATCTTCACTTTCCTTCCTGGACAGGGACTGGAAACTGGAAACTTGATCAGTTCAATTGGTGCCATCTTCATGGCAGTTGCAACGATCGTTCTATTAATTAACGTCATCATGACACAAGTTAAAAACGAAAAAGTTGGAAATGATCCATGGGGCGATGGCCGTACACTAGAGTGGGCGATTTCATCACCACCGCCATTCTACAACTTCAAGCAGCTTCCGCTTGTACGCGGACTTGATGCTTACTGGCTGGAGAAAATGGAAGGCAAGGACGGCATGACGCCTGCAGAACCACTTGGCGATATCCATATGCCGAATAACTCTTTCATTCCTTTCGTTATCTCACTTGGCCTTTTCATCGCAGCATTCGGTGCAATGTACCGTGCTGAAACAAGCTGGGGACTACTAGTTCTGATCCTTGGTATGGCAGTAACTCTAGGAGCGATGTTCGTACGCTCTATCAAAGATGATCATGGATTCCATATTCATAAAGAAGACTTAATGGATGATGATAATGATAAGGGGGCAAAGGCATAATGCAAGCTGAAGAAAAATTCACTTATGAAACATGGCCTGCGGAGCCTGAAAAAGCAACCCTCGAAGCAAAGAACAAGTTTTTGGGCTTCTGGTTCTTCCTTGGTGGAGAGACAGTATTGTTTGCGACTCTGTTCGCAACTTATCTTGCATTGAAGGATAAGGTCCCAAGTGCTGACCACGCGCTTGCCAAGGATATCTTTGAAATACCGCTAGCTTTTGCGGCGACAATGCTTCTTTTAACAAGTTCTTTGACAAGTGTATATGCTATGTACCATATGAAGAACTTCAATTTTAAAAAGATGCAGCTTTGGTTAGGATTGACTGTAGCTCTTGGCGCGGCTTTCCTTGCGCTTGAGATTTACGAGTTCAATCACTATGTACACGAGTTTGGCCACACATTCACTAGCAGTGCATTTGGTTCAGCCTTCTACACACTAGTCGGCTTCCACGGTGGCCACGTTGCATTCGGTCTTGCTTGGATCATTACTTTGATGGTCCGTAACTCCAAGCGTGGATTGAATCTGTACAACGCTCCTAAGTTCTATGTTGCCAGCCTTTACTGGCACTTCATCGACGTTGTATGGGTATTCATCTTCACGGTTGTATATCTAATGGGAATGGTGGGATAAACTGATGGCTAATCAACAACCAAGTTCAGGGAACCCAAGAGTAGACGTCGAATATCGTCGCAAGAAGAGCGCCGAAGAGATGAGATACCAAATCGTTTCCTTTGCATTGATGATTTTCTTGACACTTGTTGCCTTTGTTGCAGTTGGATATGAAGGATTCTCAGGCTGGTTCACAGTACCGTTCATCCTTCTGCTCGCTGTGATCCAGGTAATATTCCAGCTCTACTATTTCATGCACATGAGCCATAAGGGACACGAAGCACCTGCTTTGTTCCTGTATTCTGGCGTTGTTGTAGGAGCAGTAACAGTTCTTGCTTTCACAACAATTATCTGGTGGTAATATGACTTAATGAAAAAATCGGCTTCTAGCCGATTTTTTCTATGTAAAACAGTATACTAGCATTTAATGGAAGAGCCGTTTTATTGAAGTGCCTTACCTTAGGAAGTATAATGAAAGTAAAGTTCTTAAACAGGACGAGGTGAAAAAACGATGCTTACTCTAGATATATTCGGGTTCAGAGCCTTATGGAGTCCGATATATTTTCTTGTGATGGCAGTTCTATTAGTTGCTTATTATCTTGTTGTCTTCAAGTACTATGATCGTTTTAAGGAAGGTGTGCCTGCAACACGAAAACAGGCTATGTACTTTACCTCTGCAATCATTGTGCTGTATATCATTAAAGGTTCTCCTGTCGATTTGATGGCTCATATCACTTTTTATATGCACATGATCCAAATGGCAGTCCTATACCTTGTTGTTCCGCCTCTTTTGATTTTTGGCTTGCCAGACTGGCTTTGGAGGTCATTCCTATCGCTTCCGGTAATTGACCCGCTGTTCCGCTTTTTCACAAAGCCGCTGATTGCCTTGATCATGTTCAATGGTATTTTCTCTATTTATCACATCCCGCTGATTTTTGACTTTGTAAAAACGGATATGTGGCTTCATGCTACCTATACATCGGTGTTATTTGTACTTGCGATGTTCATGTGGTGGCCGCTCGTCAATAAATTGGAAGAGTATCAGACTTTATCAGGCGTTAAGAAAATGGGATACATCTTTGCTGACGGTGTACTAATCACACCAGCTTGCGCTTTGATCATCTTTGCCGATACACCTATGTACGCAACTTTCTCCGATCCGAATGCATGGGGTGAAGCTTTGAAATTATGTGTACCCCCTACAATGCTATCGAGCTTGGAACTCAGCGGTCCGGAAACCTTCAGTTCTATATCGCTGCTGCATGACCAGCAGCTTGGCGGAGTAATCATGAAGGTTATTCAGGAAATCGTATATGGTATTTTCCTGGGATATGCGTTCTTCCAATGGTTCCGTAATGAAGAAGATCGCCAGGCTGAACAGGACGCAATCAATCTTGCCAGCGCGCCTCAGCCGGTCAAATAATCTGAGTTTTAAAAGCTTCCCACTGGGGAGCTTTTATTTTTATTCACTGCGAGAAAATTTATCAGTAATATGCAATCAAATATTGAAAAAAAGAGACAAGTCACCTACAATTAACCTTATGGAGAAATAATGATTGAGAGGTAAACATACATGTCTAACTTACCGATCCTGCCAACTATCAGCACGACATTTATTGTTTTAAGTGCGATTACCGTGGCAATTGGCTGGGCCCAAATAAAACAAAGAAAGATTGATCAGCATCGCAAGACCATGACGCTTGCTGGGATATTCGCAATCATATTCTTTGTCATTTATGCATCAAGGACAATCTTCATCGGAAACACTTCCTTTGGAGGACCGGATGATATCAAGATTTATTACACACTGTTCTTGATTTTCCATATTACACTTGCGACTATTGGAGCGGTCCTTGGAATCATTTCACTTTACACGGGATATAAAAACAGGCTGGAGCGTCATCGAAAACTTGGACCAGTGACCAGTGTTACCTGGTTTTTCACCGGAATTACGGGTGTAGCTGTTTATCTGTTGCTTTATGTGTTTTATAAAGGCGGAGAAACGACTTCAGTCATCAAGGCCATACTTGGGACATAACAGGCTTTAAAAACATTGCTGATAGCAATGTTTTTTTTATTTTTTTTAGAAGGTTTTCCACTTGCAGCAGGCGAATCTATTAGGGTGATTAAAAGGGGGCGATTCACCTGGAAATTAAAGTTTTATCCGAAAAACATTATATGGAGTCAATGAAATTATCAATGTATGCTTTTCAGTATAAGGTACCGGAAAATGATATTCCAAAACGGTTGGAAACGCTAAAGAAACATCACTTGCTTGGAATCTTTGAGGGAGAAGAGCTGGCGTCCAAATTGCATGTTCTTTCTTTGAAGGTGAGGCTCGGCCAGATTGAATGGAAAATGGGCGGAATTGCTGGAGTAGCCACCTATCCTGAGCACAGGCGTAAAGGGCATGTGAACGCTCTGATGAAAAGGGCATTGAAAGATATGGACCAAGACGGAAACGTTGTTTCATTCCTTCATCCATTCCAGATTGACTTCTATAGAAGATTTGGCTGGGAGATTATCTCAGACAATAGAAAGGTCATAATTGAGAAGTTGGACCTTAAGCCGGTAGATGCTCAAATGGGCATTATTAAGCGTCATACAGAGGAAAGACACTCAACTGATATTGAGAAGGTGTATGAACGCTATGCAGAAATGCATAGCGCGATGCTTATAAGGGATACGGAATGGTGGAGTAAGAGCATATATGGAGAACAAACAGCTGCTGTTTATTATGATTCTGAAAATGAAGCGGCAGGATACCTGTTATACGAGATTAAAGACAATGTAATGAAAGTTGAGGAATATGTTTCTTTAACTCATGAAGCGAGAAAAGCACTATGGAATTTCATTTGCCAGCATGATTCTATGGTAGAACGTGTAGAGGTGCTGACATCCATCCACGATCCTTTCCCGTATTTTTTGAAGGAGCCTAAGCTCAAGACTGAAATTTATCCATATTTCATGGGTCGCATCGTGAATGCTGAAAAAGCATTATCGACATATCCCTTCAGCAACAGGAATGCAGGGGAGAATATCTTCATTCATCTGGATGACGCTGCAGCTTTATGGAATGAAGGGACCTATATAATAGGGCAGGACGGGGTTAAATTTCACCCTGTCAAAGAGGGAGGAACTTGTGTAACAGCTCCGAAGCGGGGACTGCACATGAACATCAACACCCTGACTGCTTTGTTATTCGGCTATAAACGTCCACTTGAATTATATGAATTAGAACTGCTAAAGGGAAACATAGATGAAGTAAATGTGCTCGAGCAGATAATACCGGCATTCAAGCCATTCTTCTATGACTTTTTCTAAATCCATAGAAATACAAAAAACCCCGGGTGTCAAGCCACACGGGGTTTTTTCGTCCTTAAATCTTGAATTTGAGTTTGATGATGCCAGCTTCTTTTGCTGAATTGAATCCAATCAGGAGCAATGGCCCGATGACGAAACCCATGAAACCGAATAGCTTCAGGCCAAGATACATGGCGATCAGGGTGGACAGTGGAGAAAGGCCGATATGGCTGCCCATCACTTTAGGCTCTACTGTTCGCCTGATAATCAGCAAAATGACTGCGAGCACAGCCAGTTGGGTTCCAAGCGCGATATTGCCTGTGGCCAGGTGGAAGATGGACCATGGCGCCAGGATGACGATTGAGCCAATCAACGGGATAAAATCTATCAGCCAGATTATCGCCGACATTACAATGGCATATTCAGGTGTGATGAAAAGCAGTCCAATCAGCGCAACGATAAAAATAATCACGCTAACAAGAAATTGTGCCTTCAAAAATCCAAATACAACATAAGAAAGCCGTGAAGTCATGAAATGGACTTTGTCTGCAGTTCGTTCTGTCAAATGGCTGTAAACACCCTGCCTTAAAGATGGCAGTTCCAGCAAGAAAAGGAACAGTGCAATCAAATAGACCAGGAAGCTGATCAGGAAATTTGGGATGTAGGTCAGCAATGCCTTCAGATTATCTATATTGATAAAAGCAATCATGTCATTCTTGAGTTTATTGAGGAAGTCTTCAGCCCGGTTGCTGATTTCGGTAACCACTTCCCTTGGAAGATCATTGGCCGCTTCAACAAAACTATTTTCGGCCTTATACCAGGCATTTGTGATTTCATTTATATAGACTGGAGTATTATCTATCAAGTCAATTGCCTCGGTGACTGCCGTGGTAGTCAGGAAATAGCCAGCGACCACAATGAGCAATACGAACAGGAGGAAGATTGTCAAGACTGCCAGGCGCCGCCCGCTTTTGAATTTTTTCTGGAAGTATAAGACTGCAGGCTCAAGAAAAAGGGCAGTGATCAAAGCTGCAATTAGCGGGATGGATACCGGCAGGATAATGTAGAGAATAGCTGCAACTAAGATGGTGATTAATGCAATAATGATCGTGCGTTTAGTGAAAATACCGGACAAGTGAAACTCCTTTCTATACTCCTGAAGAGTATATACCTCTAAAAAGCATTGTATTAAGGGCAATTAAGCCTGAAATGTCAAAAAGCGCAAAAAATTCCTTAACAATTAAATTATAGTACGCATTTAATATAAGAAACAACAAAAATCCGCTTTTATCCATGTCTTTTTGTAAACTTTGTTGATTTTAAAAACAGAAGGGTCCTTTAAATGAAGATTTGAAAGTTAATATCACTATGTATGCCGTTGAAAATCAGGTTCCGCAACCTTATAGAGGGGTGAGGAAATGAAGGAGTCAAGAAAAATCATGCCTCTGCAATATAGAGAGGTATGCCGTGCGGTCTGTGCGATTGTCCATGCCAATATAAATGACAGCTCTTTTTTTCACCAGTCTAAGGTAAAGGCCAGAATTTCTCGATTACGAAGAAACTCATTCGCTGATAATGGGGTCATTGTTGATCTTGAACAGGGTATCGTGAAAATTAAAGTATATGTTGAGACTATGGCAGGGGAATACTCGATTCTTCTTTCTGCAATGGAGCTTCAGAAAAACATAGAAGAGGAGATCGTGCTGCTAACTTCTATTATACCGAAGACGATTGATATATTCATTACGGGATTGAATGTAAAAAAGACGCAATGATTGCGTCTTTTTCCATTGGATTTAAATTGCGAATGTTTCTACTTCAGCTTTTACATCTTTTAAAAGATTTTCGCACTGGCTGACAAGTGCTTTCGGGAATTGCTCACCTTCGCCATACTCAACGCCATGCGGATAATAATGTTTTCCTAGCAAAGGAGTCATCAGTTGGATGATCGCTTTATGTGCCCCGACATCTCCCTCGTGGACATAGCCCTGGACACGCAGATAAAACGTCCCTTCCTTTACCACTAGCTTTTTGTCATAGGTTACTCTCTCATAGTCCCATTGTCCTTCACGTACAAGACCGTGCTCTAACATAACCTCGTCAAGACGGTTCAAGTCCGCTTTCAGGTTTTCAATACCTGTATTTTCGAATTTCATCCTTTTCCCTCCTAAAACACACTGCAGTAATATCGCCTAAAATAGATTATATCTCAAATTTAATAATAGTAAAAATATGATTAAGTTGCAATGAATATAAAAGTGAAATTCTTAGCTTTCCGTTCTGTTAGCAAAGGCAACATACAAGCAAATAAGATTTATGCAATTTAGGGCATAATTAGCATCATACAGGCTAACCTAACAGTGAGAATAAGCTTTGATTCATAAGGAGGAAAAGAAAGTGCGTAAAATTCGTGAAATCATGACTAGCGATGTAGAAACCTGTACTTTGCTGGATAATGTATTCGAAGTGGCAGTCAAAATGAAAGAATGGAATGTTGGAGCCATTCCCATTGTAGACGAGGATAAGCTCGTGGGCATGATCACCGACAGAGATATAGTCATTAGAGGGATAGCAGAAAAACATCCGCCTTCTTCAAAGGTTGAAAGCGTCATGAGTGACCATCTCGTTACAGCCACACCGGATATGACAACTAAAGAAGCAACAAAACTTATGGCGGAACACCAAATAAGAAGGCTTCCAGTAGTCGAAGGCGATAAATTAGTAGGGATCGTAGCGTTAGGTGATTTTGCCGTAGATGAAATGACAGACGAACAAGCTCAGCATGCCCTAACAGAAATATCAGAGCCAGGTAATCATATGCAATAATTTAAGGCACTCATCTTGGGTGCTTTTTTTCATTAAAAAGCCTTGTAATCCAATCTTCCTCTAAAAAATTGTTGTTTGATTTTACATTGAATGAACGGTATGTTAAAAGTAGGGTAACCCGGGACAAGTGAATAAAAGTGTCAATCATGTTAAAGCAGATCTTTTTTTTGGAGTGCAATGGAACACTTCTATTAAAAAGAACATTATAAATGATATAATAATTTCAAAAAACATTCATATAGTGAAAGAGAGAGAGTCGTGTCTTTTGACTCACATAAGTAGCTGGCGATTGTCAAAAAGGGGGGATCTACCTGCGAACTATTGTAAGGATATTAATATTTGCTGCAATTTTTTTACTTATAGGTTTATACATGGGGTATAACAAAGAAGATAATGATGGATTGGTAATCGAACAGAATTCGACTCCTAAAGTGGATGAATCCCTCGAAAAGGACATAAGTGAACAAAGTCTCAGTGAGGGCATTGAGCAGCCATCACAAGGTGTTGCTTCCTTAATGGGAAAGGATATTGACTCTCTTAAGGCGGCTTTAGGCGAACCGTCCCGGGTCGACCTTTCAGCCTATGGATTCCATTGGTGGATTTTCAACAAACAACCTGACCAGTATATCCAGGCTGGTGTTTTTAATGGGAAGGTCGTGACAGCTTTTGGCATTGGATCTTCTGTTAATGTTCAGCCATTTAAGATTGGCCAGCATATTGAAGAGATTTTCTCTATGAACGTTATTGAGCCTGATGTAACATTTGAATATAACGGAAGCTCCTATAAGTTCGAACTTTCCGAGCAGGATATGAACACCCGTCCTATTATAAAAATGGGAGAGTACTTTGTACAGCTCTACATTGATAAATTCACGAGTTCTGTCTCGAGCATCAGGTATATGGACAAGGAAACGATCGTAAAGCAGCGGCCATATGAAATGGTCTACAGGGGAAGTTTGATAGAACCGCCTGTGCTATCGGAAGGTGATTGGGTCAGGATTGAAGCCGGTCTTGAAAAACAGATCCTGGATATTACGAATGCAATCAGGATTCGGCATGAGCTTCCATCCCTTGAATGGCATGAAAAGACAGCAGAAGTCGCCTATGCCCATAGCAAGGATATGGCCATTGAAGATTACTTCTCACACGAGTCGGACAAGTACGGGGACTTATCTGAAAGGCTGAAAGCAGCAGAGATTTTGTATCAGTTGGCCGGGGAAAACATTGCTGCTAACTATACAGATGGACCAGCCGTTGTCGAAGGCTGGCTGAATAGCGAATCCCATCGTGAGGCCTTATTGAACGAAGAATTTACGCATCTTGGCGTAGGGGTGTATCAAAGGCATTATACCCAGAACTTTTTGAAAATGTGGGAAGAACCACAACAGTAATTGCTATTTTACATTCATCCAATAAGAACAGCAAAGGAGCATGCACCAAAAAGGTCATGCTCCTTCGTTTTGCTTGATTGTTCTATTGACTGAGAAGAAACCTTGCTTCCAGTTACCGTAAAGATGGACCATTTCGCCTTCTGTATAAAGGGGAGGAACTGCGCCTTTCCTTAATGGTGTCACTTTTTTTACGGTCAATTCCTTTGAACCAGTGTTGATTCTCAATACGGTTATATGGTTATAGCGATGATAATAAAATCGCTCTTTATATTCCGTTACCTCAATGATTTTACCGCTTACGATCGCTTCCTCAGGAATGTTTTCTAGTTGGAGCCATTCCTGGAAATTCGCCTGCATTTCTTTCTTCGTCAACCAGTAAAAATAGGCAAGGACGATCGGAATCGCTATTGCTGTAACCATTATTGACCACCTTATTTATGCTGTTTTTTTACAACGAAAAAGCTGCCGGATGAATGAGCGATTTTTTTGCCATCCGATCTGAATACATCAGCTTCCAGGACAACGGTGCTTCGGCCTTGATGGATCAGGGTGGCTTTACAATGGAGATTGTCGCCTATCCCTGGTGCCAGGTAATGAATGTTTATTTGTGACGTGACAGCTGCGTAACCCTCTGGGAGCAGTTTATTTGCTAATGTGCCCATCGCCGTGTCGAGGACCGTAGCAGTGAAACCGCCATGAACAATCCCGAGCGTATTGTCGAGCACATTTGTAATGGGTATATCAATTTCGCAAGTTTCATGATCAAGTCTCCTATCCATATGCAGAAGGCCGTCAATATACGTGCTGTTTTTTCCGCTTAGTTTATTTTTAACCCCTGACAGCACTGTTTTAAGTGCTTCAAGTTCTTGTTCTCCCGATAACGAGATGCATTCGTCTAAAAGCTGTTGCAATTCCTTTTCCACGATATTAATACCTCTTTCTGAATGGTCCTGATTCTTTAATTTCATATCAATAATATTATTTTGAAAAAGCCATCTTATTAATCTGTGTTTTATTTTAACACTTTAAAAAACTTAGATGAAGTTTAAAAGCATATAGTGGATGAAAAGTGGTTAATTCAATTGACATGAAGCAACGATTCACCAAAAATGATGGTTTTCATATGCTATTATAGGCATTTGTTACACTGTGAGGTGAAAGCTATGGCCAAAAAGAAACTTCATCCCTCTGTTGTGAAGTTCAAGGAATTTGTGAAGAACCACCCAGAGCTCGTACAGGAGGTCAGGAAGGGGAATACGACCTGGCAGGAAATGTACGAAGATTGGTACCTGCTGGGTGAGGATGACCCCAAATGGAACAAGAGCAGTAATGACAAGGACGGGAAAAGCGAAGAAAAGGAAAAGAAAACGGATTGGTTAGGCACGATCATGGGGGCTGTTAAGAATATGGACCCCGAACAGGTTCAAGGGCAAATCCATAATATCAGCCAGGCACTCGGAGCGATCCAGGGTGTGCTTTCTCAGTTCCAGGGCAGCAAAGGCGGCGGAAAGCAATCGTCAAATAGTTCAGGACCTGCACATCCTTTCTCCTTCAGGCAGGATTAGAATGGAGGCTAAATATGCGTAAAGATGTCATGGAGCAATTACGATCGAATAAAGAATTGATCGAGTTCGTCCGATCCCAGCCACACTGGTACAGGAAGTTGAGCAGGGATCCAAGAGATATTTATTCTGCAGAAATCGCTGCACTGCATCATTTTGAAAAAACGATCCCCCATAAGGTTCAAAAGTTCTCCAACAGTGTCCAGATGGCCTCAATGATGATGCATATGTTCTCGAGCATGAATTCGCAATCATAACAAAGCTTTCTTCTGAATGAGGAAAGCTTTTACTTTGATTGCTTTTTCAAGTAAACCAAGCAGCATGCGTGGGCCTTCAGGGGGTGCGGCCGGAAAGTTTAGCTTTTCTGGCAGTTTCATGGTAAAATGAGGTTCGGAGGTGAGCCAGCATTGCTTGCTGTTACATCAGAAAGAGTATTATTGTTGGAAGAAGCTGAACAGTTAGTCAGCATGATTTTACAATCAGATATTGCCGAATATTATCGGGAATGTTTATATAATGTGAAAAATAATCCGGAGACACAGAGGAAGGTTCGTGACTTTGTGGTCATGAAGGAACGCTATGAAGAGGTTCAGCGTTTTGGAAAGTACCATCCTGACTATAAGGAAGTCATGGGCCAGATCAGGGTTGTCAAAAGAGAGCTTGACATGGATGAGGTTATTGCCGAATTCAAGAAAGCAGAAAATGATTTGCAAAGCCTGCTTGATGAGGTCAGCGTGATCATCGGCAGATCCGTTTCGGAGAGCGTCAAGGTTCCGACCGGAAATCCATTCTTCGAAAGCTCCTGCGGTGGGGGCTGCGGCAGCGGAGGAAGCTGTGGCTGCTCTGCATAAATCGTTATGAAAAGCATGGATCATCCATGCTTTTTTCTTATGATTTTAGCTTTGTTTGAACTCAATAAGTGTTTAACACGATTGATTATTGAAAAAACTGGTTTTTGTATGCTAGACTAGTACAAAGCAAACGTTTACCGAAGGGGAAAAGAATATGATAGGACAGAGGCAGGGAATCATCGTCTGGCTGTATTCACTAAAACAAGCCAAGATGCTCAGAAGATTTGGTAATGTTCATTTTGTCTCGAAGAAGTTGAAATATGCCGTAATATATTGCAATCTTGATGAGGCAGAGTCACTCATGGAGAAAATCAATTCATATTCGTTTGTTAAAAAGGTGGAACCTTCCTATAAACCATTCTTAAAGATGGAATTCGAAAACTCTTCCCCTGATAAAGCAAAAGAATATGACTACAAGATGGGTATATAGAAACATATTAGTAAAAGGTGAGGGGAACCCCTCACCTTTTTATTTTCCAGTCTTCTATTGCAGCGGTGGAATATAATGGTTCAGCCTTAATATGCCTATTAGGTGCTGGTAGTACAATTCTTTTTCGGGGAACATCGTCGAAGGCTTGGCATCAAATTCTATGATGGTTTTCCCCAGTTCCTCAGCCAGTTCCGCAAATAGATCGAAGCGTTTGTTTTTCAGGACATGAGGGTTTGGAATTCCCTCCCTGCATACATAAAGTGCCTGGAATTTCCCCGGGTCTGTTGGTTTGAGCACAACGACAAGGGAGCTTACATCTTTTTCATTTATTTTTGTATGGATCGCCATTAAATGCATCAATCGATGCTGGTTTGCCCTGGCAGTTTCAATTAGTTCGTAAAGATCGGAATATCCTTCTCCAAGCTCGATAAAGCGCTGAATCAATCTGAATTCCCCCTTCCAACTTTTCATTCCTTCATACTTTACCATTTGTGGTCAAAAAATTGAAGCGTGTCAGACTTGACTTCTTTATATAATTTTTAAAGTTTGTCTTACCCTCGTACGTTGTTTTTGCTATTTTATTAGTAGAAGAGATAGGGGAGTCATACAATGAAAAAAGTATCCATCCTGATGATTTCAGGATTATTCATAATTATTTGCGCAGCCGTTTTATGGCAGTGGCATGTCTTTTCAAAAAACAGCGACAAGCCAGCTGGACCAAAGGAAGAGTTATCTATTATTGCTGCAGTGAAGGTCGAAGAGAATCGGCTTTTGGTAAAGCAGACTTTTCGAGGTCTTGACGCTAACCGACAATATAAAGCTGTCATTCCTGCTCAACTCACAGAGGTCAATTGCACCGATGCAGCGGGAAATCCTTGTGAAGATGGATTTGAAAAATTGCCAAAGGGAAAGGATATCCAGTTTGAGTACATGATTGAATCGGGACCTGGGTTCTCACTTCTTTTGAATGATTGGATGATTGTACTGAAAGATGCATCGTTCGCCAAGACGAGAATAGAGATTGTAGACCACTATAACCGTAAAGGGACATGGGCTGCCGGGCTTCCATTGAAGGGCTTCAAGCAAACGGAGCTGCTGCACTATTATGTGTTTGAAGGGGAGAATTCAAATCCTTCGCTATATTGGCAGGAAAAACCCCTTTTTAAACTAAGCGGACAAAAGGAGATAAAATATTATACTAGTCACAAAGAGCAGGCCATCTATGAATTTGCCAGTCTCGCTAGACTTTCAGACAAACATTTATCTGTGGTCATCACAGATGGACAAAGGGCTGTACATGGAAACGGGCTCCTGCTGGCTGGCAATAAGCTGAACGAAAAGGAGCTAGAACGTGAATTGGCATCAGCTTTATTGGCGTCAAAGTTTGGAACTGATAGAGGCAAGGAAGGATTCACTCTTGAGGCACTCACGTCACTGGTTATCAAACAGGAACCGGAGAATGCCAAAAGCAAGGCAATGGCCGCGGAGTTGGAGAATACATTGTCTGCAATAGAAACAGTTGATTTTATCACCTATTTTTCCAAAGAGAGACAGCTGGATGCCAGCTCGCTTGATAAGTATTTGTCGTCAATCAAAGGGATGAATACAAAGTTCTTCTTGCAAAATAGCACAGAAGATCAAGAGTTTTTTCCATTGCTTTTTACAGATGCAAGGAGTGTCATCGTGAATGGAAAGGAAAGGGATGAATTGGAGGTTGTAGTCAAAAATGATGAACATTTGTTTCCTTTAGTGTCTACAATGGCTGCCATAGGCTACAAAACCAAAGTAGGAACTGATTTTACTATAATGGAACTCTCATCTGCCAGCAGTAAATATTCCTTCAACCTTAAGAATAAAACTTTCATGATTGACGGCCAAAGCTTTGGGCTTCTTGAGAATCCCTTCAAGTACATAAATGGAGAATGGTACCTCGAAAAGCAATGGTTTCATGGAATTTTTAAAGTGGAAATTTCGGAGAAGAGCGATAGCTTCATTCTTGAATCATAAATAATTTACCCATTATCCCAAGGCAAAAAAAAAGCCCTGCAGTTTCTGCAGGGTCCTTCTATATCCTGTCAACAGGATAGAAGGCAAAGGGAGAGGAGAAACCGGAGGAAGAACTTATGGGGAAACGTAAGTCTTCTCCGCGGTTGGCAACAACATCCTCAAATTGATGTTGTTAATCATCATTATTTCCACATTAGGAAGGGATATACACTTATTTGGTTAATTTTTTATAGTTGTGGTAGGATAAGGGAGTAATTTACATAAGTTGAAAATGCTTAAATGATTGAGGAGTACATATTATGAGAGTTGTATCAGGTGAATTGAAGGGGCGCGTTTTGAAAGCGGTACCCGGAACATCTACAAGGCCTACTACTGATAAAGTGAAGGAATCGCTGTTCAATATGATTGGCCCTTATTTTACTGGTGGAATCGGACTTGACTTATTCGCAGGAAGCGGAGGGCTGGGAATTGAAGCTCTAAGCAGAGGCCTTGAAAAAGCTATTTTTGTCGACCGTGAAGGCAAGGCGATTCATATCATTAATGAAAACCTTAAATCCTGCGGTCTGGAAGAAAAGGCAGAAGTATACCGGAATGATGCTGTCAGGGCGTTGAAGGCAATTCAAAAAAGAGAACTAAAGTTCGATTATATATTCTTGGATCCTCCATATAAGAAGCAGCAGCTGGTCAAGCTGCTTGAAATGATTGATAAAGAAGGCCTTGTCCATCAGGATGGGTTGATCGTCTGCGAGCATGCCTCTGATATCAACCTGCCTGATCAGGTAGGTGGACTTGTGCAGTCGAGGAACGAGAAATATGGAATTATCGGGATTACTCTTTATAAAGTTGAGGCAGAAGACGAGGGGGAAGTTTAAGTGGCAAGAGTTGCAGTTTGTCCAGGCAGTTTCGATCCGATTACCCTGGGGCATTTGGATATCATTACTAGGGCAGCAAAAGTATTTGATGAGCTTTATGTGGTTGTTTTGAATAATTCTTCCAAGAAACCATTGTTTTCTGTGGAGGAAAGAATCGAACTTATTGAACAGGTGACAAAGGGGATTGCCAACGTAAAAGTAGATTCCTTTCAGGGCTTGCTTGTTGATTATGCAGAGAGCGTCAACGCCGACGCGATCATCAGGGGGTTGCGGGCTGTTTCAGACTTTGAGTATGAAATGCAAATCACGTCCATGAACCGAGTATTGAGTGATAAAATCGAGACATTCTTCATTATGACTAACAACCAGTATTCGTTCTTGAGTTCAAGTATCGTTAAAGAGGTTGCAAAATATGATGGTAAAATATCCGAATTGGTTCCACCTGAAGTCGAAGCGGCTTTACTGACAAAATTCAAGAACGAAGAAAAGGAATAACGGGCAGATAATGCCCGTTATTTCTCTTTCAATATCCGATTTCCAAGCAACCAAACATAAAGTAGCAAACTGCCGATCGTTATCAGCGGCCCTACTGTGGTGAGCATATTATGTGCCTCTGCCAGACGGCTGCCTTCAGAAGTAAGGTATTCCATTACAGGGAGGGCATTGGATGGCTGCCCGTCTTCAAAAAAGCGCACATATACCGGCTTCCATAGAATAAAAGCATAAAAGGCTGCAAATACTCCGTGAATGATTCTAGCAAAAAAGAAAGGCTGGAAGCGGATATCTGTCTGGGCAAGAATGCTGGCAACCTGGGCCTGGACACTGAAACCGCTGAATGCGAGGATGAAGCTGGTTATGACTGCCTGATGCATCAATGTGGCTTCCTGGATCTGGCTGGTCATCTGGCTGCCGAGAGTGATTTCGAATAGACCGGAAATGAAAGGCAAGCTCAGCATATCCGTCATGCCAAGCATCATCAGCAGGATTTCCAGGAATTCTGCCAGGAATGCAGTGATATGAAGATGGAATAATAGTTTATTAATGACTGAGAATAAGATAATGAAACCGCCAATCATCAACAATGTCTGGATGGAGGACATTACGGCGTCACCCAACAGTTTTCCGATCGGGCGGTTGTCTTTTAGCCTTGTCCTGTGCAATGCCGCAAATGCATCCCTGATCGTAAGGTTTCGTTCCTTTTCCTTTGTTGTATTTTCTTCGTTTCTGCCATAGAACCTCATGATTAATCCTACGCTGATGTTCCCTAGGTAGTGGGCCAGTGCCAGAATGACACCGAGTTGGACATTGTAAAAAAATCCAACTGAGACAGCCCCGAAAATGAATAGCGGATTGGACGAATTTGTGAAGGATACAAGTCTCTCTGCTTCAATTTTTGTCAGCTGCCCCTCCTGGCGCATTCTGGCTGTCAGCTTTGCACCGGCAGGGAAACCGGAAGCCATGCCCATCGCCCAGACAAAACCGCCAACACCGGGTACTCTGAACAGCGGCCTCATCAAAGGTTCTAACAAAACACCAATAAATCGTACGACACCGAATCCAATCAGCATTTCTGAAACGATGAAAAAAGGAAGGAGCGACGGAAAAACAATTTCCCACCACATATTCAAGCCTCTTATCGAAGCATCAAAGGATTGCTGAGGAAAAGCAATGAGTGAAGCAGCCAGCAAAGTAACGGAGGCTGCTAGGATAACTGTTTTCATTCTGGATTTAAGCACCTGATACCCTCCTTCCTGCAGTCGTGCTGTGAAACTGATTTAATCAATGGTAAAATAGAAGGAACTCACCAGAGGGGCATTCCTAATAAAGTTCCGAGAATTTTTGCATCTCGAAAGTATGTAGAAGGCCCTATGATCCTGGTAAATGACTTCCCTTTTACTCCGGTTTGGGCTGCTGCTATTTTCCAAATTTCCTGGCAGCTGTATATCTAAATGAAAACCCATGCTCTTTTCCAGAAAACATATGTACGTGACTGTATGTTGCCTCTGCAAAAGAAAAACTTCAGGAAAGAGCTAAAAAATACATAAATGATGTTTAGTTGTCACCCTTGTCCTCATATAAATCAATATACTCGCTGAACTTTAATTTAGACCAAGTTTAGCCTGTACCCGAAAAAATCATGATTTTAAGGGAGGAAAAAACTTTGGCAAGTCCAAAGATAGGTTTAGCTCTTGGATCAGGTGGAGCACGAGGGTTTGCCCACCTGGGTGTCATAAAAGTTCTTAAGGATGAAGGCATTCCTATTGATTTGATTGCCGGAAGCAGCATGGGAGCGCTAGTGGCTTCTTTTTACGGAGCCGGCCTGGACGTTGACCGGCTTTATAAATTATCGCGTGTCTTCAAAAGGAAATATTATCTTGATTTTACAGTCCCTAAGATGGGGTTTATCGCAGGGAAAAGAGTGAAGGAGCTTATCAGGATTTTCACACATGGAAAAATGATTGAGGAGCTGGATATCCCGATTGGTATTGTTGCAACAGACCTGATGTCAGGCGAGAAGGTTGTCTTTAAAAATGGTCCCGTAGCGGAAGCGGTGAGAGCGAGTATCGCCATTCCGGGCATATTTGTCCCCGAAAAGCTGGGGGGAAGATTGTTCGTCGATGGCGGAGTCGTTGACCGAATCCCCGTTTCTGTCGCTAAGGAAATGGGAGCAGATATCGTCATCGCAGTCGATGTATCCAATGTGAAGATCAACGAAGAGGTTACCTCCATTTTCGATGTGATCATGCAGAGTATTGATATCATGCAAATGGAGCTGGTCGCAAATCGTGAGATCGCATCAGATGTAATGCTCAGGCCGCCGGTCGAAATGTTTAATTCCAAGGCCTTCACTAATATAGAAGAAATCATTGCGATTGGTGAAGAAGAAGCCAGCAAACACATCGATAAGATTAAAAAGTGCATTGAAGAATGGAAGGAGCCACAAACAGAATGAGCAGGAAAAAGTCTATAACTCTGTCTATATTCGCAGCAATATTAATAATGGCGAGTGCTCTATTTTACTTGCCTTACTATGTTACAAAACCAGGGATGGCAAAAGAGCTGGAACCGATTGTCGAGGTCGAAGGTGGCTACGATGAGGAAGGGAGCTTCATGCTTACGACAGTGCGGATGGGAAGAGCAAATATATATGCCTACATCATTGCGAAGCTGAGCAAATACCAGGAAATCTTTCCTGTAGAAGATATAAGAGCTGAGGACGAATCTGATGAAGAATATAATATTCGACAGCTGCACATGATGGATAACTCGAAGACAGCGGCAATCGAGGTAGCCTATAAAAAAGCAGGAAAACCAGTTGAGTACGCATATAAAGGAGTTTATGTGTTAAGAATCATGGAAGGAATGCCGGCTGAAGGCAAATTGATGCCTGGAGATCTGGTTTTCGAGGTGGATGGAAATGAATTCAAATCTTCTGATGATTTTATTGAATATATCAGTTCAAAAAAGCCAGGCGATACAGTTGAGCTTTCTTATAAAAGGAATGGAAAAACAAATTCAGTAAAAGTTCCGTTAAAAGCCCTTGATGATGGAAGCGACCGGCCTGTTGTAGGTATAGAGCTTGTGGATGACAAGGCAATTGACGTTGAACCTGAAGTTACGGTCCAATCAGATGAAATCGGCGGTCCATCGGCCGGACTAATGTTCTCGCTGGAAATCTATAATCAATTAACTGAGGAAGATTTAACAAAAGGATACGAAATAGCTGGCACAGGGACTATGAGTCCTGATGGAACGGTAGGCAGGATTGGCGGAATCCAGCAGAAAGTAGTGGCAGCAGATAAGGCTGGTGCCGAAATCTTCTTTGCTCCGTCTGAAAAAGGGGCTAAGGGCTCGAACTATGAAGAGGCGATGATTGCGGCGGAAGATATCAATACAAAAATGAAAATAGTCCCAGTGGATACATTTGATGAAGCTGTATCCTATCTGGAAAACTTAAAAGCAAAATCAAGCTGAGCCAGCTTGATTTTGTTTTTTTTAGGACTCTTATCGAGGTACTGTCCTCCTCATGATTTCAACATGATAGGAGGCCGGCCGAACTCTTCTGAAAGGAGCTGTTCCTGTCCCTTGCCACTTTGGCCAAGAGCATAAATCTTTGATGCTTTGATATCAAGTTCGATATCAGGATCAGTAAATCCGGAAAGCTTTGCAACTAGTGGCAGACTCAAATCCTTCTTTATGGAGTTCAAATAGGAACGCCCTTTTTCCGTTGCCCCTAATAACCGCAAATAATTAACTGTTTTTTGGTTCGTTTTCATGGTGTCTTTGCGCGTGTTGGTTAAAATATGAAGACAGACCCTCTGCAGTCTCGTCCACGTATAACGCTTTGTTTTGATGGATTCCATGAATTGCTGGAATGAGTCTGATGAGCCTGCAGCGGCAAGCAATCTGTTCTCCAGACCTTCTTCAACTTCATAAAAATCTTTTAGTTCAGATGGGGTGCTCTGGAGCAGCTTATATTTCAGTAAAGGCCAATAATTTTCCCACGAATGGAATCCGCCGTAATGCTCTTTGTAGTTTATAAGCTGTTCGTAGGTCGTTTCTGGTACGTATTGCTTGATCGTTCCAATTTCTCCAGCTGTCCCAAATAATGCTTTACGTATACTTGTGGCGCTGGCAATCGTGGCTGACGCAAAATGCTCATCATGATAACCCGCATTTTTCCTCGTAATTGTTTCAGGTTTCATTGAACTTTTTTGGCTGATGATTGCCTGTATGTAGTGAAGTCCAAGGATGTTATTGGGTCTTGAAATATCAATGAAGCTGTCCGATGGAGCTAGAGATTGGAATCCCAGCGCAAGTGATTTTGGGTAGCTATGGCCTTCTCCGGTAAAAAACTTAATTTTCTCCTGGAACGCTTCATGGTTTTCTTCAAGAAACACAATCGTATTATGGAATGATTCCAAATCACCAGATTCACTGCCGAAGCAAAGTGTATCGCAACCAGCAGCGGAAAGAATTGAAACAGAACCTTCTGCGAAGGTTTCCGCATGCTGTGTAGCAAAACGGTAGGGAAGCTCAAACACGATATCAACGCCTGCCTCAAGAGCCATCCTGGTCCTTGCCCACTTCGATACAAGGGCAGGCTCACCGCGTTGAAGGAAATTCCCGCTCATCGCCGCAATTGAGACATCTGCACCAGTTTGTTCTTTCGCCTGCTGCAGGTGATATAAGTGTCCATTATGGAAAGGATTATATTCAACAACGACGCCAACTGCTTTCATTCTTGTACTCCTTCATGTTAAGATGGATATTGCATTGTTTTGAAGTTTAATTTACAGTATTTATGTAAATTATAGTGTAAAGAAAAAATATTGACAAATGATTACGCGAAGGGCTATAATTACCTTTGTTGCCTTGGGGTGATTCTATGAAATGGACAATAAGTCAGATACAAAAACATCGAAACAAGGACTTTCTTATTGACGAGTTTGTCCGAATGGACTCGATTAAGGAAACAGATCCGACAATCCGAGAGGTATCTCCTATCCACTTAACTGGTAGGGCCGATATCAGTGCCACAAGAGTGACATTCCATATCCGGATTGATGGACACCTGATCCTGCCTTGTTCACGGACGCTGGTTGATGTAAAATATCCAATTGATGTGGAAACTACGGAAACTTTCATGTTAAACAGCCACGACTATGAGGCTGAAGAGGAAGTTTATCAAGTAACAGGCGATGTCATTGATCTTGAACCCATCATCAGGGAGATCTTGCTAGTAGAAATTCCGATGCAGGTATTCTGTGATGATAGCGCTGGTCAAGAAGGCGCACCCCAGTCAGGTAAGGATTGGGAAGTAATCGAGGAACAGGAGAAATCCGAAAAACTTGATCCCCGACTTGCCGGGCTTGCAAAATTCTTTGAGGATTCTAAGAATTCCTCTGACTAATGTATTAAAAAAGAGCGTGGAGGTCCAGAAAAGGACTGGCCTTCATAAACTTTCTTATTCCTTTTAAGGAGGTGGGAAGAATGGCTGTACCATTTAGAAGAACGTCTAAAACTGCGAAAAGAAAACGCCGTACTCATTTTAAATTACAAGTTCCGGGTATGGTAGCATGCCCTAACTGCGGTGAAATGAAACTTGCTCACCGTGTGTGCAAAGCTTGCGGAACATACAAAGGAAAAGAAGTTGTAAACGACTAATTTTCTAGTGAAAAAGCACAGGATGCATCTGCGTCCCTGTGCTTTTTTTCATTTAAGCAAACTTGACGCAGTCATCTCCTATGAAGTAGTGAGGCAATGGCGCACCAATTCTGCTTTCATATAATTGCCGCGCTTTTGGCGTTTTCCTCCGATTACTGACAATTTATGATGCTTTACATACCTCATGGAGACACATTTTCGACAGTGGCAGTAGAAAATAAGTCCCCATCGCCTTAATGGAGACACATTTTCGGCCATGGCGAATTAAAATATGCCTCCATCGCCTTAATGGAGACACATTTTCGGCCGTGGCAAATGAAAATATGCCTCCATTGCCCTTATGGAGACACATTTTCGGCTATGGCCAATGAAAACATACCTCCATCGCCCTTATGGAGACACATTTTCGGCCGTGGCAAATGAAAATATGCCTCCATCGCCCTTATGGAGACACATTTTCGGCTATGGCCAATGAAAACATACCTCCATCGCCCTTATGGAGACACATTTTCGGCCGTGGCAAATGAAAATATGCCTCCATCGATCTTATGGTGACTTTTTTACGGACCATGTACTGAAGTTCGTGTTCCCATAAGTATTTTTAAATGGTTCTTACGACTATTATTTCCTCCCTTCAATTAAATGTAGCTTCTTCAACTAACTCCACATCAGAGAAAATCTTAGCTATTCTATACACGGCAATATCAAACTTAAATTTATTCACCACAAAGACCCTATACCTTTTTAAATCTACAGAAGATTGATAAAATTTAAGGAATGAGAATTATAGGAGGAACACAATGGATCCATACATAATTTCTAAAGAAAACAATGGAGTACTGCTTTTTACAATCAACAGGCCTGACAGGAGAAATGCCATAAACTATGATGTTATGTCCGGCCTTGAGAAAGCCATCGAAATGGCAAAAGCAAATGATGTGAAAGTACTTGCTATAACAGGAGCAGGGAGCCAGGCATTTTGTTCCGGTGGCGATTTATCGGCCTTTCACCGTTTAAAAACAGAGACAGAGGCGTACGGGATGCTTTCAAGGATGGCTAGTATTTTATACAAGCTCCTTATCCTTCCTAAACCGACGATTGCGATACTTAATGGGTCTGCTGTAGGTGGAGGATGTGAAATAGCTTCAGCCTGCGATTTCCGGATTGGAAGAGAAGGGATGAAAGCGGGGTTTGTCCAGGGGAACCTCGCCATTACGACAGGTTGGGGAGGGGGATCGATCCTACTGGAGAAACTCCCCCAGAATATCGCGATGAAAATGCTGCTTGATGCAAAAATATACACTGCTGAGGAACTCAAGGAGTTTGGATTCATCCACCATATTTATAAACATGATCCGATAGAAGCCTGTCTCTCATTTATGAAAGAAAGCTTGAATAAAGAGACAACTGTCTTAGAAGCCTATAAAACATTATTGATAAAAAAATGGGAACTTTTATTAATGAGAGAAAGGATGGAAGAAGAAGCTGCGAGATGTGCTCTGTTGTGGGAGGGTGAAGCCCACCACAATAAAGTGGACGAATTCATGAATAAAAAAAATAAAAAATAATTAGCTGGGTATTAGGTGATATCAGTCTATCTTTCCTATTAGATGCATATGAATGAATAAAAAACAATAGGAGGGATTTATTGATGCCATTAACCCGTCAGGATGCCTGGTCACAGGATGAAGATTTATTGCTGGCTGAAGTAGTATTGCGCAATATTCGAGAAGGCGGTACCCAATTAAAAGCCTTCGATGAAGTAGGGAAACAGCTTTCGAGGACGGCTGCTGCCTGCGGTTTCCGCTGGAACTCGTATGTGAGAAAGCAATATAAATCAGGTATTGAGCTGGCGAAAAAACAGCGTAAGGAAGCGAAAAAACAGGCAAAGACAGAGGAGAGAGCAGAAGTGCCTGCGGCGCCTGTGAGCGAAGTGCCGAAGCGCCCTGCAGAACAAAAGGAACAGCAGCCAAGCATTAGTATTGAAGCTGTCAAGCAATATATCGACGAGCTCTATGAAAAAGCGGGAAATGCTAACGCTCAGGATATGCAAAAAGAAAAAATCCGCGGACTGGAAAAGCAAATCTATTACTTGGCTGCCGAAAACGAAAAGTTGGAAACACAATTGCGCTCGATGGAAGAAGATTATCGTGCCTTGATTGACATCATGGAGCGAGCGAAAAAAAGAGTAGCTCCTAAAAATGAGGATCAACAACAAAGAATGAACTTCCAGGTTGAAGGCAAAGGGAATCTCGAAAAAGTGGAGAAATAAGCAGTGAAAAGCGCCTGCCGGAATGGCAGGCGCTATTATTTTATGATTCAATCTTATAAAAGTTCATTTAGCGGTTAAACAGGATTGCTGGTCTATTATTGCAACTGTTCCGTTACACCAGCCGGATACCAGACAAGCGGATTCTCTCCACGGTCTCTTTCTACGTCATAATGGACTGGTGTAAAACCCATCTTTTCCCAGAAATCCTGAGATTTCACCCGAGGATTCGTTTTGATTGGCAGGCCAAAACCCTTCGCGAATTCTACAAGAGCTTTTCCATAGCCCTTTCCCTGGTAATTTGGAAGAACTTCTAACTTCCATAGCTCCAGATAGTCCTGAGGAGGCTCAAAATACCGATCAAATTGCTTCTTGACCTGATACAGGCTCATACGTGCGACAAGCTTGTCGCCGAAATAGATTCCGTAGAACGGAGAATCGCTATCATTTTCCACAATGTTCGCTTCCAAATCTTCGAGCATTGAAAGCTCCTGGTGGCCGTACTCTTTGAATTTCTTGAATTCTTCTAGTGTCTTATAATTGATTTTTAGCTTTTCCACTTTAGTCACCATAAAACAATCCCCCAATCATTGCCGCCAATAATTCATTGTATGCTGCTTTTGGCGAAAGCTTGCTACACTCCATAGAAATCCCAAGCTTGATTTTTACGTGTGAATAGAAACAATTCTCTCGAAAGCAGCAATATTTATATACCCGAATTTTAGAATGTTTAGTGGCAGCAAAATATATTTGTTTTTTATAGCCTATTTTTATTATATTATAAAAACATGAAAAATTCTGCATTTGAATTTTAGAAAGCGGTTCCAATTTTTGCAGGAAAGATACAGAATATTGTAGAATTTTATATAGTGAGCGTATTTTTTTACGGGAAAGGGGAAAGAGCGTGCAAAAAATATTAATTGCAAACAGAGGAGAAATTGCGCTTCGCATTATCCGAACGTGCCGCGAGCTTGGGGTTAAAACAGTGGCTGTTTATTCGGATGCGGATCAAGAGTTGCCATTTGTTAAAGAAGCTGACAGCGCTTACCGGATTGGCGAGCCACCTGTTCAAAAATCATATCTTAATGCAGATGAAATTTTAAGAATCGCAAAGGAAAAAAATGTCGACGGAATCCATCCTGGGTATGGTTTCTTATCGGAAAACGCAGAGTTCGCCCGTAAAGTGAAGGAAGCTGGCTTGACTTTCATTGGTCCTGCTCCTGATACGATTGAAAAAATGGGTGACAAAATTGTCGCAAGATCTACGATGGAATCAGCTGGTGTACCAGTCGTGCCGGGCAGTGACCAGGGATTAAAGACACTGGAGGATGCTGTCAGGCTTGCAGAAGAGATCGGTTACCCGGTCATGCTGAAGGCGAGCGGCGGCGGGGGCGGCATTGGCATGGTGCTCTGTGAAAATGAGCAAGCGCTCGCTAAGAATTATGATTCAACGAAAGGACGGGCAAAGGCTTATTTTGGCTCTGATGAAGTATTCATTGAGAAATACATCAAAAATGCGCGTCACGTAGAGGTGCAGATTTTTGGCGATACTCATGGCAACCATGTGCATATGTTTGAACGTGATTGCTCTGTACAGCGACGCCATCAAAAGGTGATTGAAGAGGCACCATCGCCATTCCTTAAGGAAGAAGCAAGGCAAAAAATGTATGAGACGGCTGTTAAAGCTGCTAAGGCAATGGATTATGTCAACGCAGGAACTGTGGAATTCATTGTGGATGAGGACGAAAACTTCTATTTCCTTGAAATGAACACCAGACTGCAGGTTGAACATCCAGTCACAGAAACGATCACAGGCCAGGATCTTGTTAAGTGGCAAATCCTCGTTGCGCGCGGTGAAAAACTTCCTTTGCTTCAGGATGAAATCAAAAAGGAAGGTTGGGCCATTGAATTCCGTTTATATGCAGAAGATCCTGAAAGGTTCCTGCCTTCACCCGGCAAGATCAGCGAGTTTTCTTGGCTGGAGGCAGAAGGCGTTCGAGTTGATTCTGGATATGAATCCGGTTCGACTGTAACACCATTTTATGACCCTATGGTTGCCAAATGCATAGTAGGGGGCAATACCCGGGAAGAAGCAATCCAGCTTGCACAGGAATTTTTCGCAACGCTGAAACTAGAAGGCATTAAATCGAATGCCCCATTGTTTGCAGAGATATTAACCGAAGAGGGCTTCAAATCCGGCAATTATACAACAGCCTATTTAACAGAAAGAAAAATGGCATCTAAATAGAGGAGGAAAAGACATGAAAGAAATTACAGCAAATATGGCAGGGACAGTACTTAATGTGATGGTAGCAGCAGGAGATGCAGTATCAGAGGGGCAGGAGGTCCTGATGCTTGAATCAATGAAGATGGAAATCCCTGTTGAAAGCCAGGGTAATGGAAGTGTTAAAGAAGTAAAGGTAAACATCGGTGATTTTGTAAACGAAGGCGATGTCCTGCTTGTACTAGAATAATAGATTTTAAGGAGGAGAAGGATGACTACCGCGAAGACTTTAACTGATTCATTACAGGAAAAAGTTCAACAAATCGAGGCTGGCGGACAGCAGAAATATCATGACAAGCTGGCTGAGCAAAATAAATTATTTGTGCGTGAGCGTTTGAATCTATTATTCGATGACGGAGTCTATGAGGAAGATGGCAAATTCGCCAACTTCCAGGCTGGTGACCTTCCAGCGGATGGCGTCGTAACGGCGACCGGAAAAATCGGCGGGCAAACAGTCTGTGTCATGGCGAACGATTCAACAGTAAAGGCGGGATCCTGGGGTGCCAGGACTGTCGAAAAGATTATCAGGATCCAGGAAACAGCTGAAAAACTGAAGGTGCCTTTATTGTACCTGGTCGATTCAGCTGGTGCCCGGATCACGGATCAGCTTGATATGTTCCCGAACCGGCGCGGAGCGGGCAAGATTTTTTATAATCAAGTGAAATTGTCCGGAGTGATACCGCAAATCTGCCTTCTATTCGGGCCATCTGCAGCAGGAGGAGCTTATATTCCTGCATTCTGCGACATTGTGATTATGGTGGACCAAAATGCGTCCATGTACCTCGGATCTCCAAGAATGGCGGAAAAAGTTATTGGTGAGAAGGTAACGCTTGAGGAAATGGGCGGCGCCCGCATGCATTGCTCTGTTAGTGGTGTAGGCGATATGCTCGTTTACAGCGAGGAAGAGGCTATTGAATCAGCGAAGCGCTATTTAAGCTACTTCCCTGCAAACTTCAAATCCAAAACTGAATTGGTTGAAGGCATTGCACCAAAGGCTGGCAGAACGCTAGAAGAAATTGTTCCGGTGAATCAGAACGCACCTTTCGATATGTATGAAGGCATAGATGCGCTGATCGACGAAGGCAGCTTCTTTGAAATCAAAAAGCTGTTTGCACCGGAAATCATCACCGGACTTGCTCGTATCGATGGCCGTGCTGTCGGGATTATCGCCAACCAGCCGAAGGTAAAAGGTGGAGTATTGTTCGTTGATTCTGCGGACAAAGCAGCGAAATTCATTACGTTATGTGATGCCTTCCATATTCCGCTGCTTTTCCTTGCTGATGTCCCGGGCTTCATGATCGGAACGAAGGTGGAGAGAGCAGGTATCATCCGCCATGGCGCGAAGCTGATTGCTGCGATGAGCTCTGCAACCGTACCGAAAATCTCTGTTATTGTCCGTAAGGCATATGGAGCGGGATTATATGCTATGGCAGGACCGGCATTCGAGCCAGATTGCTGTATCGCCCTGCCGACTGCCCAAATTGCGGTTATGGGTCCGGAAGCTGCTGTCAATGCAGTTTACTCTAACAAAATCAATCAAATCGAGGACCCTAAAGAGAAAATCGCATTTGTTCAGGAAAAACACCAGGAATATAAAGAAAGTATTGATATCTATAAGCTAGCCTCTGAACTGATCGTTGACGACATCGTTGCTGCCAATGATTTAAGGAATGCACTGATCGATCGTTTCAAACTATATGAAACGAAAGAATTGGAATTCAGTGTCAGGAAACACCCTGTTTATCCAGTATAAAAGCAAAAAGGAGATCCATTTTGGGTCTCCTTTTCATTTTGAGGAACAAAAACTAAAGCTCTATTAAATTAAATTGAAATTACCATAATCCCTTCTTCCTAAGAAGCAATTGTTTCTGCTAAAATATGACTAAAGTCATGTACATACCGATGAATTATATTAAGGCTGTTTTAGCCTGTTATATAAACTTTCAAGCTAGAAATGTCCTTTTTTAAAAGGCCAAAATGAGGGATATTTATGAAAATAGGAATAATCGGTGGAGGCTCAATAGGTTTATTATTCTCTTATCACCTAAGCGGGCAACATGAGGTCTCTATCTACACTAGGACACAGGAACAAGCAGACGAAATTAATGAAAACGGACTTCATCTTGTAAAAGGTGGAATAGAACAGGGGCCGGCCCGGGTAAATGCTGCCCCGATCCAAGATTGGAGCGGGAACGAAGAATTCATAGTTGTTGCGGTGAAACAGTATCAGCTCCCTAGCTTAATATCCAATCTAAAAGATAAGGCCAGGGGAAGCATCCTTTTCCTCCAGAACGGCTATGGCCATATAAAATGGCTCTCGGAGTTGGCGACTAATAAAATCTATGTCGGCTCCGTTGAACATGGAGCTGTTAGATTGAACGGATTTACAGTCCAACATAATGGCGTGGGTGTAACAAGAACTGCAGTATTTAAAGGAGATCCGGACACTCTTAGAGAATTATCTAATAAGGCTCCTTCAGGTTTTCCATTTATCCTGGAACCTGACTATAAAGAAATGCTCATCAAAAAGCTTGTGGTCAATGCAGTGATCAACCCATTGACGGCAATCCTTAAAGTGAAAAATGGTGAACTGGTCCAGAACCCATTTTATTTTAAAATTTTTGAGCAATTGTTCGAAGAATGTGCATGTATACTTGAACTGACTGATAAGGAGCAGTACTTCAACAACCTTATGGGAGTTTGCGAAAAAACAGCAAATAACCATTCATCTATGTATAAGGATATTGAAATTGGCAGGCAAACAGAAGTTGATGCCATCCTTGGGTATTTGCTCGAATTAGCCAGAAGCAAAAATAAAAAAGCTCCATTAATACATAATTACTATCACTGCATCAAGGGGAAGGAGCACGAAAGGGAGGGAGCATGATGCCGGGATTCTTCTCTGCACTTGTTGCCACATTGATTACAGTTCCAATGATTGGCTACCTCACTGTGTTCATCATCAGTAAGCAAATTACAGGAAATCATCGGCGCTCAGTCAATATGGCTCTTGATTTCAGCACCTTTTTGCTGGTGCTGTCTGTCCATTTTTTAATCATCACCATTTGGCATAAGTCCTTCCTATGGCTGATCCTGATCATCTTGTTTGGACTTGGTGCTATTTTTGTTTTGATTCACTGGAAATATAAAGAGGAAATAGTGTTGCCGAAAGTATTCAAGGGATTTTGGCGTTTCAATTTCCTGCTTTTCTTTTCTGCCTACATCGTCCTTGTGTTATATGGTTTGTTCAAGCGACTGACATTCCTGTTTGCTTAATCTCGTGTTGGACCGTCTAAAAAGAGGGTCCAGCATTTTTTATTTTGGTTCTTTTCGAAATCAACAAGAGTTTTACGGGTTTTATAAGAAACTTTCATTACAATTCTCCTCGAAAAGAGCTTCTGCGATCGAAATGCAACAGTCTACCCGCAAACTGAATAAACCAAATCTAAACAATCTTGATTTTAGAAATTTCGAAAGGCAAAGTTTTTTTCTTTTCAATTCAAACAATGCTATACTCATAACAGTGAAAATTGCTTACGAGAAAGGAAGTACAAGTTAATGGAGATGTTGAATCTCTCTCTTCCGGCAGCGAACCGGTTTGCGACAGATTACCTAACTGGGAGCCCTGGCCTGCAGAGCTTCTTTCATTATAATTTTTTAGATAAAAACTCTTATATTCACCGCCTGGATGAATTGAAAAACAGAAGCTTTATGAGGAATGAGCTTGCTGACCATATTCAGTCCTTCATGTCCCGTTTTGCGGACACTGAAAAAATCACTGAAAATATCAATAAGCTGAGAAAAGAAAATAGCGTCGCTGTCATCGGCGGGCAGCAAGCCGGCATTCTGACTGGTCCGCTATATACAATCCATAAAGTGATTTCAATTATCAAGCTCGCAGAACAAAAAGAGGCGGAGCTTGGCGTTCCGGTCGTACCTGTATTCTGGATTGCCGGAGAAGACCATGACTACCAGGAAGTTAACCATGTGTACGTCATGAAGAACAATAAGCAGGAAAAGTGGATTTATCCAGAAAAAAATCTCGAGAAAAAAATGATTTCAGAAGTTTGTATCAACAGGGACCTTTGCTATTCCTGGGTTGAAGAAATCATCGAAACCTATGGTGAAACAAAGCACACTAAAGAGGTATTGGAATTTGCCCTAGAATCGTTGAAGACTGCAGAATCCTTCGTTGATTTTTTTGCAAGGATCATCATGGAGCTTTTCAAGGAATCAGGCTTGCTGATTGTTGATTCCGGTAATAAAGAGCTGCGCAAGCTGGAAAAAGAATATTTTATCAATCAAATCAACAATCATCGTGAAATCACATCTGCTGTTCTTGGGCAGCAAGAACGCACAGCTGGTGCTGGATTTGCGAATATGATCGATATTAGCGAGAATGCAGCGAACCTTTTCTTTTACGATGAAAAAGTGAATGAAAGGATTCTGCTCCAATTTGACCCACAAAGTGGAGGGTTTTCAGGCAAGAATGGTGAAGTCAGCTTCACATATGATGAGCTGGTGGAGATTGCCGGCGAATATCCCGAAAAACTCAGCAATAATGTAGTAACCCGTCCGTTAATGCAGGAGTGGCTGTTCCCTACGCTTGCATTCATTGGCGGTCCTGGGGAAATTGCCTATTGGGCTGAGTTGAAAACTGCTTTTGAACATTTTGGCCTTAAAATGCCGCCACTTGTTCCAAGACTCAATATAACATTGCTCGAAAGGTCAATTGAATCTGATCTCGAAGAACTGAACCTAGATTTAAAAGAGGTCTTAATTTCCGGCACAAATGGACATGAGCTGAAATTCATCGATTCCCTGAAGGATCGCGAAGTAGAAGAGCTTTTCGAGAATGTAAAGACCATGCTCGCAGATCAATATAAAGTCATTCGAGACAAATCAAATGGCATTGATCCGGTATTGATGCCCATGCTCCAGAAGAACGAATCCATCCTGATCAAGCAGGTTGAATTCATGGAGGATAAAATAGTAGAGGCCATTTGCCGGAAGCATGACCATATCCTCCGAAAGTTCACGAGAGTAGAAAATGCGTTAAGACCAGGCGGCTCCCCGCAGGAAAGAGTCTGGAACCCATTCTACTATCTTAATAAGTACGGTTTGGAGCTAATACCTGACCTGTTAGAGCTGCATTTTGAATTCGATGGAACACATAAAATTATAAAGTTGTAACTTTAGGCTTCATCCTTTTAGGGTGGAGCTTTTTTCATTTGTGAATTAATTAACCGCTTTTGCATTACCCGAAATGTGGGGATAAGAGATTTTACGGAAAAAGCAGAGGCTCTTCTTTGCCTGAAATGAGGGGATTAGATGTTTTACGGTAAAAGCAGCACTTCTGCATTGCCCGAAAGGAACAGAAGCGATTAGATACAGTAAAAGCAACTTTTTAGAAATGAAAGAAATTCATGGAAATGGATTTTTTCAGGAGGATTTTAAAGGCGTGGGGAGAATAATTAAAATAAGGTGGTGAAAAGTGGGGGAATGTGGTACATTGTATTTAGAAAGTGGGGGTAGTGGCATGTTCATGGGTGAATACCATCATAATGTTGATAGCAAAGGCCGATTGATCATCCCTGCCAAGGTCCGTGAAAACTTGGGAGAAATGTTCATTCTTACCCGTGGACTTGACCAGTGTTTATTTGGTTACCCCGTTTCTGAATGGTCAGTGATCGAAGAAAAGCTCAAAGGACTTCCGCTGACTAAAAAAGATGCACGAGCATTTACCCGTTTTTTCTTTTCGGGTGCTACCGAGAGTGAAATTGACAAACAGGGGAGAGTCAATATTCCTTCCCCGCTGATGCAATACGCCAAGCTTGAGAAAGAATGTGTGATTTTAGGTGTTTCCAATCGGATTGAAATTTGGAGCAAAGCCATCTGGGAAGAATATTTCGCAGAATCTGAGGAATCTTTTGCTGAAATTGCGGAAAATATGATTGGATTTGATATTTAAGGGTAACATTATTCTGATATAATATTACCTGCTCCTCGATTGGAAAGGTGGATCATGATGTTCAAACATACAACAGTTTTACTGGAAGAAACAGTAGACGGGCTCAATATCAAGCCTGACGGTACATATGTGGATTGCACTCTCGGTGGCGCAGGCCACAGTGAATTGATTTTGTCCAAGCTTTCGGAAAAAGGAAAGCTATACGCGTTTGACCAGGACGATATCGCGATTGCGAATGCAAAAGAAAAGCTTGCTGCTTATGGCGACAGGCTGACGATCATCAAAAGCAATTTCCTTTACTTACAGGAAGAGCTTGAAAAGTTGGGTGTAACAGAAGTTGACGGAATTCTTTATGATCTGGGAGTTTCCTCCCCGCAGCTGGATACTCCGGAACGCGGCTTCAGTTATCACCACGATGCTCCGCTTGATATGCGGATGGACCAGGACGCTCCATTGTCCGCTTACGATGTCATTAATGAATGGCCATATGAAAAATTGGTCAAAATCTTTTTCCAGTATGGAGAAGAGAAGTTTTCAAAGCAAATTGCCCGCAAGATTGAGGCAGCAAGGGAAAATGAACCAATTCAAACCACCGGTGAACTTGTCGAGTTGATCAAGGAGGCGATTCCTGCACCCGCGAGGAGAAAAGGCGGTCATCCTGCAAAAAGGATTTTCCAGGCAGTCAGGATTGCGGTTAATGATGAGCTTGGTGTATTTGAGAAATCACTAGAGCAGGCAATCGATCTTCTTTCCGTAGGCGGAAGGATCAGTGTTATCACCTTCCACTCACTCGAAGACAGGATCTGTAAGGTAACCTTGAAAAAAGCGAGCGAAACACCACCGTTGCCTCCGGGATTGCCGATCATTCCAGAGGAATACCAGCCTAAGTTAAAGCTGGTCACTAGAAAGCCAATCCTTCCTTCTGAGGAAGAGCTGGAATTCAATAATCGGGCAAGATCCGCAAAGCTGCGTATCGCTGAAAAAGTAAAAAAATAAAATATAAAATATAATTTTCAGGAGGGAAAATGATGAGCAATCTGGCTAGAAAATTGCAGCAAGAACAGCAGCAGCAAACTGTTCAGGCACCGGCAAAAGCACCGGCAAGACGAAGTTCGATACTGACGCCCGGCGAAAAAATCCTGATGTTCGTATTCGGAGCAATGGTTTGCTTCGGCGCAACATTCATGGTTTCAAAACAGGCAGCCATTTACGAAGTCAACAAAGAAATCCAAATCATTGAAGGCAACATTCAGGAGCAGCAAAAGATTAACAGTGACCTTGAAGTCCAGATTAGCGAATTAAGTACCTATGAAAGAATCAAACAGGTAACCGAAAAGCTTGGTTTAACATTGAACGAAGACAATGTTAAAGGTGTGGAAAACTGATGATCAAGAAACAGCCAAATATGAATGCAGGAGCAGCGGTATTATTCGTAATATTCAGCCTGCTCTTTTTTATCTTGATTTTCAGGTTCATTTCCATCCAGGTTACGGGAGAGGTACATGGACAAGCCCTGGCTGCCAGGGCGCAGCAAAAGTACTCGAATGAAAAAGTAATCGAAGCGACCAGGGGAACTATTTTTGACCGTAAAGGCGAGGTAGTTGCCGAGGACACTACAGCTTATACGCTAGTCGCAATCCTGAATGATTCAGTCACAACGAATAAAAAGAAGCCGAAGCATGTGAGCGATCCCGCGAAAACTGCTGCTGTGCTGGCGAAATATATTGATATGAGCGAATCGGAAATATATAAAAGGCTGACAAAAAAAGGGGCATGGCAGGTTGAATTCGGAAAGGCCGGCCGTGATATTACTAATCAAACCAAGCGGCAAATCGAAGAGGAGAAGCTTCCGGGAATTACTTTTTTACGAGATTCAAAGAGGTTTTATCCGAATGGTGTTTTTTCGTCTCATCTAGTCGGCTTTGTGGAGAAAGAAGAGAATGAGGACAAGAAATCTGTTACTACCGGTCAACTGGGTATTGAAAAAACGCTTAATGACGAATTGACTGGGGAAAATGGCACTCTTTCTTTCGAAAGTGATTTATGGGGATTCCTTTTACCAGATGGAGAGAAAAAAGTCACACCTGCCAAAGATGGCAGCAATGTGTTTTTAACAATTGATAAAAAGATCCAAACATTCGTGGAGGATGCTGTCGATCGGGTTGATGAGGAATATAAGCCAAAGAAAATCATTGCGGTTGTAGCTGATCCTAAGACGGGTGATATCCTTGCGATGGCTCAGCGTCCGAGCTTCCATCCGACAACAAGGGAAGGGCTGGATAACAGCTGGCATAACGAGGTGGTAGAAACACCGATTGAGCCAGGTTCAACGATGAAAATTTTCACGCTTGCAGCGGCCATTGAAGAGAATAAATGGAATCCGAATGAGCGGTATAAATCAGGTAAATATAAAGTGACTGAAAATTCCAGAGAGATTAGTGACCACAACGGAAGTGGCTGGGGCTCCATTACCTATCTAGAAGGAATTCAGCGCTCCTCGAATGTCGCAGTGGCTAAGCTGGTGAATGAAAAAATCGGTACGGAAAAATTCCGTGAATATTTGACGAAATTTGGATTTGATGAGCCTACTGGCATTGATTTGCCAAATGAAGCGTCCGGAACCATAGTCTATCGATGGCCGATTGAGAAAATCACTACCTCATATGGTCAAGGCTCAACGGTAACACCGATTCAAATGATTCAGGCAGCAACAGCAGTAGCGAATGACGGAAAAATGATGAAGCCTCGAGTAATCGACAAGATAGTTGATCCGAATACAGGCGAGATCATTGAACAGGATGCGCCTGAATCTGTAGGCCAGCCTATCTCAGCAGAGACTGCAAAGGAAGTCAGAGAAGTGCTTGGTACTGTTGTAACGGGTGAGCACGGCACAGGGAAGTCTTACGCTATCGATGGCTACGAGGTTGCTGGTAAAACAGGTACAGCGAACCTGACAGCTAACGGGAGTTATCTCGGTGGAGCTAATGATTACCTCTTCTCATTCCTTGGAATGGCGCCGAAGGATGATCCTAAGCTGATTGTCTATGTAGCTGTCCAGCAGCCGGAAATCGACCATTACTTTAAAGGGTCTATCCCAACTTCAATGATTTTTAAATCTGTAATGCAAAGCAGTCTTCAGTATTTGAATATTAAACCTGCATCCTTGGAAAAAGCTGACTCCAGTCCGGTTCCAGATATAACAGGGCTGAATGCAGCAGAAGCAAAGAAACTGCTTGAATCAAAAGGGTTTGAGGCAGTGTTGATCGGTGACGGCAGCCAGGTGGAGGACCAGTTGCCAAAGGCTGATGTTTTGGCGCTCGAAGGAGAGAAGGTCTTTATCAGAGCGTCAGGAGTCATGACCTATCCAGACATGACAGACTGGTCACTCAGGGATGTCATGAAGCTGGCACAGATTGCTGATATTAAGCTAAATAAAGCGGGCAGCGGGTATGTCACCAAACAAAGCCTGAAGCCGGGAATACCGATCAATGAAGGGGAAAACCTGATCGTCGAGCTGGAAACCCCGCTACAGCAATTTGAGAAATCAATGAAACCAGAGGAAGAAAGTGAAGAAGCAGAGGAAGTTGGCGGTTGAGCCCTTCCTCTGTTTTTTTTGTTTACTTGCCGTTTCGGTCGTGATAGATGGTTCGGACAAAATCGTAGCCGGAACTCTTTATTTTGTCTGAAGTAGGAGCAAGTTCGGATAATACCGTAATCGGTGGTTCTCATTTTGTCTGAAGTAACCCAGAGTTCGGACAAAACCGTAGCTGTAGCTCCTTGTTTTGTCTGAAGTAGCCCAAAATGAGCAGAGCCTCCTCAATTTTCCAGACAGACAAACTTACCCAAAGGACACCCTCACCCTCTCTCCCGGCATATACCTCAGCTTGTCTCTACTTCTTGTTATATTGTTATTCGTACAAGCATATATTTGAACGAGTGTCTAAGAGTATCTTAGTTTAGTATCGGAACGACAATAGGGGAGGTTTGTTCAATATATGCGTGTTTCAAATGTGACGGTCAGAAAGAGGCTTGCTCTCGTTTTGGTAATCGGTATTTTGGTGTTTTTGATCATAGATGTCCGGCTTGGCTATGTGCAGTTTATGCTGGGAGATTTCTTGACGGGTAAAGCAAAGGATTCATGGAGCAGGAACGTTCCCTTTGAACCGCAGCGGGGGGAAATAACGGACAGGAATGGAGTGGCGTTGGCGACAAATATCAGTGCGCCTACTGTTTACGTCGTGCCGCGTCAGGTAAAGGACCCTGAAGCTGCTGCAGAAATATTGGCGAAAGCTTTGAATATGTCTAAAGAAAAAGCCTATCAACATATCACGAAAAAAGCGATGATTGAGAGAATTCCAGAGGGAAGGAAAATTTCTCACGAGAAAGCGAAGGAAATAAGGGCACTGGATATCAAGGGTGTTTACATCGGCGAGGATTCAAAGCGACATTATCCTTATGGAAGCTATCTTTCCCATGTACTGGGGTTTGCAGGAGTCGATAATCAAGGCTTGATGGGCCTAGAGCTTTATTATGATAAAGAATTGAAAGGGCAAAAGGGATCTGTCCAGTTTTATGCGGATGCTAAGCAGCAGCGGATGAACAATATGGCAGATGACTATGAACCTCCAGTGGACGGGCTTGATTTAAAGCTGACTATTGACAGCAGGGTACAGACCATTGTTGAGAGGGAGCTGGATATTGCCCAGGCAAAATACAATCCAGATGGCATCATTGCCATTGCCATGAATCCGAATAACGGAGAGATCTTGGCAATGTCGAGCAGGCCGGACTTCGACCCTGCTAACTTCCGTAACGTGGCACCTGAAGTGTATAACCGGAACTTGCCGATATGGAGTACCTATGAGCCGGGATCCACTTTTAAAATCGTGACCCTCGCAGCTGCACTACAGGAGGGGAAAGTCGATCTTGAAAAAGATCATTTCCATGACTCTGGTTCTGTTGAAGTGGCCGGTGCGAGAATTCGCTGCTGGAAAAAGGGTGGACACGGGAGCCAGTCATTCCTTGAAGTTGTCGAGAATTCCTGTAACCCTGGCTTCGTTGAGCTCGGTGACAGACTCGGAAAAGAAAAACTATTTAAATATGTGAAGGATTTCGGATTTGGTGAGAAGACAGGCATTGACCTTCAGGGAGAAGGCAAAGGAATCCTGTTCAACCTGGACAGAGTCGGTCCAATCGAACAGGCAACCACCGCTTTCGGTCAGGGTGTATCTGTGACACCGATCCAGCAGGTTGCTGCGGTTTCAGCAGCAGTAAATGGCGGAATACTTTATACACCTTATATTGCTAAAGAATTGATAGATCCGGTTACTGGGGAAGTTGTGATGAAGAAATCCCCGCAAGCAAAAAGAAGGGTGATTTCTGAGGAAACTTCTAAAGAAATCAGGCATGCCCTTGAAAGTGTAGTAGCCAAAGGTTCAGGGAAAAATGCATATGTTGACTCTTACAGGGTTGGCGGCAAAACAGGTACTGCCCAAAAGGCGAAAGATGGACGCTATCTTGAAAATAACCATATTGTTTCCTTCATAGGTTTTGCCCCTGCTGATGACCCGCAAATCGTAATCTATGTAGCGGTTGACAATCCTAAGGGAACAGTCCAGTTCGGTGGGGTAGTGGCAGCACCTATTGTTGGTGATATTATGGAAGATAGCCTGCGGGCTATGGAGGTACCTCCTCGGAAGGACCAAATTGAAAAAGAATTGACATGGCTCGACACACCAATGGTTGAAGTCCCTGACCTTGTTGGATTATCCAAACAGGAACTCAGGCAGCAATTGATCAACTTCAAGCTTGATATTGCCGGTGATGGAGAGAAGGTTGTGAAACAGCTTCCTTCGCCAGGGGTGAAAATCAAGGAAGGTTCAACCATTAGGGTTTATATGAATGAATAACTAAATCTGAACTTCAAGAATTTCAGATGATATATAATCTCTGGGAAGCAGGCGGCGGCAGGATAATCATCCGCCGCCTGCTTTAGGCTGCCGGCCATTTCTTTTGTCGAGCAATTCCTAACGCAAAAAGGGCTTGTTCTTTTCATCTCCACAATGGCTAATTTCAGCCTAATCATGTAAAATAAGAGTCGCCATGTTGTTTGAGAGGATTTGATATTTATGAAATTACACGAATTGATCGGTTACTTGCACCCATTCGTGGATTACAAGGGAGAAAATCCCGAAATTACTTCAATTGAAAATGATAACCGCAGAGTGACTCCCGGGAGTTTATTCATATGTATAAAAGGTTATACAGTTGATGGTCACGATTTCGCTGGGGCAGCTGTGAAAAACGGAGCTGCAGCCGTTCTGGCCGAAAGGGAACTGCCTGTGAATGTACCGGTGATCGTGGTCAAGGATACTGTTCGGGCAATGGCAGTGCTTGCTGATGCGTTTTACGGCCAGCCTAGCCAAAAGCTTCATATGGTAGGAATCACAGGTACAAATGGTAAGACGACGACTAGCCATATTATTGAACAGATCTTTAAGGATGCAGGCCAGAAAACCGGACTGATTGGAACAATGTACACAAAGATCGGCGAGCAAATCTTTGAAGTGAAAAATACGACACCGGAAAGCCTGACCCTTCAAAAGACATTCAAGAGAATGGTTGACGAACAGGTTGATACAGCTGTGATGGAGGTATCTTCACATGCGCTGGTATATGGCCGTGTCCACGGTACAGATTACAATGTAGCGGTTTTCACAAACCTGACGCAGGATCATTTGGACTACCACAAGACAATGGAAGAATACAGGAAAGCAAAAGGGCTTCTTTTTTCACAGCTCGGTAATGCCTTCAACCATGAAAAACCAAAATTCGCCGTACTGAATTCCGATGATCCTGCAAGCGAAGAATTTGCTACGCTGACATCTGCCCATATTTTGACTTATGGCATTGATAACCATGCTGATCTGCAGGCAATCAACATCGCAATGACAGCTAGCGGTACATCATTTGATCTGGTCAGCCCATTTGGCGTGAAAAAGGTGAACATCCAATTGATTGGCAAGTTCAGCGTCTACAATGTACTTGCAAGCATCGGTGCTGCCCTGGTTTCCGGCTTATCCTTAGATGATATCATCACCTCTGTAGAAGGTGTCAAAGGAGTATCAGGAAGGTTTGAAGTAGTCGATGCAGGTCAGGATTTCTCAGTGATTGTTGACTATGCCCATACACCGGATAGTCTTGAAAATGTCCTGAAGACCATACAGCAATTTGCCCAGAAAAGGGTGTTCTGTGTAGTAGGCTGTGGTGGTGACCGTGATCGAACAAAGCGTCCGCTCATGGCGAAAATTGCTTGCGAATATTCTACTGATGCCATTTTCACATCGGATAACCCGCGAAGCGAGGATCCGGCAGAAATCATCAAGGATATGGAAGAAGGAGTTAAGGGCGAAGTTTATGCTGCGATCATTGATAGGAAGGAAGCTATCCAGCATGCCGTGAAAAATGCGAAGTCAGGAGATGTCATCCTGATTGCGGGCAAGGGCCACGAAACATACCAGCAAATTGGTGACAGGACCTTTGACTTTGATGACCGGATTGTGGCACGCGAGGCGATAGAGGAGAGGTAATATGCTGACATACCAGGATGTTTTAAGTCTATTTTCAAGAACAACTGGAATAAGGGATGAGAATATTCGCTTTCAAACTGTAAGCAGTCTCGCTGGCGCAAAACAGCCTAAAGGGCTTTTTGTCCCGGTATCGACTGATTCCGGTACTTTACAGGAAGCAATTTCGAATGGTGCCGTGGCAGCTGTTTGGCCAGAAGGCGAGCAGGTGCCAGCATATGCGCCAAACCACTTCCCGATTTTTTACACACAAGATAATTTGAAAGGCTTAGAGATAATTATGAACTCATACTATGATTACTTAACACAGAATAAAAACATCAAAGAAAGAACTAAATTCATTTTCCAGAACAAAGGACTTCTTAATGAATCTGATGAAACATATGATATAGCTGTGATGGCTGAAAACATCAATAGTCTTGGCAGCAATCAGAATAAGGCAGGTGAGGAATAGAATGCTGGAGCAAGTAATCTTTTTCACAATATTAATGGGCTTCCTAATCACAGTTCTGCTTTCTCCAGTGTTTATTCCTTTTTTGAGAAGGCTTAAATTCGGCCAAAGCATCAGAGAAGAAGGTCCGAAATCACATCAGAAAAAAACAGGTACACCTACGATGGGCGGTGTCATGATCTTAATCTCAATCACAATCACGACACTTGTGATGACAGGGAAGTTCTCACAACCCTCAGTGGAAACGTATCTATTGTTATTGGTTACTTTAGGCTTTGGCTTACTAGGGTTTATGGATGACTTCATAAAGGTTGTCATGAAGCGGAACCTTGGATTGACTTCCAAACAAAAACTCCTTGGACAAATCATTATTTCTGTTATTTTTTATTTCATATTCAAGCAAAGTGATTTTTCAACAGAGATCAGCATTCCTTTAACCGATATCTCTTTTGATCTTGGTTGGGGATATGCCCTTTTCATTATTTTCTGGATGGTCGGGTTTTCGAATGCTGTTAACCTGACGGACGGGCTTGACGGGCTGGTTTCCGGTACGGCTGCCATTGCATTCGGTGCATTTGCAGTTCTTGCCTGGAGTCAATCTCAATATGAATTGTCCATTTTTTCTGTCGCGGTTGTAGGCGCAGTATTGGGATTCCTAGTATTTAATGCGCATCCAGCTAAAGTGTTCATGGGAGACACAGGTTCACTTGCTCTTGGAGGTGCGATCGCAACTGTTGCTATCCTTGCGAAGCTTGAAATCATCCTGATCGTCATTGGCGGTATTTTCGTGATTGAAACATTATCCGTGATCCTGCAGGTCATATCATTTAAAACGACCGGCAAAAGAATTTTCAGGATGAGTCCTCTTCACCATCACTATGAGTTGATTGGGTGGTCAGAATGGCGAGTTGTCGTCACATTCTGGACTGTTGGCCTGCTATTTGCGATCCTAGGAATTTATATTGAGGTGTGGATCTAAATGAAAAATATCAAAACATATCAACATAAAAAAATACTTGTACTTGGCCTTGCCAAGAGTGGAGTCAGCGCAGCGGCTCTACTACATAAATTAGGGGCATTCGTGACGGTCAACGACAGCAAGCCTCTTGATGAAAACCCGGAAGCACAAGGTTTGCTCGAGCAGGGGATCAAGGTTGTTTGTGGAAGCCACCCTATCGAATTGATGGACGAAGGATTTGAACTGGTCGTCAAGAATCCCGGGATTCCTTACTATAATCCTATGATTCAAAAGGCGATTGAAAAAGAAATTCCGATCATTACTGAGGTGGAATTGGCATACCAGATTTCGGAAGCACCACTCGTAGGAATAACAGGCACTAACGGAAAGACAACTACGACTACACTCATTTTTGAAATGCTTGAGGCAGGGGATAAACACCCATTGATTGCAGGCAATATCGGTACGGTTGCATCAGGTGTTGCTCAGGATGCAACAACTGATAACACGATCGTTATCGAACTGTCTTCTTTTCAATTGATGGGAATTGATCAGTTTAAACCTCGTATTGCCATTATTACAAACCTGTATGATGCACACCTTGATTATCATGGGACGAGGAAAGAATATATTGGAGCTAAGGCTCTTATCACAAAGAACCAGACTGAGGAAGACTTCCTGATTGTCAATGCTGATCAGGAGGAAGTCATGGAAATCGCCCGGAATTCACGAGCGCAGATTGTTCCTTTTTCAACTAAAAAGGTGCTGGAGAGCGGTGCTTATGTAATGGATGGCTGGGTTTGCTTTAATGGGGAGAAGATTATTGAAACGAAGGACATCGTTTTGCCCGGAAAGCATAATCTGGAGAATATTTTATCGGCCGTAGCGGCGACACTGCTTTCAGGGGCGGACAAAGATGCCATCCATAAAGTGCTTACCACCTTTGCTGGTGTTCGTCATAGGCTCCAGTATGTCGATACGATCGATGGACGGAAATTTTATAATGACTCAAAAGCGACCAATATTTTGGCTACTGAAAATGCCCTGGCGGCTTTCGAGGCGCCAATTGTTTTGCTGGCCGGCGGTCTTGACAGAGGCAATTCCTTTGATGAACTTGTTCCTGCCCTGAAAAATGTGAAGACGCTGATTACCTTTGGTGAAACAGCTGAAAAAGTTGGACAGGCTGGACGAGATGCAGGAATAAAAACGATTTTAAGGGCCGATAATGTGGAAAAGGCCGTTCCCGTGGCATTTGAACATTCAGAACCCGGTGATGTCATCCTGTTGTCTCCTGCATGCGCAAGCTGGGATCAGTACAAAACTTTTGAGGTCAGAGGAGACATGTTTATCGAGGCAGTGCATAAGCTTAAGTAAGGGCTTGTCTTGAACAACATGACTCTCGATGCTTGGCCTCATAGCAGGCTGGATGGGAAGCGGCATATGAGCCCTAAATCATACAGCCGAGGTGTATTGCTTTGCCAACGAAAAAAACGACTCCAGACATATTCCTGATGATAGTAACCTTTACGCTTTTGGCAGTGGGTTTGATCATGGTCTACAGTGCCAGTGCTGTCTGGGCGGACTATAAGTTTAATGATTCTTTCTTTTTTGCGAAACGGCAAATGCTGTTTGCGGGCGTCGGGATCATCGCAATGTTCTTTATCATGAATATCGATTACTGGACTTGGAGGACCTGGGCAAAGGTCATACTGATTATTTGTTTTGTCCTTCTGATCCTTGTATTGATTCCCGGAATCGGCAATGTGCGGAATGGTTCGAGGAGCTGGATCGGAGTCGGAGCCTTCTCTGTACAGCCATCAGAGTTCATGAAAATCGCGATGATTGCATTTCTGGCAAAGTTTTTGTCAGAGAACCAGAAGGCGATCACTTCATTCAAGCAAGGACTTTTCCCTTCTTTAGGTCTTGTGTTTCTGGCATTTGGACTGATCATGCTGCAGCCTGATTTAGGTACAGGAACAGTCATGGTAGGCACTTCTGTGGTCATGATCTTTATTGCAGGAGCCAGAATCAGTCATTTTGTCGGCCTCGGGCTATTGGGGGTTGCAGGTTTTGTCGGGCTGATCATTTCCGCTCCGTACCGGATGAAAAGGATCACTTCGTTCCTGGACCCATGGCAGGATCCGCTCGGAAGCGGCTTCCAAATGATTCAATCGCTGTATGCGATTGGACCAGGTGGATTGTTCGGTCTTGGCCTTGGGCAGAGCAGGCAAAAATTCTTTTACCTGCCTGAGCCGCAGACAGATTTTATTTTTGCGATTCTTGCTGAGGAACTAGGGTTCATTGGCGGTTCATTGATTCTTCTATTATTCTCCTTACTGCTTTGGAGGGGAATAAGGATTGCTCTGGGAGCCCCAGATTTATTCGGGACTTTCCTTGCGACAGGGATTATCGCAATGATCGCCATCCAGGTGATGATTAATATCGGAGTTGTAACGGGTCTTATGCCTGTTACTGGAATCACTCTCCCGTTCCTCAGTTACGGCGGTTCATCCCTGACATTGATGCTGATGGCAGTCGGAGTGCTGCTGAATATAAGTCGACATTCTCGATACTGATAAAAGACCCTGGTGAAGGGTCTTTTATTTGTTGGAGTCGAGGCTTCTATGTGAATATGAATAGGAATATACTGCTGTTCATGCTATATTACATTTAAATAACAATATCTTTAAAAACTGTTCTTGAGTTTAGAATATAGTAGAATAGGGTAAAACCGGGGAGTGCCTTTTTATAGGCTTCTTTCACAATCGAAATCCACGTGAGGCAGTCCAGGTTTGCGGTGTGGATACGTGATTTAAAAGGCTGTTTTCGAATTGATTGTTGCTTTGTGAACGGGTATTTGGACCCGAATTTGGGAAGGTATTGAGGCACTTTTTGAGGAATTTCTTAAAAGGATTGCTTTAGTACCAGTAAAAAGCCAGTGCCGGTTTTTACCTTTCGTGTTGAAAGCAACAAAGCTTATGAAAAGAGCATAAAAAAAGAGATAAGTTGCTGAGGTGTGGAAAATGAAGATTGCAGTTAGCGGGGGCGGCACAGGGGGACATATATATCCTGCGCTCGCACTAATAAGGGAAATTCAAAAAAAGGATGAAAATGTCGAGTTTCTTTACATAGGAACAGAAAAAGGCCTTGAAAGCAAGCTTGTGCCGAGGGAGAATATCCCTTTTAAATCCATACATATCACAGGTTTCAAACGAAAGATTTCATTTGAAAATGTAAAAACGGTCTTGAGGTTCCTTAAAGGAGTCCGGGACAGTAAAAAAATGCTCAAGGATTTCAAACCAGATGTGGTCATTGGTACTGGCGGCTATGTTTGCGGGCCGGTGGTCTATGCGGCTGCGAAAATGGGCATACCTACAATTGTCCATGAACAAAATAGTGTTCCAGGTTTGACGAATAAGTTCCTGAGCCGTTATGTTGATAAGATTGCGATCTGTTTCGAGGAAGCAAGGCAATTCTTCCCTGAGCAAAAAGTAGTGTTGACTGGTAACCCGAGGGCTTCCGAGGTATTGGGGCAGGATGGGGTCAAAGGAAGATTGTCCGCCGGCCTGAAGCTCAAGATTCCGACTGTTCTCATTTTTGGCGGAAGCAGGGGGGCAAGGCCAATTAATGAAGCGGTCGTAAAAAGTCTGACAGAATTAAGCGGCAAACCATATCAGGTTCTATATGTTACGGGAGATGTTCATTTTGAAGATGTCCGGAAGGAAGTTGAGCTTGTCGGAAATCCTGGCAATGTCATTATCAAACCATTTATACACAATATGCCAGAGGTATTATCCGGGGTGGATTTAACCGTAGCAAGGGCAGGGGCGACTACACTCGCTGAACTGACTTCATTGGGTATTCCGAGCATTTTGATCCCGAGCCCATATGTTACCGACAACCATCAAGAAAAAAACGCCCGGGCTTTAAGTGAGAATGGAGCAGCGAAGCTGCTGCTCGAGAAAGATCTCACAGGCCCTAAACTGGTAGAAAGCATTGACCAGATTCTTGGTCGTGAGGAGAAGCTGGCAGAAATGAAGAAGGCCGCAAAAAAACTGGGCATCCCTGACGCTGCACAGAGACTGTATCGTCTCATGGAGGAATTGGCGAAAAAGTAGCCTATAGGCATGCAGCTGCATAAAATGTTCAAAATAGCTGTATCGTGAAAGGAAGGTAATTATGAAGGATCTAGCTAGCAAACTTAGAGAAATGAGCATCGGTTCGATTAAAGAAAACGAACCGCTCGCAAACCATACATCGATGAAAATAGGCGGACCTGCTGACATACTTGTTGAACCTTCATCAATAGAAAATCTAAAAAAAGCGGTTGAAGTTATTAAGGATTCAGGTGTGAAATGGACAGTAATCGGCAGAGGGTCTAATCTGCTCGTTTCAGATAAAGGCATTGAAGGTGTTGTGATTAAACTGGGTTCCGGCCTAGATGATTTGGAGATTGACGGAACGAGAGTGACAGCTGGCGGAGGCCTTTCACTGGTCAACTTTGCCATCACTATCAGCCGCAAAGGGCTTTCAGGATTGGAGTTTGCAGGCGGAATCCCTGGGTCGATCGGCGGCGCCGTTTATATGAACGCAGGAGCTCATGGGTCGGATATTTCTCAAATTCTGGAGAAAGCCTATGTGCTCTTTGAGGATGGCTCTCTTGAATGGCTCTCAAATGAAGAAATGAAATTTTCATATCGCACATCTGTACTCCAGAAAGAGAGACCTGGGATTGTCGTAGGAGCTGTATTCCAGCTCACAGAAGGAAATAAAGATGATATTGTGGCGGAACTTCAAAAGAACAAGGATTATCGTAAAGAAACCCAGCCATATAATTTTCCAAGCTGCGGCAGCGTCTTCCGGAATCCTCTGCCAAATTATGCTGGTAATTTAATTGAGAAATCAGGCTTAAAAGGCCATCAAATCGGCGGAGCCCAAATTTCTGAGCTTCATGCCAACTTCATTGTAAACAAAGGAAATGCAAAGGCTGAGGATGTACTCGGTCTAATCCAGCATGTAAAAGACACAGTCCTTGATTTACATGGTGTGAAAATGGAGACAGAGGTAGAAATTATCGGACGGAAATAGCAGGAAAGAGGTTCAAGCTGTCAATTTCTGTGATATAATAATTCATTAGATTAGGATGCTTACCTTATAGATACGGCATGTCCAAAATTCTCATGCCGTTGACTCTTCTTTTTTACTATGTGCTGTACATACCTTGAGTAATTATCATGGGGAAGCTCCTGATCTATTAGTAATTTATTACGATGGCTTTAACCTGCTAGAAGCAACAAAAGGGAGTTATCTTTAGGAAATGGGTTCAGCCGATAAAGAGGGGATTGAAATGGACAAGAGGAAAATCGTCTCAATTGAAGACCGGATTCCAAAGTTAAAACATCAAAGGCGCAAGAAAGCCAACCGAAGGCTTATCATACTGCTGGCTATGTTTTTTGTATTGATAGCTGGTGTTATCTATTTTCAATCACCGCTTAGCAAGGTGAAGGACATTACTGTTTCAGGAAATGAATCCTATTCAAATGAATATATCATTGAAAAGAGCGGGCTCAGCTTTGACTCAAATGTGTGGAAAATCAGCAAGGCTGAAATCGAGGATGAACTGGAAAAAATCCAGGAAATCAAACAAGCTGATGTGAACATCAAGCTGCCTAACTCAGTCAACATCAAACTTGAAGAGTATAGCAGATTAGCCTACATTTCAAAGGGTAAGAATTTTTATCCGGTCCTTGAAAATGGAAATATCCTAGGTGAGAAGCAGATGGACGAAATTCCTGTCAACGCGCCCATCCTAATTGGATTTAAGGAAGGGAAGGTCCTGGATGAGATGCTTGCTTCATTAGAGGAACTTCCTGATGTCGTCATGAATTCCATCTCTGAAATCCATTCACAGCCTATAAAGACCGACCAATATCTCATTAAGCTGTATATGAATGATGGTTTCGAGGTAAATGCTACGCTCAGGACTTTTTCTGATAAAATGGCACATTACCCATCAATTGTCAGTCAGCTTGACCCTTCCAAGAAGGGCGTGATCGACCTTGAGGTTGGTTCTTATTTTAAAGCATATGAAGCAGAGGAAGCTGAGGAAGTTGAAATTGAAAAAGAAAGTGAACAGTAACCGTGTCATTCTTTCGATTGTGTTCCTGGTGCTAGGCTTCATGGTCGCTTTTTCATTCCGCGTCACGCAAGATGAGAGCGACAAAAGTCAAGGGCTTACGGACAGGCAGTGGGAGAAGCACTTAAGTCTGAGGAACGATTTAATTCAACAGGAAGAAAAAAATCGGGAGCTTCAGAAAGAGTTGAATGCCAAGCAGGAAAAGGTGAGGGAGATCGAAGCCAGTCTTTCCAAAGAAGCGCAGGTTTTCTTTAACATGGCTGAAGACGCAGAAAAATACCGTATGTATCTTGGAAAGGTAAAGGTCAGCGGCAAAGGTGTAAAAGTAACTCTTGCAGATGGAGAGTACGATCCTGATGAAAAGAATATCAATAATTATCTTGTCCACGAACATCATGTTTTCAAGGTGATCAATGAACTGTACATTTCAGGAGCAGCAGCTATTGCTGTGAATGGTCAGCGTATCTCACACAATTCTTATATATTGTGTACAGGCCCTGTTATTACTGTTGATGGCTACCAGCATCCTGCCCCCTTTGAAATCACTGCTATTGGCGACCCCGATGTTCTTTCCTCCGCTCTCAATATTACCGGTGGGGTAAAAGATCAGCTTGTGAATGACCAAATCGTCTTTTCTTTGGAACAAAAGGAAGACATCAAGATTGATCCGATCTTGGGTAAATGATGATCATTTTTCATTTCCGAATAGTAGATTGAATGAAAAAGAAAATGCATGATCAGGCCATTTTATAAAGGAATAAACAGTGTAGAATCTGCACTGGTTTTTTAGAAAGCAAGGTGAAGACAATGGGCCGACCTAGAAATCTCAGCTTTAGCATTATCGCTGCAATTATTGGTTTAATGGTCGCCATACAGTTTCAAACCGTGAAGGAACCGGAAGTCAGGGATACACGTGACACTTGGCAGCTTCGGGAAGATTTAATGAAGGAGAAGGAATTACAGTCCAAGCTGCTTCTCGAAATCAGGTCGAATGAAGAGAAAATTGCTAAGTATGAAACTGAGAGGCAGCAAAGCAAGGAAGAAGTGCTTCGTGATACACTCGCTGAACTTAAGGAAGAAGCAGGACTCACAGAGGTGAAAGGGCCAGGAATCACCCTCTCGATTGAACCTGCTTTCAGCCTTATTGTTGAAGGTGACAATCCGCCTTCCGTTTCACCGGACATGCTCAAAAGGCTATTGAATGAATTGAACCTTTACGGTGCCAAGCATGTATCCGTAGATGGCGAAAGGGTTATTAACACAACGGTCATCAGGGATATAAACAGGGTGACTAAAATCAATGGCCATTCCTTGAATCGATTTCCGATAGAGGTTAAAGTGATCACGGAAAATGGCGACGCAGCCGAAAAGCTTTACAATCGCATGAAGGTTTCCACGGTTGCTGAGGATTTCTTCATTGATAACCTGGAAGTCAAGGTTAACAGGCCTGTTGGCGATCTGATTGTGCCCGGATACCAGGATACAATCAGGATCAGATACATGGAATCCGCTAAAACAGAAAAAGGGGGAGGCAACGGATAATGTGGCTTCCAATCATGGGTTTGGTCATCGGTGTCATCATTGGACTGTTGACCGACATCCGAATTCCGGAAGAATATTCCAACTATTTATCAATCGCAATCCTTGCCGCCCTCGATACTTTGTTTGGCGGGATCCGCGCCCAGCTGCAAAATATATATGATGAAAAAGTTTTCGTATCTGGTTTCTTTTTTAATATAGTATTGGCAGCAAGTTTAGCTTTTCTAGGTGTCCATCTTGGTGTAGACTTGTACTTAGCAGCAGTTTTTGCCTTTGGGGTAAGGCTGTTCCAGAACATAGCCGTCATCAGGAGAATAATATTGACAAAATGGTCAACTACCAGTGAAAAGTAGAAAAAAAAATGATATTTTAAAAGGGAAATATTTAATTGTGACGAATAAAGTAATGTAATTAAAAATGAAACGCAATTAAATGGTGCAAGGAATTGTTGTTCAAACACTAGGAATTTTTAAAGGAGGTGCCACAGAATGAACAGCAATGATATATTTGTCAGTCTTGACATCGGTACATCCAGTGTGAAAGTAATCATTGGGGAAATGGTCAATGACACTTTAAATATAATTGGTGTTGGCAATGTGAAGTCTGAAGGGTTAAGGAAAGGCTCCATTGTTGATATAGATGAAACCGTTCATTCTATTAAAAGGGCAGTCGAACAAGCTGAAAGAATGATAGGTTTAAAGATTAACCAGGTGATTGTAGGTGTAACCGGCAATCATGTTTCCTTATTGCCATGCCATGGCGTGGTCGCAGTTTCCAGCGACAATCGCGAGATCACAAATGAGGACGTAGCGAGAGTCATTGATGCTGCACAGGTGGTATCGATTCCCCCTGAGCGAGAGATAATAGACGTGATTCCAAAGCAATTTATCGTGGACGGTCTTGATGAGATCAATGATCCAAGAGGCATGATTGGCGTTAGGCTTGAAATGGAAGGTACGATCATTACCGGATCAAAGACAATCTTACATAATACTCTTCGTTGTGTTGAGCGCGCTGGACTTGAAATTGTGGATATCGGCCTGCAGCCGCTTGCTGCAGGAGCATTCGCTCTTTCAAAGGATGAAAAGAATATGGGTGTCGCAATGATTGATATCGGCGGTGGTTCGTCCACAGTCGCCGTCTTCGAAAATGGACACTTAAGAGGTACATCTGTCATTCCGGTCGGAGGGGACCATATCACTAAAGACTTATCGATTGGTCTGCGTACAACAACAGAAGAAGCGGATAAATTGAAATTGAAGCATGGACATGCCTTTTATGACCATGCATCAGAAGATGAATTATTCGAGGTTTCAATCATAGGCAGTGACCAGCAGCAGCAGTTCAATCAGCTGGAAGTTGCCGATATCATCGAGGCAAGGATGGAGGAAATCTTTTCCCTTGTCCAGGATGAGTTGAAACACATGAACATAAGGGACTTGCCAGGCGGTTTTGTCCTAACAGGTGGAACAGCAAATATGCAAGGAGTTTTGGAGCTTGCACAGGATATTTTCCAAAGTCGGGTAAGAATTGCGATTCCGGATTATATTGGTGTGAGAGAACCCCAATACACGACAGCGGTCGGATTAATCCAATTTGCATATAAGAACGCGAAATTAAAAGGAAAGAAAATGGAAGAAGCTTTTAGTGAAATCGAACCGAAAGAAAAGAGAGTTCAAAAACAGCCGCATCCAAAATCGAAGCCTGAGAAACAGCCTGAAGAAAAAGTCACCTCAAGAATGAAGAAATTTCTTGGCTACTTTTTTGAATAATCAGAGCTAACAGGAAGTCGGCGAATTAGGAGGATTTGTCATGTTGGAATTTGATACGAATTTAGATTCACTTGCAACTATAAAAGTTATCGGTGTTGGCGGCGGCGGAAATAATGCGGTTAACCGAATGATCGAGCACGGCGTACAAGGCGTTGAATTCATCGCGGTCAATACAGACGCACAGGCGCTTAACCTGTCCAAAGCTGAAATCAGAATGCAAATCGGCGCAAAATTAACGCGCGGACTTGGTGCAGGTGCTAATCCGGAGGTAGGAAAAAAAGCTGCCGAGGAAAGCAAAGAACAAATTGAAGAAGTGCTGAAAGGCGCAGATATGGTCTTCGTTACGGCTGGTATGGGTGGAGGCACAGGTACTGGAGCAGCTCCTGTCATCGCTCAAATCGCGAAAGACCTTGGAGCATTGACCGTAGGTGTTGTAACCCGTCCATTTACATTTGAGGGACGCAAGCGTGCTGGACAAGCTGGCGGTGGAATAGGTGCAATGAAGGAAGCGGTAGACACACTGATCGTCATTCCAAACGACCGCTTGCTTGAGATTGTCGACAAAAGTACACCTATGCTTGAAGCATTCCGTGAAGCGGATAATGTTCTTCGCCAGGGTGTCCAGGGTATTTCTGACTTGATTGCAACACCTGGTTTGATCAACCTTGACTTTGCTGACGTAAAAACAATCATGTCCAATAAGGGTTCAGCTTTGATGGGTATCGGTGTGGCTTCGGGTGAAAACCGTGCAACTGAAGCAGCAAAGAAAGCCATCTCATCTCCATTGCTTGAAACATCTCTTGACGGAGCGCAGGGTGTCTTGATGAACATCACAGGCGGAACGAATTTGAGCCTTTATGAGGTCCAGGAAGCTGCTGATATTGTCGCTTCTGCATCAGATCAGGATGTGAACATGATCTTCGGTTCTGTCATCAATGAAAATCTGAAAGACGAAATCATTGTTACTGTCATCGCGACAGGCTTCAATGAGGAAGTCATCCAGCCAAAGCCAACAAGACCTGGTTTCGGCGGACAGCAAAAACCAGGTATGGGTGCAATCAAGCGCGAACAGCCAAAACGTGAAGAGATCCAGCAGGAAGCTCCAAGAAGCAATCAGCCACCACAAGGTGAGGATGCTCTTGATATTCCTACATTCCTTCGCAACCGCAACAGAAGACGCTAATTTTTACTGTATAAGGGCATAGCCGAAACGGCTATGCCCTTTTTATGTTTTCCATAAAACTACTAAACAAATTCTTTGTGGCTGTCTGAGAAAAACAATAGCATCCTATTAAAACCGGCCCCATTTTAATCTTTGGAAGAAAAAACTGAAAATTGACAAAATCCGAAGGTAAAAGTGAAAATCTCTGTTGTTTTGTTGCCAGAATGTGACACACTTCATAGGCCAATGACGATATACTTTTCCGTAACGGAATGATAGAGCAAGAGCAAACCGTTAGAAAGTGCTTGTGCGGTGATTGCTTGGCGCCAGTTTATTTTAGGATACCATCAGCAGTTTAAAAGGGTCAGCGCTTGAAAAATCGAATGTTTGAACCCTTTGTAGTAAACGGAATACTGGGAATCTCGCTCAGCGCACCGGGGCAGGAAATTCTGTACCTGTATAAGCGTACAGAGTTTATACACTTAGATTAGTGTCTAGCTCCAGCGCCTAGGCCCTCGAGACGTTTCGGTCCGCCCAATGAAGTCAAAGAACGACTTCACTGGTCGGCCCTACAACGCTTGTCGGGGCTGACCAAGGCGCTTACGCTTTTCTTAGGAGGATGAGAGGTGAAGGTCTATCTGGATGTCATCTGGGCTTTGAATCTATTATTTGATGCATTCCTTCTGTACCTGACTGCCATTATCCTGAAAAGGCAGGTTAAGATTTGGAGATTGGCTTTGGGAGGGGCAATTGGTTCATTGCTCATTATATTAACGATTACTCCTTTACATGCTGCTGCGGGTCACCCGGCAGGGAAGCTGTTCTTTTCGATCATGATGGTCCTGGCAGCCTTTGGATATAAAAGATTCCGTTTCTTCATTAAGTCACTCATGACCTTTTATGTAACGACTTTTCTGATGGGAGGAACTTTAACAGGAGTGCATTACTTTATCCAGTTTGATATGGACCTGGCATCGAATGTTGCCATGAATCATATTAAAGGGTTTGGCGATCCAATCAGCTGGCTGTTTGTATTGCTTGGATTCCCGCTCGCCTGGCATTTTTCGAAGAGGAATATTGAACAATTCGAAATGACCAAGATTCAATATGAATCACTGGCAGATGTGGAGGTGAGGTTCATGGAGATTGATTTCAGCGTAAAAGGATTAATCGACAGTGGCAACCAGCTTTATGATCCTATTTCCAAAATGCCGGTCATGATTTTATCCATTGCAAATTGTTTGGATCATATGCCAAGTGAAATCAGAAGGATTGCGGAAAACCCTGACAGCGTTTTAACAGGAGATGGGAATTTTTCGCCTAAACTGGAAAATCGAATGAGAATCATACCATGCAAGGTAGTCGGACAAGAACATCAATTAATCATTGCCTTTCAGCCTGACAGCATTAAGATCGCCACTAACGAAGGTACTTTTATTGCTGAGAAAGGATTGATATCCTTTACGACACAAGAATTATCGGCTGATGGCAGTTTCCACTGCATTATTCACCCTAAAATGCTGGCGGGAATGGCAAAGACAGAGCAGGGCGTGAAGGTAAGTTAATATTACTATACTCAGAAATACATAATTTAGAAGGAGGACAATCAATGAAAAATTTGCGGCTTCGGTTATCCTATTACTGGTATAAATTATTAATGAAACTAGGCTTGAAAACAGATGAAATATATTATATCGGCGGTAGCGAAGCGTTGCCACCTCCTTTAACGAAAGAAGAAGAAGAAGTGCTGTTGAACAAACTTCCAAATGGGGATAAGGCAGCGAGATCGATCCTGATTGAAAGGAACTTGCGGCTTGTTGTCTACATCGCACGCAAATTCGAAAACACAGGTATCAATATTGAAGACTTAATCAGTATTGGTACCATCGGATTGATTAAAGCGGTGAATACTTTTAACCCTGAGAAGAAAATCAAGCTGGCAACCTATGCATCCAGATGTATTGAAAATGAGATCCTCATGTATCTGCGCAGGAATAATAAACTTCGCTCTGAAGTATCCTTTGATGAGCCGCTGAATATTGATTGGGATGGAAATGAACTGCTTTTGTCTGATGTTCTTGGTACAGATGTTGATATTATCACTAAAGACCTCGAATCGAATGTTGACAAAAAATTGCTGGTCAAAGCGCTGCAACAGCTTTCTGACCGAGAAAAGCAGATCATGGAACTGCGTTTCGGGCTGGGCAGCGGTGAGGAGAAGACACAGAAGGATGTCGCGGATATGCTGGGTATTTCACAGTCCTACATTTCACGTCTCGAAAAAAGAATCATTAAACGTTTGCGTAAAGAATTCAATAAAATGGTATAGCAGAAAAATTTTCAATAAAAATATTTTTATCGTTGATAACCGTGATAAATCAGCGGTTTTACTGGGGGATTCTTTCTGAAACCTGTCCAGGCTTCAGGTAAATAGTGCATATTTTTCCTTCTTGCGGAGATACTGATTTTTGACAGCAGCTCCTGTGAGGAGGGAAAAGATTGACACGAAACAAAGTTGAAATTTGCGGTGTTGATACATCAAAGCTTCCCGTTCTAAAAAACGAGGAAATGAGAAAACTTTTCAGAGAAATGCAAAGTGGTGACATTACAGCAAGAGAGAAGCTTGTGAATGGCAACCTAAGGCTTGTTTTAAGTGTGATCCAGCGTTTTAACAACCGGGGCGAGTTTGTTGACGACCTTTTTCAGGTCGGATGTATTGGCCTTATGAAGTCCATTGATAATTTCGATCTCGGACAGAATGTTAAGTTTTCAACCTATGCTGTCCCAATGATCATTGGTGAAATCAGAAGGTATTTAAGAGATAATAATCCAATTAGAGTCTCCCGATCGTTAAGGGATATAGCCTACAAGGCCCTGCAAGTCCGAGAGAAGCTTATGAGTGAGGCGTCCAGGGAACCGACTGCAGAAGAAATTGCAAAGGTGCTTGAAGTGCCGCACGAAGAAATTGTCTTCGCCCTTGATGCCATCCAGGATCCAGTTTCCTTGTTCGAGCCGATTTATAATGACGGCGGTGATCCTATCTATGTGATGGACCAGCTAAGTGATGAAAGGAATAAGGATAGTAACTGGATAGAGGAGATCGCCCTGAAAGAAGGGATGAGACGCCTGAATGAGCGTGAAAAATTGATCTTAAGGAAGAGATTCTTCCAGGGTAAAACGCAAATGGAGGTCGCTGATGAGATTGGCATCTCACAAGCCCAGGTGTCCCGACTCGAAAAAGCGGCGATCAAGCAAATGAATAAGAATATTCAAAGTTAAGCTGCCTATTTGGGCAGCTTTTTCATTTCTACTGCCACAGAGAGGATATAGTCCACAACATGGCACTTTCTTGAACAGCAGGATTGACTGAAGAAATCATACATCTGTATCCCCATCATATAATTTATAAGGGCTAACACCTACCAAAGTGAAATCCGGAGGGATCTGTATGGTTAAGGTAACAGAATTTCAAGTTAAAGATGTCGTGAATGTTTCGGATGGCAAGAGGCTTGGCAATATAGAGGATTTTGAGATAAATTTGAATACCGGTAAAATTGAAGCAGTTGTCATTGGAAGTTCCGGTAAGGTGCTTGGATTCTTCGGAAAGGAAGAAGAGGTTGTCATTCCCTGGAGGAATATCCTGAAAATAGGCGAGGACGTCATCTTGGTCCGATATAAAGACAGCGGGGAGTATCTGCAGCATAATGAAAGTGATGAGTAAGGCCGTCAAACTGTTGTACTGCGGCTTGTATGTGATAAACTAGACAAAAAACATGTGAGGTAAAAAGCCATGGAGCCATTCATCTTAAAAAGCCAGGAATACTTTGTCATAAAAGAGTGGATGGAACGTTATCCTGGACTTGAAGCGGGGTTCACTACAAAGAATGGCGGTGTGAGCAAGCAGGATGCTTTCACAGGCCTGAATTTCGGTTTTCATGTTGGAGACGAACAGAATGCGGTTTGCGAAAATCGTCGCCTCCTGGCGGATCAAATCGCATTCCCTCTCTCCAGTTGGGTTGAAGCAGAACAAACTCATGATATCAACATTGCCAGGATTGAAAAAGCAGATCAAGGAAAAGGATCAACGTCTTATGATTCTTCGTTTGCAGGAACGGATGGCTTTTTGACAAACGAGCAGGGAATCCTCTTGACACTTTGTTACGCTGACTGTGTACCTCTTTATTTTATTGAACCGGAGAGCAGGCTGATTGGCGTCGCTCATGCTGGATGGAAGGGCACTGTGCATGGCATTGCAGCCGGGATGGTCAGCAAATTTCAGCAAAATGGAGCAAAAATAGAAAAAATTTCTGCCATTATTGGCCCATCAATATGCAAAAAATGTTATATTGTTGATGAGAGAGTCATCAATTTAGTGAAAAATATACTAGATGGTGTCGATATATTACCATATAATCAAGTTAGTGAAGGCCAATATTCTCTCGATTTAAAGGAATTGAACCGACAGATCCTGTTAAAAGCAGGTGTGGCAGACGGGAATATACAGGTTACCGATTATTGCACAAGCTGCCATAGTAAGCATTTCTATTCGCATAGGCGGGATAAGGGAAATGCTGGGCGAATGATGGCTTATATCGGCTGGAAGGAGGATAGCCATCCATAATGAAAGTCAGAGATAATCTGGAGGTTATCCAGAATCAAATAGCAGATGTCTGCAAGAAAGCCGGGCGGGATCCGGAAGAAATCAAGATTATAGCGGTTACTAAGTATGTCTCACCCGAACGGGCACAGGAGGCCATAGATGCCGGTGTCATCCATCTTGGTGAAAACCGGGAAGAAGGACTGCTTCATAAAATAGACCACTTAGAGGACAAGCCTGTATGGCATTTCATTGGGACACTGCAAACGAGAAAAGTAAAAAATATCATCGAACATGTTACATATATCCATTCATTGGACAGGCTGTCGCTTGCAAAGGAAATAAACAAGCGCTCCGATTCGAAAGTGCGGTGCCTGATTCAGGTCAATGCATCCGGTGAAGAGAGCAAGCATGGATTGAGACCTGATGATGTTACTGGTTTTGTTCATGAATTGAAGCAGTATCCAAATATTGAAGTAAGCGGATTGATGACAATGGCACCATTCACTGAAGACGAGCAGGTGATCAGGGATTGCTTCAGGACAATGAAAAAGCTCCAAGCAGAAATACAATCGCTGCAACTGGAAAATGCACCATGTGATGAATTGTCAATGGGAATGTCAAATGATTTCAAAATAGCTGTTGAAGAAGGATCCACAATGGTGCGCATTGGCACTGCATTGGTAGGGAACGAATCGGAGGTGCAATAATATGAGCTTAAAATCAAAAATTAAGACATTTTTTTTCCTGGAAGATGAATATGACTATAATGATGAGGAAATGCTCGAGGAAGAAGCTGAACCCTTCAAGCCCAATAAACAGCCTGTCCAGCAAAAGCAGAATGTGGTAAGCCTGCAGAGTGTGCAAAAATCATCCAAGGTGATCCTGATGGAGCCAAGGATGTATGCAGAAGCACAGGAAATTGCCGACCATTTGAAAAATCGGCGGGCGGTCGTTGTGAATCTGCAGCGCATTGAACAGGATCAGGCAAGGCGTATTGTCGATTTCCTCAGTGGAACAGTTTATGCGATCAGCGGTGATATCCAGCGGATCGGCATGAATATATTCTTATGTACCCCGGATAATGTAGAAGTCACAGGGAATATTTCTGAGCTGATGCAGGAGCGGGATTACCAAGAGTCGAGGTGGTAGATTAAATGGATTTAGTAATAGGCATAATTGCTCAGCTAGTCAATCTTTATCAGTGGGCCCTGATTATTTATATTTTCATGTCATGGTTCCCTAACGCCAGGGAAACGGCAATCGGACAATTTTTAGCGCGGATTTGCGAACCTTTCCTGGAGCCTTTCCGAAGGATTGTTCCTTCAATCGGCATGATTGATATTTCACCAATCGTTGCATTCCTTGTATTGCGTTTTGCTGTCTCTGGCTTGTATCAGCTGGCAGCATGGTTTTAATAAGGATCATTCTTATCTCTTGCAGGGTCTGAATCAGGCCCTGTTTATTTTATAATTTCAGATTTTATATCATTTCAACTTAGAGAATTGTCCAGCTCCAGCGCCTAGCCCCTCGAGACGCTTCGGTCCTGCCAATGAAGTCAAAGAACGACTTCACTGTCACGCCCTCCAGCGCTTGTCGGGGCTGACCAAGGCGCTTCCGCTTTTCTTATATCGAGTCAACAAAAAGGAGTACAGTAATGAGTATTTACCAGCATTTCCGTCCAGAGGAACGGGAATTTATCGATCAGGTGATTAACTGGAAAGAATATGTTGAGCAAAATTATGCTCCGAAACTAACTGATTTTTTGGATCCGCGTGAACAGCAGATCCTTGCAACAGTCATCGGCAAGCATCATGATGTGAAATGGGAGCTGTTTGGCGGTGCTCCAGGGACCGAAAGAAAAAGGGCATTTCTTTTTCCAGAGTACCTGGAAGCTAAAGATGAGGATTTCCAGGTAAAGCTTTTTGGGATTGATTATGCAAAGAAATTTGTGAATATTGAACACCGTCAAGTTTTGGGCAGCCTGATGTCACTCGGTTTGAAGCGTGGGAAATTCGGAGATATCCTGATTGAAGGAGATACCGTGCAATTTTTTGCTGCTGAGGAAATAGCTGATTACATAAGGCTTCAATTAGAATCAATCGGCAGAGCATCGATTGGCTTGTCAGAACTCCCGCTTGAAAAAGCGGTGGGCATTGCTGAAGAATGGAATGAAGTGACGACTACTGTTTCCTCAATGCGACTTGATACTGTCATGTCCGCTCTATTCAATCTATCCAGGCAAAAATCCCAGCTGCTGATCCAGCATGGGCATGTTAAAGTCAATTGGACAGCCATTGAAAACACAGCCTTTGAATGCGGTGAAGGGGACGTCATCTCTGCTCGGGGTTATGGCCGTGCGAAAATCATCACAATCGAAGGGAAAACAAAAAAAGATAAATATCGAGTTATTGCTGGACGGAAAAAATAATTATATAGTAATAGTAGAAGGATTTTTAGTTTATTTGTCGAATCATAGCTTTAAGTACATAAAGGATTATAACTAAATGGGAGGTGGCGTCATGCCTTTAACGCCGTTAGATATACACAACAAAGAATTTAATAAGGGATTTCGCGGGTATGATGAAGATGAAGTCAACGAATTTCTTGACCAGGTGATCAAGGACTATGAACTAATTATCCGAGAGAAAAAAGAAATGGAAGAAAAGCTGAATGAGATGAATTCAAGGCTTGGCCATTTTACAAATATTGAAGAAACATTGAATAAATCAATTGTTATTGCGCAGGAAGCAGGAGAAGAAGTCCGCCGCAACGCGCAGAAGGAAGCGAAGCTGATCATCAAGGAAGCGGAAAAGAACGCTGACAGGATCATTAACGAGTCATTATCAAAAGCTCGCAAGATCGCACTCGAAATTGAGGAACTGAAGAAGCAATCGAAAGTATTCAGGACAAGATTCAAGATGTTGATCGAAGCCCAGCTTGATATGCTGAATACGGATGATTGGGATCACTTGCTTGAATATGAATTGGATTCAACAGAATTAAAAGCGACAGCAAGAGAAGAAGAAGACTCACTGGCTTGACGCAGGCACGCTGTTTCGCATATAATTTCATAACAAAGTGCAATAGATGAAAGAAACGATGACAGGGACAGTATGGCGTTCCAGTTGCTTGTTTATCAGCGAAATGGGGAAGGTGAGAGCCCATTACAAGCGGATTGCCAGAAAATCACCCGATAGTTCCGAGCTGAACATCCAGGAAGGATCAGTAAGTGCAGGCGTGACATTCGCGTTAAGAATGCTAAGAGGACAGGATGATAATGTCTTGTCTATTTAGGGTGGTACCGCGGGAATATAAACCTTCTCGTCCCTTTTCAGGGATGAGGAGGTTTTTTTTATTTTCCAAAATCGTTCTCTTTCATGGTTGCAATGGTAAAAATAGGAGGATCAATCGAATGGAGTACAAAGACACTTTACTCATGCCAAAGACCGAGTTTCCAATGCGCGGAAATTTGCCGAACAGGGAACCTGAAATCCAGGCAAAATGGGAAGAAATGAATATTTACGAAAAAGTTCAAAAACACACGGCAGATCGCCCGCTGTTCATCCTGCATGATGGACCTCCGTATGCAAACGGTGATATCCATATGGGTCACGCATTGAATAAGATCCTCAAAGATTTTATCGTCCGCTATAAATCAATGAGCGGTTTTTGCTCGCCATATGTACCTGGCTGGGACACTCATGGATTGCCTATTGAGCAGGCATTGACGAACAAAGGTGTAAAACGCAAAGAAATGACTGTCGCTGAATTCAGGAAGCTTTGTGAAGAGTATGCCTACGAGCAGATCAACAACCAGCGTGAACAGTTCAAGCGCTTGGGCGTTCGCGGTGACTGGGAAAACCCATATATCACTTTGAAGCCAGAATATGAAGCACAGCAAATCAAAGTATTCGGAGAAATGGCGAAAAAGGGATACATCTATAAAGGCAAGAAGCCTGTTTACTGGTCTCCATCAAGTGAATCTGCACTTGCAGAAGCTGAAATTGAGTATCAGGATAAGCGTTCAGCTTCCATCTACGTTGGCTTCCCTGTAAAAGACGGCAAAGGAGTTCTAGACCAGGATATTGAAATCGTCATCTGGACGACTACTCCATGGACGATCCCAGCTAACCTTGGAATCTCCGTACATCCTGATTTGACTTATGTTGTAGTAGAAGCTGACGGAAGAAAATTCCTTGTGGCCGAAGAACTGCTTGAGGCTGTTACGAACGAAATCGGCTGGGAAAATGCTTCGACACTTAAGAAAGTTGTTGGTAAAGAACTTGAAGGTGTTCTTGCCAAGCATCCATTATACGGTCGCGATTCCCTTGTCATGCTAGGTGACCATGTAACGACCGATGCTGGTACAGGATGTGTCCACACTGCACCTGGACACGGTGAAGATGACTTCCATGTTGGCCAGAAGTATGGTCTTGAAGTTTTATGCCCTGTTGATGACAAAGGTGTAATGACAGCTGAAGCTGAAGGCTTCGAAGGTTTATTCTATGATCAGGCAAACAAGCCAATCACAGAAAAGCTGGAAGAAGCAGGTGCCTTACTGAAGCTAAGCTTTATCACTCACTCCTATCCGCATGACTGGAGAACAAAGAAACCTGTCATCTTCCGTGCAACAGCACAGTGGTTTGCGTCCATCAAGGATTTCCGCGGAGAATTGCTAAAAGCGGTTGAAGAAACAAAATGGGTTCCGGCCTGGGGCGAAACGAGACTATTCAATATGGTCCGTGACCGTGGTGATTGGTGTATTTCCCGTCAGCGTGCATGGGGCGTTCCGATTCCGGTATTCTACGCTGAGAACGGCCAGGAAATCATCACCGATGAAACAATACAACATGTTTCAAACCTTTTCCGTGAGCATGGATCCAATATCTGGTTTGAAAAAGAAGCGAAAGAATTGCTCCCTGAAGGCTTCAGCCATCCTGGCAGCCCTAATGGACAGTTTACAAAAGAAACAGACATCATGGACGTTTGGTTCGACTCAGGTTCATCACACCAGGCAGTACTTGTAGAGCGTGATGATCTTCAGCGTCCGGCAGACCTTTATCTAGAAGGTTCTGACCAATATCGCGGCTGGTTCAACTCATCATTATCAACAGCAGTGGCGGTAACAGGAAAAGCTCCTTATAAAGGTGTACTGAGCCATGGTTTCGCACTTGATGGCGAAGGCCGCAAGATGAGTAAGTCAATCGGCAACGTTGTCGTTCCTGCAAAGGTCATGAACCAGTTGGGTGCAGATATCCTCCGTCTATGGGTTGCTTCCGTCGATTATCAATCCGATGTACGTGTTTCTGATGCGATCCTTAAACAGGTTGCTGAAGTATACCGTAAAATTCGCAACACATTCAGGTTCTTGCTTGGTAATCTTTCTGATTTCAATCCTGAAACAGATGCAGTTCCATTCGAACAGCTACGTGAAGTTGATCAGTTCATGCTTGTGAAGCTGAACAAACTGATCAAATATGTGCGCAATGCATATGACAATTATGAGTTCGCAGGTGTCTACCATGCGGTCAATAACTTCTGTACGCTTGACTTGAGTGCGTTTTATCTTGATTTTGCAAAGGATGTCCTTTACATCGAAGCAGCAGATCATTCTGATCGCCGCGCAATCCAGACCGTATTGCACGAAAGCCTGCTTGCATTGGTTAAGCTGACTGCACCAATCCTTTCTCATACTGCTGATGAGGTTTGGGGATTCATTCCTTCAACTAAAGAAGACAGCGTCCAGCTGACAGATATGCCTGAAGCGAAGGAAATCGAAAATGCAGAAGCGCTTGAAAATAAATGGAATGCGTTCATGAAGCTGCGTGATGATGTCCTCAAGGCACTTGAAGAAGCGAGAAACTCAAAAGTGATCGGCAAATCGCTGACAGCTAAGGTATCTCTATATGTCAATGACAGCACAAAAGAGCTTCTGGATTCAATCTCTGAAAACTTTAGCCAACTGTTCATTGTTTCAGGCTTCGAAGTGGCTGGAAGCTACGCCCAGGCCCCTGACAACGCAATCAAGCTTGAAAACACTGCGATTGTTGTTACAAAGGCTGAAGGTGAGACATGTGAAAGATGCTGGGTCGTTACACCAGAGGTCGGTAAAGTCGAAGAACATCCAACACTTTGTGAGCGATGTGCAACTGTAGTCAAAGAAAATTACTAATACGCTAAAATGAGACTCCGGGTTTATGCCCGGAGTTTTTTCTATGCTTGGGAAATCCTGCAGTACATGTAAAAACTTTAACTGAGTCAGTAAAAAGTTACGGGAAATAATAGCTGTAAACAGGAACGGGGGCAGATATATGGAAAGTAATCTTGATTACATTTACAATGAGCTCCGCGAAACGAAAACAGAATTGTTAACGTACCTGAATTACGGACAGAGAGACGAAAGGATTTTACATTATATTAAAGATGAGCTTCGCGATATCGAAGCAGCACTGAAAAAAATGGAAAATGGCGAGTACGGGAAATGTGAAATATCCGGAGAATACTTGCCATATGAGTTTTTGCAGACCATCCCAACAGCAAGATCTGCTGTCGAACTGGACGATATTGAGCAATACTACCGGAAACCTATTTATTCGTGAGTTTTCATGCCAATCCGGAATGGCGGAGGAGTTGAAATATGATCTCCAAGATTTCTTTTAAAGGTAAAGATTGGATTTATTGGAAAACAATATTGAAAATTTCCAAGTCGCCAATAAAAATCGATTTTCGCCAATAAGCAGCACATTATCGCCAATAAAATAAAATTATCGCCAATAAAAATCGAAAATCGCCAATAAAAATATTTTTTCGCCAATAAACAATTTGGACACTTCAATACATGTTATACTCATCACCCAAAACCACTTACATAATAGAAATTTCTCTGTTAGTAAGTGTTTTACCACCTTTCGAAGTCAGAAACATCACTAAAACTTATAAAATCTGTCGTTTTAATCACATATGTGCTAAAATGCAAAGGTAATGAATTGCTGTGGATGTGGAGGTTACCTTTGTGTTTTATTACATAATTGCACTGTTTGTTATCTTGCTTGACCAGGTTACTAAATGGTTTATTGTCAAAAACATGGAGCTTGGTGAGAGCATAAAGGTCATAGAGAATTTCTTATATATCACTTCGCACCGAAACCGCGGTGCTGCGTGGGGAATCCTTCAGGGGCAAATGTGGTTCTTTTATGTCATCACTGTGATAGTTATTATTGGCCTTGTCATTTATATTCAAAAAGCCGCAAAAGGCAAGCTTTTGCTGGGTGTTTCGCTTGGTTTTATGCTGGGCGGGGCGATTGGGAATTTCATCGACAGGGTATACCGAAAAGAAGTGGTGGATTTCATCAACACCTATATTTTTGGATACGATTTCCCTATCTTCAATATCGCGGATTCTGCGCTGGTGATCGGTGTAGGATTGCTGATGATTGACATGATCAGGGAAGAGAGAGAGGCGAAAAGAAAAGCTTATGGAGAAAATGGAACACATCATCAGTGAGGAACAGGCTGGTGACAGAATAGATAAAGTAGTTTCGACACTCGACGCTGATTGGTCGAGGAGCCAGGTACAGCAATGGATCAAGGATGGAAACGTTCTTGTAAATGGTGCACAAATCAAAACAAATTATAAATGCAGTTTGGATGACAAGCTTGAAATCAGCATCCCTGATCCCGAAGTACTGGATGTCATTCCTGAGGAAATGGATCTTGAGATTTTTTATGAGGACGCAGATGTCCTTGTTGTGAACAAGCCTAAGGGAATGGTTGTCCACCCCGCGCCTGGACATATGACTGGGACGCTTGTTAACGGGCTGATGGCACATTGCAAGGACTTATCAGGCATTAATGGTGTGCTTCGCCCGGGAATCGTCCATAGGATTGATAAAGACACATCCGGGCTCCTGATGGTGGCGAAGAATGATATGGCACATGAAAGCCTGGTAAACCAGCTTGTAGCGAAAAGTGTTACTCGCAAATACAAGGCGCTCGTTCATGGAAATATCCACCATGATCATGGAACGATCGATGCACCGCTCGGGCGGGATCAAAAAGACCGCCAGAGCATGACAGTGGTTGATAATGGCAAACATGCTGTCACGCATTTTAATGTTCTCGAACGGTTTAAGGATTTTACCTTTGTTGAGTGCCAGCTTGAAACAGGCAGGACACACCAAATTCGTGTGCATATGAAATATATTGGTTATCCTTTGGCAGGAGATCCGAAATACGGTCCGAAAAAAACGCTCGATCTTGGCGGACAAGCATTGCATGCCGGGCTTCTTGGCTTTGAGCATCCAAGGACAGGCGAGTATCTGGAGTTTGAAGCACCAATGCCTGAGTATTTCGTAAAGCTTTTAGACGATTTAAGAGAAAATCGTTGACAAAGTTCAACATCTATTTTAAGATGACTATAGTTTAATAAGTCCTTTAAAGACAGTCCCGTGAGGCTGAGAAGGAAACGGATTTGCAACAGGCATTTGATATGCCCTGCTGCATATTAATACTACACGTTTACCCTCTTGCCTAAACAGACAAGAGGGTTTTTTTGCGAATGTATTTCCGTTTTCAATCGTAAATAGAGAAGGAGTGAAAACAAATGGCAGAAAAAGCGGTCGTGCTCGACAACCAGGGAATCCGCAGGGCACTGACGAGGATTGCCCATGAAATCATTGAAAGAAACAAGGGAATTGAAGATTGTGTCCTAGTCGGGATCCGTACGAGAGGAATTTATATCGCGAAGAGGCTTGCCGAAAGAATCCGCGAGATTGAAGGCGCAGAAATCGCGGTAGGTGAGCTCGACATTACATTATATCGCGATGACCTGACAAAGAAGACGAATGACCAGGAGCCTGAAGTAAAAGGTTCGGATATTCCGGTCGACATTTCGAATAAAAAGGTGATCCTGGTGGATGATGTCCTCTATACAGGCAGGACAGTACGCGCTGGTATGGATGCTTTGATCGATATTGGCCGTCCGGCGACAATCCAGCTTGCAGTGCTGGTCGACAGAGGCCACAGGGAGCTGCCGATCAGGGCAGACTTTGTAGGGAAGAACATACCGACATCAAGCTCGGAAAGAATCGTCGTCGAGCTTCAGGAAGTAGATGAAGAAGAACGCGTAAGCATTTTTGAAAAATAAATAATGCCCTTTTAAATGCAGTCCAGAGAGGCTGAAAAGGGGGAACACATGGCTGATGGCTTTGTGCGGGTTTTTTTAGACCCATACCCTCTTTGTATCTACTGGCAAAGAGGGTTTTTTTATACAAAGAGAGAGGGGAATAAACATGAACAAACCAATCCTAGACATAAAAGATGTACCATCACCATTCCAATGGTTCACACTTAGCCTTCAGCACTTATTCGCCATGTTCGGCGCGACAATCCTTGTACCTTACCTGGTCGGCTTAAGCCCGGCAATCGCTTTGATTTCCAGCGGACTTGGAACGATCGCCTTCCTGATCATCACAAAATTCCAGGTTCCAGCCTATCTTGGTTCATCCTTCGCTTTCATCGCACCAGTCATTGCCGCTAAAGCAGGCGGGGGTCCAGGTGCGGCGATGATCGGAACTTTCCTGGCAGGACTTGTATATGGAGTTGTCGCCTTGATCATTAAAAAGGCAGGCTACCGCTGGATCATGCGCTTGCTGCCACCAGTCGTAGTCGGCCCAGTCATCATTGTCATCGGTCTCTCACTAGCTGGCACAGCGGTCAGCATGGCAATGAATGTCCCAGGCACTACTGAGTACAGCTTGATTCACTTCTCGGCAGCTCTGGTAACGCTGGCAGCTACAATCGTCTTCTCGATTTACGGAAAGGGCATGCTCAGCATGATCCCGATCCTTGCAGGCATCATTGTCGGTTATCTATACTCAATGGCAATTGGCATCGTGGATTTAAGTGGAGTAAGAGAAGCGAACGTTTTTGAGATGCCTGACTTTATCATCCCATTCGTTCATTATAATGTAAGCATCAGCTGGGAAATCGTCATGCTGATGGTTCCGGTCGCAATCGTCACATTGTCCGAGCATATCGGCCACCAGCTTGTACTAAGCAAAGTTGTCGGCAGAGATTATATAAAAGAACCGGGTCTTCACCGCTCCATCATGGGTGATGGTATGGCGACAATGATTTCCGGTTTGATCGGCGGACCGCCAAAGACGACTTATGGCGAAAACATCGGAGTCCTAGCGATTACCAGAGTGTACAGCGTATATGTCCTGCTTGGCGCAGCCATCATCGCGACGGTATTTGGATTCATCGGTAAAATTACGGCATTGATCAGCTCAATCCCAACACCGGTTATGGGCGGCGTCTCCATCCTGCTGTTCGGGATCATCGCTTCATCAGGCTTGAGAATGCTTGTGGACAGCAAAATCGATTTTGGCAACACGCGCAACCTGGTTGTCTCATCGGTCATCCTTGTAATCGGGATTGGCGGAGCATTCATTAAGCTGAATGAAAACTTCGAAATCCATGGTATGGCTTTAGCAGCCCTGATTGGTGTCATCCTTAACCTAGTGCTTCCTGGACGTCCAGAACTAGAAGAAGACATGTTTGAAATGGAAACTGAAAAAAAACTGAGCAAAAGAACGATGTAGCATAGTACCACCTTTTAAAAAAGTCCAGAGAGGCTTAGAAGGGTGTTATGAGCGAACCGGCTTATTCAAGATGCACGTAAACCCGAACACTACGGGTTTACGCCGGCCAGCTCATGGTTAAGCACCCTGTTGAACATAAAACAGGGTGCTTTTTTCTTGAAAAAAGGAGGGAACTTGACATGAAATGGGATTTACTGACAACATCACAACTCAGTACAAAAGAGATAAATGAAATCATATTGTCTGCTAGTGAATTTTCCAGCGGGAAGACCTGGCAGCCTGATAAAAAGTTGTTTATCAGCAACTTATTTTACGAACCAAGCACCAGGACAAAATCTAGCTTTGAGGTGGCTGAACGCAAGCTGGGACTTGAGGTGATTCCATTTGAGGTCCAGACGTCAAGTGTCCTCAAAGGAGAAACATTGTATGACACCGTCAAAACACTTGAAGCAATCGGCGCCGACTCAGTGGTGATCAGGCATAGTGCGGACAATTATTTCTCTGAACTTGAAAATGGGATTTCGATTCCAATCATCAATGCCGGCGATGGGAAGGGCCATCATCCTACCCAATCCTTGCTTGACTTGATGACAATACAGCAAGAATACGGAAGCTTCAAAGGGCTTACGGTCACGATCATCGGTGATATCCTCCATAGCCGCGTTGCAAGGTCTAATGCAGACGCACTTGTAAGGCTCGGAGCAAAGGTTGTTTTTTCAGGTCCTGAGGACTGGGTGGACCAAAACCAGCTTCCACATGGCTGCTCCTATATGTCAGTAGACGAGGCGATTCTGTTGGCGGATGTGGTCATGTTGCTGAGAGTCCAGCATGAACGGCATGACGGCAAGCTGCTATTTGATAAAAATGAATACCACCGGAACTATGGTTTAACTATTGAAAGAGAAAAGATGATGAAAAAAGACAGCATCATCCTTCATCCGGCACCAGTCAATCGCGGAGTGGAAATCGCAGATGAATTGGTTGAAAGTCCGAAATCAAGGATTTTTAAGCAAATGGAAAATGGCGTGTACATCAGGATGGCAGTGTTGAAAAGAGCTCTTGAAAATAGGAATGGAGGAATGAAAAATGACAATGTTGATCAAAAATGGCAGATTGCTTACTGAAGCAGGAACTGAAGTAAAAGATATTTTAATAGAGGACGGAAAAATTACCAAGATCGAATCTTGTTTATCTACTGAAGCTGAACAAATCATTGACGCTGGCGGCAAGCTGGTTGCACCGGGGTTTGTAGACCTGCATGTCCACCTTCGTGAACCGGGCGGTGAAAAGAAAGAAACGATTGCTACTGGTACACTGGCGGCTGCAAGAGGAGGATTCACAACTGTTGCTGCAATGCCGAATACGAGGCCTGTTCCTGATTCAAAAGAACAGATGGAATGGCTTCAGGAAAAAATAAAGCAAACAGCTTCCGCAAGAGTTTTGCCCTATGCATCGATCACAGTCAGGGAGCTTGGCCAGGAGCTGACTGATTTCGCAGGACTAAAAGAAGCCGGAGCTTTCGCACTGACGGATGATGGTGTGGGTGTCCAATCTGCAGGAATGATGCTTGAGGCAATGAAAAGGGCAGCAAAACTCGATATGGCTATCGTTGCACATTGCGAAGACAATACATTGATCAATAAGGGCTCACTTCATGAAGGAAGGAAAGCCGCTGAACTGGGCATCAACGGTATCCCGTCAGTGTGCGAATCAGTACATATAGCAAGGGACATTTTACTTGCCGAAGAGGCAGGCTGCCATTACCACGTCTGCCATATCAGCACGAAAGAATCGGTCAGGGCAGTTCGCGATGCGAAGAAGTATGGCATAAAGGTTACGGCAGAGGTAACACCGCATCATCTGCTTTTAAATGAAGATGACATTACCGGCAATGATGCCAACTACAAGATGAATCCGCCTCTGAGGAGCAAGGCAGACCAGGAGGCATTGATACAAGGGCTGCTGGACGGGACCATCGATTTTATCGCCACCGACCACGCCCCTCATACAATTGAGGAAAAAGCAGAAGGAATTCAACTTGCTCCTTTTGGGATTGTCGGGCTGGAAACAGCATTTCCTCTCTTGTATACACATATGGTCAAAACAAATGTCATTACCTTAAAGCAATTGATTGAATCTTTGACTGTCAAACCCGCGAGAGCATTCGGACTGCCTTATGGTGAGCTGAAGGCAGGGTCACCAGCAGATATCGTATTGATTGATCTTGATGAAGAAAAAGAAATCAATCCAGATGAATTTTTATCGAAAGGAAAAAATACACCATTCGCTGGCTGGACCTGCCAAGGATGGCCAGTACTAACGATCGCTGAAGGAAAAATAGTCTGGGAAAAGGGAGTTGTGACCGCATGAAAAAGCAGTTGATCTTGGAAGATGGCACGGTTTTTATTGGAGAAGGCTTTGGGAGTGAAGAGGCGACGATTGGGGAAGTGGTGTTTAACACAGGAATGACAGGCTACCAGGAAATCCTGTCAGACCCATCATACTGCGGACAGATTGTGACTCTTACCTATCCCCTGATTGGAAATTATGGAATCAACCGGGATGATTTTGAATCGATCAGTCCGGCTGTCCGTGGTCTTGTCGTAAGGGAAAATGCTGACTTTCCATCCAATTGGCGCTCTGAACTTCCTCTGGACGCTTACCTTAAAATGAAAAACATTCCTGGCATTGCCGGGATCGATACCAGAAAGTTGACAAAGATCATTCGCCAGCATGGGACATTGAAAGGATCCATCTGCGGGTTGGATGAAAAGCCTGATGAAGTCATTGCCACATTAAAGAACAAAAGCCTGGCAAATGATCAGGTGAAGCAAGTATCAACGAAGACAGCTTATCCGAGTCCTGGCCGCGGCCACAGGGTGGTCCTGGTCGACTTCGGCTTGAAGCACGGCATTTTGCGAGAGTTGAATGATCGTAATTGTGATGTGGTTGTAGTCCCTTTTAATACGACTGCCGACGAGATTCAAAGTCTTAGTCCGGATGGCATCATGCTGTCAAATGGACCTGGGGACCCGAAGGATGTGCCAGAAGCAGTTGAAATGATCAAGGGGTTGCTGGGTAAGGTTCCTATGTTCGGAATCTGTCTCGGCCATCAGTTGTTCGCGCTAGCCTGCGGAGCAGATACAGAGAAAATGAAGTTCGGTCATCGCGGTTCGAACCATCCTGTAAAGGATTTACGAACAGGGAAGGTAGCACTGACGTCCCAGAACCATGGATATACCGTTAAAGAAGACTCTGTCACAGGAACAGAGCTTGAGGTTACGCATATAGCTTTGAACGATGGAACTGTTGAGGGGCTTGCCCATAAGACCGCGGCAGCATTCACAGTCCAATATCACCCTGAAGCGTCACCAGGACCGGAGGATGCGAACGGACTATTCAACCAATTCATCGAGCTAGTTGAAGCAGAAAAAAAGGAGGATGTCACATATGCCAAAGCGTAAAGATGTTCACAGTATTTTAGTTATTGGGTCAGGCCCGATCATCATCGGCCAGGCAGCAGAATTCGATTATGCAGGAACACAGGCTTGTATCGCATTGCGTGAAGAAGGTTATAAGGTAATCCTCGTCAACTCGAATCCTGCAACTATCATGACTGACACGGAAATCGCAGATGTGGTATACATAGAGCCTCTTACTCTTGAATTTGTGGCAAGGATCATCCGCAAGGAGCGCCCAGATGCAATCCTGCCGACACTTGGGGGACAAACAGGTTTAAACCTGGCTGTGGAACTAGCGAAAGCCGGCGTACTGGAAGAATGCGACGTGGAAATTCTCGGCACGAAACTTGAAGCGATCAACCAGGCAGAAGACAGGGAGCTGTTCAGGAGCCTGATGAACGAGTTAGGACAGCCGGTACCAGACAGTGACATCATCCACAACCTTAATGAAGCCTACACCTTTGTTGAGAGAGTTGGATATCCAGTGATTGTCCGCCCAGCTTTTACGATGGGAGGAACAGGCGGGGGCATCTGCAGCAATGAAAAAGAATTGATTGAAATTGTGACTAGCGGGATTAAAAACAGCCCGGTAGGACAATGCTTGCTCGAAAAAAGTATTGCCGGTTTCAAGGAAATCGAATATGAAGTAATGCGTGACAGCAATGACAATGCCATTGTTGTCTGCAATATGGAAAACTTTGATCCAGTTGGTGTCCACACAGGAGATTCCATTGTAGTGGCACCAAGCCAGACATTGAGCGACCGCGAGTACCAGCTGCTTAGGAATGCCAGCTTGAAAATCATCAGGGCCCTTAAAATCGAAGGTGGCTGCAATGTCCAGCTGGCACTCGACCCTGACAGCTTTAACTATTATGTCATCGAAGTGAATCCTCGGGTCAGCCGCTCGTCTGCTCTGGCATCGAAAGCGACAGGCTATCCAATTGCTAAGCTTGCAGCGAAAATTGCTGTAGGATTGACGCTTGATGAAATGCTGAATCCTGTAACAGGCAAAACATATGCCTGCTTTGAACCTGCGCTGGATTATGTCGTAACCAAAATCCCACGCTGGCCATTTGATAAATTCGAATCGGCAAACCGGACACTTGGAACTCAGATGAAAGCAACTGGTGAAGTTATGGCAATTGGGCGCACTTTTGAAGAATCACTGTTAAAAGCGATCCGATCTTTAGAAGCTGACGTGATCCACCTTTCTTTGAATAATCAAAGTGAAATCAGCAATGAATTGCTCGAAAAGAGAATCCGCAAGGCAGGAGACGAAAGATTATTTTACCTTGCAGAGGCAATCAGGAGAGGCATTACGATTGAAACTCTCCATAGCTGGAGCAAAATTGATTTATTCTTCCTTCATAAATTAGAGAGATTGATAGCTTTTGAGCAAGAGCTTGCTGACAAGAAGTTTGACTTTGAAACAGCCAGATCAGCAAAACGCAAAGGATTTTCCGATAAGGTCATTGCCGATCTGTGGAATGTGGAAGAACAGGAAGTATATCAGTGGCGACTTGAGCAAAACCTGACTCCGGTATTTAAAATGGTCGATACTTGTGCCGCTGAGTTCGAATCAGAAACTCCATACTTCTATAGCACATATGAAGAAGAAAATGAATCAGCAGTGACAGAAAGGAAAAGCGTCATTGTACTTGGTTCTGGACCAATCAGGATCGGACAGGGAATTGAATTCGATTACGCAACTGTTCACTCCGTCAAAGCCATCAAGGAAGCGGGTTACGAGGCCATCATCGTCAACAATAATCCTGAAACGGTCTCTACCGATTTCAGCATCTCGGATAAATTGTACTTTGAACCATTAACCATCGAGGATGTCATGAACATTATCAATCTCGAAAAACCAGTTGGAGCAGTTGTTCAATTCGGCGGGCAAACTGCGATAAACCTGGCTTCAAAGCTTGTAGACAGGGGAGTGGAAATACTCGGAACAAGCCTTGAGGACCTGGATCGGGCTGAGGACCGAGATAAGTTTGAGCATGCATTATCCGACCTCCAGATCCCGCTTCCAAAGGGAAGTACCGCGAAATCAGTCGAAGAAGCTGCGTTGATTGCAACGGAAATCGGTTACCCAGTCCTTGTACGTCCATCCTACGTACTCGGAGGAAGGGCGATGGAGATTGTCTATAAAGAAGAAGAGCTCCTGCACTATATGAAAAACGCAGTGAAAGTCAATCCAGAATATCCTGTGCTGATCGACCGTTATCTGACTGGAAAAGAAGTGGAGGTCGATGCGATTTCCGATGGTGAGAACGTATTGATTCCGGGAATCATGGAGCATATCGAAAGAGCTGGCGTCCATTCTGGCGACTCAATCGGTGTCTACCCGCCTCAAAGCCTCAGCGAGGAAGTCAAACAAAAGCTGGTAAACTATACGATCGATCTTGCCAGGGGATTGAACATTGTCGGGCTGCTGAATATTCAATATGTCATTGCTAATGAAGAAGTCTATGTGCTCGAAGTCAACCCGCGCTCCAGCCGTACGGTACCATTCTTGAGCAAAATCACGAATGTTCCGATGGCAAAGATTGCTACCAAGGTCATTCTTGGCCAGAGCCTGCCAGAACAAGGCTACGAAACAGGAGTTGTTCATGAGCAGGATGGAGTTTATGTGAAGGTACCGGTGTTCTCTTTCGAAAAATTACGCAGGGTTGACATCACACTCGGACCCGAAATGAAGTCTACCGGGGAAGTTATGGGCAAAGATACCACTCTGGAAAAAGCCTTGTACAAAGGAATGGTTGCAGCTGGTATGAAGTTCAGGGAGTTCGGCACAGTACTGCTCACAGTAGCAGATAAGGATAAAGAAGAAGCCCTGGCGCTGGCGAAGAGGTTCTCGGGCATTGGCTATCAACTGATGGCCACAGAGGGGACAGCGAAATATCTAGAGAATGCCGGCATAAAGGTGAAGACAGTCGGAAAAATTGGCGCTGACGGACCGAACCTGATTGATGTGATCCGCAGGGGTGAGGCGCAGATGGTCATCAATACGCTGACAAAAGGCAAGCAGCCTGAACGTGATGGATTCAGGATCCGCCGTGAATCTGTTGAAAATGGTGTACCATGCCTGACATCACTGGATACAGCGAAAGCGATTTTAAGAGTCATTGAATCTATGACATTTTCAGCAGATGCCCTAAAGCCGATGGAGCCAGCAAGAGAGGGTGTTACCATATGATCAGGCAGGAAAACTGCAAAATAGTGAGCAATAAACAGATTGCCAAAAACATCTTTGAAATGGTTCTCGTTGGTGAGCTTTCCGCTGAAATGAAACAAGCCGGACAATTCGTCCATGTAAAGGTGGCAGATGGTTTTGACCCGCTTTTGCGCAGGCCGATCAGTATCGCTTCAATCAATGAGGGCTCGTTCACGATTGTTTACCGCAGGCAGGGAAAAGGAACCTCCCTGCTAGCCGGTAAGTCGACAGGCATGACAGTTGATGTACTAGGACCCTTAGGCAATGGTTTCCCAGTGGATGAAGCAAAACCGGGACAGACAGCTATCCTTGTCGGCGGCGGTGTTGGTGTTCCTCCCATGTATGAGCTGGCTAAGCAGCTGGCCCGTAAAGGAGCGAATGTTATGACCATTATCGGATTCCAGTCAGCTCATGATGTATTTTACGAAAAAGAGCTGGCTGAATTTGGGGAAGTCTATGTGGCCACTGTGGATGGATCATATGGAAAAAAAGGGTTTGTCACCGATGTTCTCGATGGATTAGCTCTCGAGGCAGACTTTGTTTTTGCTTGTGGCCCGACACCGATGTTGAGGGCAATCGAAAACAGGAATGATGCACGAAAAACCTATTTATCACTTGAAGAGCGGATGGGATGCGGAATTGGTGCTTGCTTCGCATGTGTCTGCCATACAAAGGAAGATCCACAGGGATATACCTATAAAAAGGTCTGCAGCGATGGACCAGTTTTTCAAGCAGGGGAGGTTGTCATATGAGTTCGCTATCGATTCAGCTGCCAGGGTTGAACCTGAAAAATCCAGTCATGCCTGCTTCAGGCTGCTTCGGTTTCGGCAGGGAGTTCAGCCAATTGTACGACTTGAGTCTCTTAGGAGCAATCATGGTAAAAGCTACGACGCCGGAACCTCGATTCGGAAATCCGACACCTAGGGTTGCCGAGACTCCAGGAGGGATGCTCAACGCCATCGGACTGCAGAATCCCGGACTCGAAAAGGTACTTACTGAAGAACTTCCATGGCTTGACCAATTTGATGTGCCTATCATTGCGAACATTGCTGGTTCGACAGAAGATGATTATGTAAAGGTTGCAGAACAATTATCCAAGGCTCCGAATGTCAATGCTCTTGAATTGAACATTTCCTGTCCAAATGTCAAGACTGGCGGAATCGCATTCGGCACGGACCCGGAAATGGCAAAGGCGCTGACCCGAAAGGTAAAAGAAGTATCTGAAGTGCCAGTATATGTGAAGCTTTCTCCGAATGTATCTGACATTGTCAAAATCGCCAGGGCTGTTGAGGATGGAGGAGCGGACGGAATCACAATGATCAACACATTGCTGGGCATGAGGATTGAACTGGCAACAGGTCAGCCAATCCTTGCGAATAAAACCGGCGGCTTGTCAGGGCCTTCCGTGAAGCCTGTTGCCATCAGGATGATCTATGAAGTCAGCCAGCACGTATCGATCCCAATCATTGGAATGGGAGGAATACAGTCAGCGGAAGATGTCATTGAGTTTTTCCTTGCCGGAGCCAGTGCGGCAGCTGTGGGAACCCAGAATTTTGTGGACCCTTTTGTATGCCCGAAAATCATTGAAGAATTGCCTGAATATCTTGCCAAGCTTGGTGCAGAGCATATTTCAGAATTAACCGGAAGGAGCTGGAAGAAGAATGAAAGACTCGCTTATTATCGCCCTTGATTTCCCGAATAAGGGACAGGTGCTTGAGTTCCTTGAACCATTTGGAAATGAACAGCTTTTTGTGAAGGTTGGAATGGAGCTTTTTTATGCCGAGGGGCCGTCAATCATTGATGAGTTAAAGAAGCAGAATCATAAAATCTTCCTTGACCTGAAACTCCATGACATCCCTAATACTGTAAAAAGTGCGATGAAGGTACTCGCTGGTTCGGGGTGTGACTTAGTCAATGTCCATGCCGCAGGAGGTTCGGAAATGATGGCAGCAGCAATCGAAGGACTTGATGCAGGTACTCCTGCAGGGTTTAAGCGTCCAGCTTGCATTGCAGTCACTCAACTGACAAGTACATCAGAAATCCAGGTCAATTCTGAACAGCTGGTCAGTGTGACGTTACAAGAGTCGGTAATGAATTATGCGGCATTAGCGAAAAAGTCTGGTCTGGATGGAGTTGTCTGTTCCCCTCATGAAGGAAGGTTCATTCACAGCCAATTGGGTACAGAATTCTTGACCGTAACACCGGGTATCCGCCCGGCGGACAGCAGTTCGCAGGACCAGAAGCGTGCGGCAACGCCTGAATTTGCACGAGAACAAGGGATATCAGCGATCGTCGTCGGCAGGCCAATTACCCGTGCTCTAAATCCGTTTGAAAGCTACCTGAAGATAAAAAATGAATGGAAGGGTGTTTATCAATGAAAAGAGAAATAGCAGAAGCATTGCTGGAAATCGAAGCCGTTAGCCTTCAGCCTGACAATCCATTTACATGGTCTTCGGGAATGAAGTCACCGATCTACTGCGATAACCGACTCACGCTGTCTTATCCTTCTATTCGCAGAAGGGTTGCTGAAGGACTGAAAACCTTGATTGTTGAGCATTTTCCGAATGTTGAGATGATCGCGGGAACGGCTACAGCCGGAATACCTCATGCTGCCTGGGTCAGTGAACTTCTTGATTTGCCGATGAGCTATGTCCGCTCAAAAGCAAAAGGACATGGAAAAGGGAATCAAATTGAAGGAAAAGTGACACAAGGACAGAAGGTCGTCGTTGTTGAAGATTTAATCTCAACTGGAGGCAGCGTCATAGAGGCCGTCGCGGCATTGCAAGAAGCTGGATGCGACGTATTAGGGGTTGTCTCGATTTTTACATATGAATTGGAAAAAGGGAAGCAGCAGCTTGGCTCTGCAAATATCTCCTCTTATTCTCTCACTGACTTTACAACTCTAGCAAGCTTGGCTGAAGAAAAAGGATTAATTACAAAGAATAATCTTGATAGTCTCTCAGAATGGCGGAAGGATCCATCTGAATGGAGAGCAGCTAAAAAAGTATGATCATATGCAGCCTAATTGGCTGCATTTTGATTTTTTAGAAAAATATGGTTAAATACCTGCAGAATATGCTAAAATTAACCGATGGAATTTTCTGATAATAACGAGGTGCGAAATATGAAGAAAATATTTGGTATTATAGCGATCATGGCAGGATTTAGTCTTTTAAGTGCATTTATTCTTCCTGGTTTTGCCGACATGCTGCAAAGTAAAAAGGCGGCAAAACATGTATTGGAAAATTTAATAGAACAAAATTATGAAACTGCATTTGATGGGATCCATTTTTATGATGAGGCATCGGATTTAGCCCCAACGATCCCATATGAAGAAGCAAAAGGAATTTGGAGTGAACGGGTCAGGTCTTTAAAGGAGAAGGGCACTTATATCGTCGACTACAAAAATCTGAGTGTGGAACTCGATGATACATATCCGATAGGGACGGTTGATTTAGTGGTGAAAAGCGATGAGAAGGAAACACTCATCAAGGATGTGTCCCTGTGGTTTGGCTATCAAGACAGTAAGTGGGGACTCGGGAATTTACACTTTTATACAGACCAGGAAGAAGATTTGGAACAAGCCGTAAGCGGTTATGTTACATCAAATGAAGAATAGAATTTTACTGAAGCGTATCCACATAAGGATGCGCTTTTCCTATTTTAGTGAAAGCAAAGATATTTAAGGGAAACCATTTGGTAAACTAACCTATAAATATGTTTCAATATAAATATAAGCTTTTCTTATTTTCCGTCCTTTACGGGTTTAGACAGTTTTTACTTTTCATGATGATAATATAGTAGGGGGAAATCATATGGAACAGATCATTCAGCTGCTGAAAAACATAGATAGTAGTCTCCATTACTATATTGATGAATATGGGGCAGCAATTTATATAATGTTATTTTTGATCGTTTATTTTAAGACGGCTTTTGTAATCCTGACATTTTTACCAGGGGATTCAATGGTCTTTGCGAGCGGAACCCTCGCGGCAATTGGAGATTTAGATATCAAAAGCTTGTTTATGCTATTTGCAGCTGCAACTATATTAGGTGACAGCCAGAATTATTTCATTGGCAGGCAGCTTGGCAAGCTAAATTCAGATAACTATTTCCTATACCGTTTTATGCCTAGTAGATCAATTGGCAGGGCAAAAGACTTTTTATCTGATTATGGAAGGACAGCCATTACTGCTTCAAGGTTTGTGCCGCTCATGAGAACATCCTTACCTTTTGTATCAGGATTCACTGGATACGAATACAAAACATTTCTAGGCTACAATCTTTTAGGAGGATTACTCTGGACATTTTTTTGGCTTACTGCGGGATTCATCCTTGGAAATATTTCATGGGTAGAAGAGAATTTATCTCTTACGCTGATAATGGTCTCCTCAGCGGCATTGATACCTGCGGTCCTCGGCTTCGTAAAACAATATAAAAAGAAAAAAGAAGCGGTTGCCTGACTGCAAAGGATAATAACAGGCACGGAATAAAAAGTAAAACCCGCCAGATAATAACTAGCGGGTTTTACTTTTTACTGTTTCAATTTCAGGATCAAATCCTCATCCGGCGTAACGTATACGGTCTGCTGTTGTTCATAAATGACGAAACCAGGTTTTGCCCCGGCTGGTTTCTTCACATGGCGCACTTTGGTGAAGTCGACAGGGACAGAGCTGGAATTCCGGGCTTTGCTGAAATAGGCTGCAATCTGTGCAGCTTCGAAAATCGTTTCTTCGGATGGCTCTTTACTGCGGATAACCACATGCGATCCCGGGATATCTTTTGTGTGGAGCCATATTTCATCGCGTGCCGCGACCTTGTTTGTTAAGTAATCATTTTGTTTATTATTTTTTCCGACGAGTATTTCGGTATCATCAGAGGATTGGTATTTTTCAAGCAGCGGCTTTAAGTTTGGCTTGTTCTTATTGCCTTTTTTCTGCCGGGCCCTGATATATCCACCCTCAATCAATTCTTCCCTTATTTCTTCAATATCCTTTGGAGAAGCCGCCTCCACTTGCTGCAGTAGAGAGTCGAAATAGGAAACTTCAGCTTTTGCTATTTCAATTTGTTCTTTAACAATATTCACAGAGTTCTTTGCCTTCTGATATTTGGTGAAGTATCTTTGGGCATTTTCCGACGGTGTTTTCCGCGGCTCCAGCGGTATACTGATTGAAGCTCCATTTTCATCATAATAATTTACAACGGTGATTTCCTTCATGCCTTTTTTGGCCATAAAGATGTTGGCGGTAAGCAGCTCTCCATATAATTGATACTCCTCAGCCTTTTTCGCATCTTCAAGTGTCATCTCGAGCTTCTTGATCTTCTTCTCATTTTTTTCCTTTTCATTTGCAATCAGCCGCTCAAGATCATTTCCCTGCTGCTTGACCCTGTCGCGTTCTGCCTTTCCGAAATAAAAGCGATCGAGAAGGCTGCTCAGAGAATCAAAGGACTTCGTTTCTCCCTTCAAATGCTCAAGTGGAAATAGGTAAAAAGCCTCTTTATTGCTGCCATTGGTAATGGAAGGTTTGTAGTGATGTTCCTTGAGCTCATTCATCATTGAAATAAACGCATTTGGAATGGTCGTTCGGTTGGCAAGACCTGCTTTAAAGACGATTTCCCTCGCCAATACAGGCGAAACCCCAGCAAAATTTGCAACTAGCTGCTTATCGATTTTGCCTGCATTAAAATCAATCAACCTTAAAACATCTTCTTCCTGTGCCTCGAAAGGATTCATTTTTTCCTGCTGAGGGGGCATGACATACTCTTGCCCGGGCATAATGGCCCTGTGTGTATTTACGGCAAATGAAACATGCTTGATGCTATCGAGAATCATATTCCTGTTTTGATCGACGATGATGATGTTGCTGTGGCGTCCCATGATTTCAACAATCAATTGTTTATAGGATATATCGCCGATCTCATTTCGGCCTTTCACTTCAAAAATGATCATCCGATCAAGGCCGGCCTGTTTGATGTCTTCGATAATGAAACCTTCAAGATGCTTGCGCAGGAGCATGCAGAACATTGGCGGTTCATTAGGGTTATCATATTGCTCGTTTGTGAGTTGGACTCTGGCGTAGCTCGGGTGAGCAGACAAAAGCAGCTTATGGTTAACACCGTTTGCCCTCACAGCCAGGATAATTTCATTTTTATACGGCTGATGAATTTTATTAATTCGTCCCCCTTTAAGTAGGGAAGAAAGTTCGTTTGTTATGGCTCTTGTAAACAATCCGTCAAATGACATAAGAAATACATCCTTTTCTATTTATCTAAAACCTTGTCGGGGCAGACCAAGGCGCTTCCGCTTTTATATCTAACATCTTATCATTTTTTTGGACAGGGCTGAATAAGCTTTCTTTAGAGTAGGACAAACAAGGAGGAAGTGTGATGGCCCCATGAAGTTCCATGAGATGAATGAAAATGAAATAGTTAGTGCCTTAAGAACCGATTTTACAGAAGGATTGGATGAAAAGGAAGTAAAACGCAGACGTGAACAGCATGGATATAATGCATTGGCCGAGGGGGAGAAACAATCGGCCCTGTTATTATTTTTCAGCCAGTTCAAGGATTTCATGGTACTGGTGCTGCTTGCAGCGACGTTGATTTCAGGCTTGCTTGGCGAAATAGTTGATGCGATTGCCATCATAGCCATTGTTCTCGTAAATGGTATCCTGGGATTTTTCCAGGAAAGGAAGGCAGAAAAATCACTTGATGCCCTCAAAGAGCTTTCTGCACCGCAAGTCCATGCATTGCGGGATGGTGAGTGGACAAAGATTCCTTCAAAAGAAGTCGTGCCTGGTGACATCCTTAAATTCACAAGTGGGGACAGAATTGGTGCGGATATTCGTTTGATTGAGTCAAGAAGCCTGGAAATTGAAGAGTCAGCTTTAACGGGTGAATCTGTTCCGGTGCAAAAAAACACAAGTCCTTTGAGGATACCTAACCCGGGACTGGGTGATATGGAAAATATGGCGTTCATGGGCACGATGATCACCAGGGGAAGCGGAACTGGTGTGGTTGTGGCAACAGGAATGAAAACCGCAATGGGCCAGATTGCTGACCTGCTGCAAACGGCTGAAGCCCAGGAAACACCACTTCAGCGCAGGCTTGAACAATTAGGGAAAATCCTGATTACTGCTGCACTTTTCTTAACCTTATTGGTAGTAGGAATTGGTGTGCTTCAAGGGCATGACCTATATACGATGTTCCTGGCAGGTGTCAGTTTGGCGGTAGCAGCCATTCCTGAAGGACTGCCGGCAATCGTTACTGTTGCGTTATCGCTTGGTGTCCAGAGAATGATCAGGAAGAATGCAATCGTCAGGAAGCTTCCGGCAGTGGAGACTCTGGGATGTGCATCTGTCATTTGTTCTGACAAAACGGGAACGATGACACAAAACAAAATGACCGTTACCCATTTGTGGAGCGGGAATAAAACCTGGACTGTCGATGGAGTAGGATACTCGCCGACAGGATTGTTCTTCCACAGAGACAAAAGCATTGATCCGCACAGTGAGAAATCATTGCAGCAGCTGCTGACGTTCGGTATGCTCTGCAATCACGCAGAAATGGTGGATAAAGATGGTGAGTACACAATTGACGGTGACCCTACTGAAGGAGCGCTGCTGGTTGCCGCGATGAAAGCAGGTTACAGGAGGGAAACCCTGCTGGAACAATTTGAAATTGTGAACGAGTTCCCATTTGATTCCCAGCGGAAAATGATGAGTATGATCGTAAAAGATAAAACGGGCCGGAAATTCGCCGTTGTAAAAGGTGCTCCGGATGTCCTGATTGGATTGAGTGATTCGATTCTGTGGGACGAAAGACAACAGCGCCTGACAAAAGACTTGACTGCTAAAGTCCAGGGGGCTATTGATGAACTGGCTGGCAATGCATTACGTACGATTGCAATTGCCTTCAAGCCAATTCCGCAAAACACTGTAGTGCTCCATGAAAATGAAGCCGAAAAGGACCTGGTTTTCATCGGATTACAAGGGATGATCGACCCGCCGCGTCCTGAAGTGAAAACAGCTGTAAAAGAATGCCGCGATGCAGGAATAAAAACAGTGATGATCACTGGTGACCATGTCATCACCGCGAAGGCGATTGCCAGTCAGTTAGGTATATTAACGAAGGACAGCAAAGTTCTGGATGGTAAGGCATTATCAGAAATGTCCGTATCAGAACTCGAGGATATCGTCGACGACGTCTCGGTTTTTGCAAGGGTTTCGCCTGAGCATAAACTTAAGATTGTCAAGGCATTGCAAAATAGAGGACACATCGTTGCGATGACAGGTGATGGCGTCAATGATGCGCCAGCCATTAAAGCTGCGGATATAGGGGTCGCGATGGGGATAACAGGTACAGATGTAGCAAAAGAAGCCTCTTCACTCGTACTCCTGGATGATAACTTCGCAACGATAAAAGCAGCCATTAAAGAGGGCCGGAACATCTATGAAAATATCAGGAAGTTCATCAGGTACCTCCTTGCGTCCAATGTGGGAGAGATCTTGGTCATGCTATTCGCGATGATCCTTGGCTTGCCGCTCCCATTAGTGCCGATACAAATCCTGTGGGTGAACCTTGTGACAGATGGACTGCCTGCGATGGCATTGGGACTGGACCAGCCGGAGGAGAATGTGATGAAACGTGCACCACGCCATCCAAAGGAAGGAGTATTCGCCCGAGGATTAGGCTGGAAAGTCGTCTCAAGAGGTTTCCTGATTGGGCTGGTGACATTATTTGCGTTCATGATTGTGTATAATAGAAATCCTGATAACCTGGTTTATGCACAGACGATAGCGTTTACTACACTCGTTATGGCGCAGCTGATCCACGTATTCGACTGTCGAAGCGAAAAATCGATCTTCGCCCGCAATCCATTTGAAAACAAATATTTAGTTTGGGCTGTCATTTCATCATTGGTCATGGTCCTTGTTGTAATCTATTCACCAGTATTACAGCCGATATTCCACACAGTTCCAATACTGGCGACTGATTGGTTATTAATCATCGGCTTATCGGCAGTTCCAACATTTTTGCTTGCAGGAACATTTTTTGTAAGAAAAACAAAGAGAAATATGATATAATCCGTTAGGTAATAGAGAAGGCTCTATTGCCTTTCTTTTTTTTACTTAGACTCTTCATGGTTTTTTATCCATTGAGGTATTATTTATATGAATTTTGATATGTCCTGTAATCCCATTTCATTCGGGTATAGGGACTGATTCGATCATCATGAATTTAGAGATTACATAAACAACAACAAGCCTGTTCCACGGGTCTACAGGAAAGCTCGACTTTTTTGAAAGAATGGATGTGTCTGGAATGGTCGTCAGTATGACTGGGTTTGGAAGGAGCAGGGCGGAATCAGAGCGGTTCAGTGTCACAGTCGAGGTTAAAACGGTTAATCATCGTTTCTGCGAATTTCATATTCGCATGCCGAGGCAGCTCCTGAAAACAGAAGAAAAAATAAAAAAGAAACTCGGCGAACACATAAAAAGAGGGAGAGTTGAAGTATTTGTAACTTTGGAGGGCGAAGGCATAGTAAGCCGCAGAGTACATATTGACTGGGAAGCCCTGGATGAATTAGTCCACCACATAACTGAAATCAAGCTCAGGTACAGCATAACTGGGGATATTGAGCTCCGGGACATTGTCAGCAGGGAAGAAATCATCCAAGTTGAGGAAACAGAAGCTGAAAATGAAGAACTGGAACTTCTCGTCCTTTCTGCCGTCGAGGATGCAGGCAAACAACTGCTCCAAATGCGCAAGCTTGAAGGGTCAGCTCTTGAAAAGGATATATTGCAGCATATCCTGCAGCTAAAAGAAAACATTTCGAGTGTAAGCAAGCTTGCGCCAGATGTTATCATACAGTACAGGGACAGACTTCATAAGAAAATGGCTGAATTGATGGAAAACCAGGCAGATGAGGACAGGATTTTCACCGAGGTTGCCTTTTTTGCTGATAAAGCAGATATCAGTGAAGAAATTGCCAGGCTTGAAAGTCACGTCAGTCAATTCAAGGACATATTGAAGGGCGATCATCCTCTTGGCCGGAAACTCGACTTCCTGCTGCAGGAAATGAATCGCGAAGTCAACACGATCGGTTCTAAGGCAAACGATTCTAGAATAGCCAGGGAAGTTGTCGAGATGAAAAGTCTCCTTGAAAAGGTTAAGGAACAAGTACAAAATATAGAGTAGCGTTTAGAAAGGGTCTGGAAAGGCCAAAATAAATAACTGATGATTGGGGGACCATCATGGCAATTAAGCTTATAAATATAGGCTTCGGCAACATTGTTTCAGCTAACAGGATCATTTCGATCGTAAGTCCTGAATCAGCTCCTATTAAACGGATCATCCAGGACGCTCGCGACCGTGGGTCATTAATAGATGCGACATATGGAAGAAGGACGAGGGCTGTCATCGTCATGGACAGCGACCATGTCATTCTCTCTGCGGTACAGCCAGAAACGGTAGCGCACCGCCTGAATGACCGTGATGATATTATCGATGAAGGGTAGGACTTTTTAATGCAGGAAAAAGGATTGTTAATCGTTCTTTCAGGACCATCAGGAGTTGGCAAAGGAACCGTCCGGAAAGAATTATTCTCCCAGCATGATACAGCTTTTGAATATTCCGTATCCGCGACAACAAGGCTGCCTCGTGAAGGGGAACAAAATGGAGTGGATTATTTCTTCAAAACGAGGGAAGAGTTTGAAGAGATGATCAGACAAGACCAGTTGCTGGAGTATGCTGAGTTTGTTGGCAATTACTATGGAACCCCAGTCGAGTATGTCCGCGAAACGCTTGATGCTGGAAGGGATGTTTTCCTTGAAATTGAAGTTCAGGGAGCAAGCCAGGTAAGAAAGAAATTTCCGGAGGGGCTTTTCATCTTCCTTGCGCCGCCAAGCCTTTCCGAGCTTGAAAACCGGATCGTGACACGAGGCACAGAAACGGAAGAAATCATCAAAGGCAGAATGAAAGCTGCCAGAGAAGAACTAGAAATGATGGAATTATATGATTATGTTGTTGAAAACGACCATGTTGAAAACGCAGCGGACCGAGTTAAGTCAATCGTCGTTGCGGAGCACTGCCGCAGGGAACGAGTTCAACATCGATATAAAAAAATGCTGGAGGTAGAATAAATGCTTAATCCTTCTATTGACTCTTTAATGACAAAAATTGATTCAAAATATTCACTTGTTTCGGTTGCCGCTAAGCGCGCACGCAGCATGCAGGTCCATATGGATGCTAAATTAGATAAGTATGTTTCCCACAAGTTCGTTGGCAAGGCGCTTGAAGAAATCAACGCTGAAAAGCTTCATTTTAAGACTGCTGGAAGCCATGAAGAGTTAAATATCAACGAATAATACCACGATAACAACCTATTTATTGGGTTGTTATTTTTTTGTTTAGGTCTTAAAGAGCTAGCTATCTTGTCTATTTCATGCTTAATCTGTGAAAAAATGTTATAGTTCAATCATAATGATAGTTTGTTGTAAAATGGGGGTTCTCTGACATGCTGAACGGTAAAAAAATTCTATTGTGCGTGACTGGTGGGATCGCTGTGTATAAGGGTGCTGCGCTGACGAGCAAGTTGACGCAGGCAGGCGCTGAAGTGAAGGTGATCCTAAGTGATTCTGCAGCTAAATTCGTTACTCCGCTCACTTTTCAGGCATTGTCCAGAAGTGAAGTTTATACAGATACATTCGACGAGAAAAATCCGGAAAATATTGCTCATATCCATTTAGCTGATTGGGCTGACTTGATTATTGTTGCACCGGCAACTGCCAATATCATCGGAAAACTTGCAAATGGGATTGCTGACAATATGATCTCCACTACACTTCTTGCCGCTACCGCCCCAGTGTGGGTAGCTCCGGCGATGAATGTACATATGTACCAGCATCCGGCGGTCCAGAAAAACATGGAGACTTTAAAAAGCTTTGGTTATGAATTCATTGAACCCGGAGAAGGGTATTTGGCATGTGGATACACAGGTAAGGGCCGTCTTGAAGAACCAGAGACAATCGTTGAGCTTGCCAGCCAATTTTTCACCAAAAATGGCGGCGAACTAGCTGGTAGAACGGTCTTGATTACTGCAGGCCCTACAAGGGAAAAAATCGATCCTGTCCGTTTCCTCACGAACCATTCAACTGGAAAGATGGGATACGCAATCGCTGGGGAAGCTGTGAAAATGGGGGCAAGAGTGATCCTTGTTTCGGGTCCGGTCAATCTGGAACCACCAAAGGGAGCAGAATTGTTCAAAGTAGAAAGTGCAGAGGATATGTACCAGGCCGCCCTTGAACATTTTGATGAAGCAGATATCATGATTGGTACCGCAGCCGTGGCTGATTACCGTCCGAAATATATATATGAAGAGAAAATGAAGAAAAAAGAAGGCGACCAGGCTCTTGAGCTAGAAAGAACGCGGGATATCTTGTTTGAGCTTGGCCAAAAGAAAAACGGCCAGGTTATGGTGGGTTTTGCAGCAGAAACCAATGATATTGAAATTCATGCGAAGGGCAAGCTTTCCAGGAAAAATGCAGACATGATTGTGGCGAATAACGTCAAGCAGGAAGGTGCCGGTTTTGGTGCAGATACGAATATCGTTACCATTTATAAAAAAGATGGTACAGCCATTAACCTGCCTTTGATGTCCAAGTCGGAGGTAGCCCGCAATATCCTTGCTGAAGTTGTCCAGTGTTTTAAAAAGGATGAAAGCTTATGAATATAGCAAGTGTTATTGTCGATGTGCCTGCGAAGCAAACTGACAAAACCTTTGACTATAAAATTCCAGATAAATTCCAGGATGTGATCAAGCCAGGGACAAGGGTCATCGTTCCGTTTGGTCCAAGGAAAATCCAGGGGTTTGTCAGGGAACTGAAGGACGAATCCAGCTTTTCAAAGCTGCGGGCAATAATCGAACCACTTGATTTGACACCAGTGCTGAATGAAGAGCTTCTCGAGCTGGGGGACTGGCTGACTGAACATACATTAAGCTATAAAATATCTTCTTACCAGGCAATGCTGCCGGCAGCATTGAAGGCTAAGTATGAAAAGAAGATTGTCCTTGCGAAAGGTGCTGAAGTTAGCGACCTCCCTGAAGATTTAAGAGTGTTATTCGCGGGGAACAGTGAAGTTAAATGGGAGGATGCTGTATCCAGAGGGCTTGTCCAGCAACTGCAGAAGGAAGCGGCATCCGGCAGGGTTGATGTTGTTTATCAGGTGAAGGACAGAGTACGAAAAAAGAAGCTCAAGCATGTTGCCCCGAATGTTGGTCCTGAGCAGCTGGCTGAGGCAAGGGATAAACTTTCACCTCAAGCCTCGGGACAACAAGCTGTACTTGATTTCTTTCTTGAACACCCGGAGCCTGTTGAACAAAGGCTGATTCTTTCCACTCTAGGAATCTCCCAGGCATCAATAAATTCACTTGTTAAGAAAGACATACTGAAGGTTGAAGAGCTGGAGGTTTACAGAGATCCATATTCAGAGCGGGAATTTAAACGGAAAATTGCTCTCGAACTGACAAATGAGCAGGAACAAGCTATTGCTCCAATCCTCTCATCCATTGAAAAGGATCTGCATGAAGTGTTTTTGTTATATGGGGTCACTGGCAGCGGTAAGACTGAAATCTACTTGCAGTCTATCCAGGAGGTACTGAGCAAAGGGAAAGAAGCGATTGTGCTCGTACCGGAAATCTCATTGACACCGCAAATGGTCACTCGCTTCAAGGAGCGGTTCGGTGATTTGGTGGCTGTCATGCATAGCGGCCTTTCTGCAGGAGAGAAATATGATGAATGGCGGAAAATCCAGCGCAAGGAAGTAAAAGTGGTGGTAGGAGCCAGGTCAGCGATTTTTGCTCCATTTGAGAATATCGGCATCATCATCATTGATGAAGAACATGAAACGAGCTACAAGCAGGAGGAGAACCCAAGATACCATGCAAGGGACGTGGCCATCCAGCGGGCAAAAACAAATGCTTGTCCGGTTGTCCTCGGAAGTGCCACACCATCGCTTGAATCATTTGCCAGGGCGCAAAAAGGGCGTTATACTTTGCTCTCTCTGCCAAAGCGGATGAACAATCAGGACCTTCCAACAGTTGAAATTGTCGATATGCGAGAGGAATTGCGAACAGGAAACCGTTCGATGTTTTCGGTTAAACTTTTTGAAAAGATAAAAGACAGGCTCGAGAAAAAAGAGCAGACCGTCCTGTTTTTAAATAAACGAGGACATTCGTCGTTTGTGATGTGCCGTGATTGCGGTTATGTCATGAATTGCCCTCATTGCGATATCACCCTCACATACCATAGATACAATGAGCAGATGAAATGCCATTATTGTGGACATGAAGACCGGGTGCCGACCATTTGTCCTGAATGCAATAGTGAACACATCCGCTATTTCGGGACAGGGACGCAGAAGGTTGAGGAAGAATTGGTCAAACTGATTCCTGAAGCGAGGATTATCAGGATGGATGTTGACACAACGGGCAGGAAAGGTGCGCATGAAAAGCTTCTTACTGCATTTCAGGAAGGCAAGGCAGACATCTTGCTCGGAACTCAAATGATTGCGAAAGGCTTGGATTTTCCAAACATCACTTTAGTAGGTGTCCTGTCAGCTGACACAATGCTGAACCTGCCGGATTTCCGGTCATCGGAAAAAACTTTCCAGCTTTTGACCCAGGTCAGCGGTAGGGCAGGAAGGCATAAACTTCCCGGAGAGGTCGTGATCCAGACTTATACTCCGGAGCATTACAGTGTCGAGCTTGCCGGAACGCAGGACTATGACCGCTTTTATCAGCAGGAGATGCTGATTCGCAAGGTCCATCAGTACCCGCCATTTTACTATCTTTCCCTGGTAACAGTCAGCCATGAAGAATTGATGAAGGTTGTATCCGTTACTGAGAAGATTGCAAAATTCATTTCATCAAGGCTTACAAAGGAAGCAGTCGTATTGGGGCCTGTAGCGTCTCCCATCCCGCGGATCAACGATAGATATCGATACCAATGTCTGATAAAATACAAAAAGGAACCAGAACTTAAAAATGCTCTCAAAACAATACTTGATCATTATCAGCAGGAAACGGGAACAGGGAAATTGCAGATTTCCGTTGACCTTAACCCTTATATCCTGATGTAATGATCATCCTTGGGAGTCGTTGCCTGATGAAGCCTTGTGAAAGTAACAAAGTTTGCTAAACTAGCCTTCAGGAAAGTTTACGAAAAAAGATGATTGAACAAGCTAATACTACTATTTAAATGGAATTATTGGAGGATTTATTTTGGCAGTAAGAAAAATAGTAACTTATCCAGCGGACATATTGGAGCAGGAATGCGAAAAGGTCACGGTTTTTGATAAAAAACTGGCAAAGCTGCTGGATGACATGTATGATACAATGATTGAATTTGACGGCGTCGGCCTGGCCGCTCCTCAAATAGACTTAAGGATGCAAATAGCCATCGTTGATATCGACGATGAACATGGAACGATCGAATTGATCAATCCGGAAATTCTCGAAACTAAAGGTGAACAGACTGGTCCGGAAGGATGTTTAAGCTTCCCGGGTTTATATGGAGAGGTCACACGCCCGAATTACGTGAAGGTCAAGGCTCAAAACCGCAAAGGGAAGAGCTTTGAAATTGAGGCAGAGGAGTTCCTTGCAAGAGCGATCCTGCATGAGATAGATCATCTGCACGGAGTGTTATTTACCACCAAGGTTTCAAAATATATCGATGAAGCCGAGTTAGAGGAGTTGAACCAGGAATGACAAGAATCGTATTTATGGGAACTCCGGACTTTTCTGTACCGGTTTTAAGAAGATTGGTCGATGAAGGCTATGATGTCATTGGAGTAGTCACCCAGCCAGATCGCCCGGTTGGCAGAAAACGGGTACTGACTCCGCCGCCTGTAAAAGCCGAAGCGATCAAGCATAATATCCCGGTTTATCAGCCGGAAAAAATTCGCCAGCAGGAAGAACTGGATAAAATCCTGGCGCTCGAACCAGATTTAATCGTTACCGCTGCTTTTGGTCAAATTTTACCAAATCAGCTGCTCGAGGCCCCGAAGTATGGCTGTATCAATGTCCATGCTTCCCTTCTTCCAGAGCTGCGAGGTGGAGCACCAATCCATTATGCTATCATTGAAGGAAAAGAGAAGACGGGTATCACGATCATGTTTATGGTTGAAAAATTGGACGCTGGCGATATCCTGACACAAGTCGAAGTGCCAATTACCGAAACAGATACGGTTGGGACATTGCATGATAAAATGAGTTCAGCTGGTGCGGATCTCTTATCAGAAACAATTCCAAAGCTCTTAAAAGGGGAAATCACTCCTGTTCCACAAAACGATGAAGATGCAACATTCGCATGGAATATCAAGCGCGAACAGGAAAAAATCGACTGGAACAGAAGCGGAGCCGAAATTTATAACCATATTCGCGGCATGAATCCATGGCCAGTTGCCTATACGACAATGGATGGAACAGTAATGAAGGTATGGAGTGCCGCTAAGGCAAGCTACTCGGGAAGTGACCAGCCTGGTACCATTGTCAAGATTGAGGAAGATGGTTTTGTTGTCGCAACTGCAGATGATACGGCAATAAAAATTACAGAGCTTCAGCCAGCAGGCAAGAAAAAGATGGATGCGAAGCAATTCTTGCTGGGTGCAGGGGCTAACTTACAGCCAGGCGCAAAGTTAGGAGACATCCATGAGTAAAAAGAAAAATGTCAGGGATTCTGCATTGCAGCTCCTTGAAACAATAGAAAAGAACCAGGCATACAGCAACTTGCTCTTGAATAATGCGATTGAAAAAAATGAAATCAACCCGATAGACGTCGGCTTGCTGACAGAATTGGTCTATGGTACGCTCCAGCGCAAAATGACCATCGATTTTTACCTTAAACCATTTATCGAGAAAAACAAAAAGCTTCAAAGCTGGGTCATCAATCTGCTTCGCATGACCCTATACCAGATGGTGTACTTGGATAAGATACCTGAAAGAGCCGCTATTTTTGAAGCAGTTGAAATTGCGAAGCGCAGGGGACATAAAGGCATTGCAAGTCTTGTGAATGGTGTGCTGAGAAGCATACAAAGAAACGGATTGCCTTCCCTGGATGCAATCACGGATCCTGCCGAAAGAATATCGATTGAGACAAGCCATCCTTTGTGGCTTGTAAGAAGATGGGTAAATCAATTTGGTGTGGAGAAGACCAGGGAAATGTGTGAAGTGAACTTAACTGCACCTCTCCAGACTGGCAGGGTCAATTTGACGAGGATATCACGGGATGAGTGCCTTGATCTTCTTGAGGAAGAAGGGTTTGAAGTAGAACCAAGTCCGATTCTCCCGGAAGCAATCAAGTGTCTGAGAGGCAATCTCGCTTCATCCAAAGCATTCAAGTATGGTTTGTTAACCATCCAGGATGAGAGTTCCATGCTGGTTGCCCACGCGCTGGGCATTAAGGAAGAAGAAGTCATTCTTGATGCATGTGCAGCCCCTGGAGGGAAAACTACTCATATCGCTGAGAAGCTGGCAAATAGCGGCAAAGTGATCTCACTCGATCTTCATGAGCACAAGGTCAAGTTAATCTCGGAAAATGCTGAGCGTCTTGGTCTAGAAAATATCGAAGCTCAAAAAATGGACAGTCGCGAGGCTGCGGCTCAATTTGAAAAAGAATCGATTGACCGGGTATTGCTGGATGCCCCATGCTCTGGCTTAGGGGTTATGAGACGAAAGCCGGATATGAAGTATACTAAGAAAGAACAGGATTTATCACAGCTGCAAACCATCCAGCTAAGCCTGCTGCAATCAGTTGCCCCGCTTTTAAAAGCAGGAGGGACACTTGTATATAGTACATGCACGGTTGACCGTGCAGAAAACCAGGAAGTAATGGAAGAATTTTTACGCGAGCATCCTGAATTCGAAGGAGATACAACATTTGCAGAAAGAATGCCTGAGACAATCAAACCATTGATCAGTGGTTATGATGTGCAGATTCTTCCGCAAGACTTTGGCTCTGATGGGTTTTATATTGCTTGTTTAAGAAAGAAGGTGGAATAACATGGAACAAGAAAAAACAACAAGAAATGCAGCAACAGAAGATACAGCAAAAAAGTCCATTTATTCACTTCAGCTTGATGAACTGAAGGACTGGCTGAAGGAACAAGGAGAAAAACCTTTCCGGGCAGAACAAGTATTTGACTGGCTTTACAAAAAAAGAGCAGTTTCCTTCGAGGATATGTCCAACCTCTCAAAAACTTTAAGGGACAAGCTGGAAGAGCATTTCGTATTGACAACACTCGATACTATTATTCAGCAGACATCATCAGATGGAACGATCAAGTTCTTATTCGAAATGCATGATGGCAAGTCCATTGAAACCGTACTTATGAGACATGAGTATGGAAACTCTGTTTGTGTAACCACACAGGTAGGCTGCAGGATTGGCTGCACTTTTTGTGCTTCAACACTTGGAGGCCTAAAAAGGAACCTGGAAGCAGGAGAAATTGTGGCCCAGGTCGTAAAAGTACAACAGGCACTTGATGAAACGGATGAAAGAGTCAGCTCAATTGTAATTATGGGAATCGGTGAACCGTTCGATAACTACGACAATATGCTTTCTTTCCTGAAGATCGTCAACCATGAAAAAGGCTTGAATATCGGCGCGCGTCATATTACGGTATCAACAAGCGGAATCATCCCGAAAATTTATCAGTTTGCTGATGAGAATATGCAAATCAACTTTGCGATTTCGCTGCACGCTCCGAATAGCGAACTGCGCAGCAGGCTGATGCCGATCAACCGTGCATATAAGCTTCCTGACCTGATGGATTCAGTCCGCTATTATGTGAACAAGACAGGACGGCGAATCAGCTTTGAGTATGGTCTTTTTGGCGGAGTGAATGACCAGGTTGAGCATGCGGAGGAGCTTGCGCAACTGGTTAAGGGCATTAAGTGCCATATTAATCTTATTCCAGTCAACTATGTACCTGAGCGTGATTACGTAAGGACACCAAAGAGCCAAATTTTCAAGTTTGAACGGACACTTCGCGACCGCGGAGTGAATGTGACAATCAGAAGAGAACAAGGGCATGACATTGAAGCAGCTTGCGGACAACTTCGGGCGAAAGAAAGAAAAGAAGAGACGAGGTGACAAAATGAAGGCTGTTTTCATGACAGACAGGGGAAAAGTCCGCCTGCATAATGAAGACAATGGCGGCATTTTTGTAAACTCTCACGGTCAGCGCCTTGCCATCGTAGCAGATGGCATGGGCGGCCACCGTGCGGGTGATGTTGCCAGTGAAATGACGATCAAGCATTTGAAGAATCTATGGGATAGTTCAACGCAGATACATACAGCAGAAGAAGCAGAAAAATGGATGGAAGAAGCGGTCTTGCAAGTCAATAAAGATATTTTCGAGCATTCCATGAAAAACACAGAGTGTGAAGGTATGGGAACAACCATCGTGGCGGCCATTTGTACAAACCTGTTCGCGACCATAGTAAATATAGGTGACAGCCGTTGTTACTTGTTGAATGAAACAGGATTCAAGCAGTTGACGGAGGATCACTCTCTTGTAAACGAACTGGTTCGATCTGGACAGATTTCAAGGGAAGATGCAGAGCATCATCCAAGGAAAAATGTTCTTTTAAGGGCGCTCGGTACTGAAGAGTCGGTCGAGATGGATGTGAAAACAATCATCTTTGAAGAGGAAGATGCCTTGCTGCTTTGTTCCGATGGCCTTTCCAATAAAGTGAGCCAGGATGAAATGGAAAGCATCGTTACAAACAAAGAGATGTCCCTTGAAGATAAAGCGGCAGAATTTATTAAAAGGGCAAACGAGTACGGCGGCGAAGATAATATAACTCTTGCTATCGTCGAATACCAGGAATTCAACGAGGGCAGGTGAAGAATATGATTATCGGAAAAAGAATCAGCGGGCGCTATAAAATCAAGGACATGATCGGCGGCGGAGGCATGGCGAATGTCTACCTTGCCCATGACATGATTCTCGATAGGGATGTAGCGGTCAAGATGCTTCGTCTTGATTTTGCCAATGATGATGAATTCATCCGCAGGTTCCATAGAGAAGCGCAATCCGCAACCAGTCTTGCTCACCCCAATATCGTCAGTATATATGATGTCGGGGAAGAGGACGGGCTATACTATATTGTGATGGAATATGTCGATGGTCAGACTTTGAAGCAGTACATACAGCAGCATGCGCCAGTGCCGGTTGAAGAAGCCCTGGACATCATGAAGCAGCTTACTTCCGCAATCTCACATGCCCATCAAAACCATATTGTTCACCGGGATATCAAGCCGCATAATATCCTGATCGACAGCAGCGGTACCGTAAAGATCACTGATTTCGGCATAGCGATGGCTTTAAGCGCGACCAGTATCACGCAAACGAATTCGGTACTTGGCTCTGTTCATTACCTTTCTCCTGAACAAGCACGGGGTGGCATGGCAAATAAAAAATCAGATATCTATTCGATTGGAATTGTCATGTTTGAATTGCTTACAGGAAGACTTCCGTTTTCAGGTGAATCAGCTGTATCAATCGCATTGAAACACTTACAGTCCGAGACTCCGTCTTTAAAGAGATGGAATCCGCAAATTCCTCAAAGCGTTGAGAATGTGGTTCTCAAGGCAACTGCGAAGGACCCTTTTCATCGATATGATACAGTGGATGAAATGGAAGAAGACTTGCGTACGGCACTCGATGCCAAACGTTTGAATGAAGGGAAGTTCGCCATACCAGAAGATGATGAAGCAACAAAAGCAATACCAATTATAACAAATGACCGTCCTTATCATAATCTTGATGAAACGATCGTACGTAAGGATGCTCCGGGTCCGATGGATGCTCCACAGGCAAAGCCGGAGAAAAAGAAGAAAAAGAAATGGCCGATTATATTGACAGGTTTGTTTTTATTGATCTTGACTGCGGGAATATTGATGGTAACAATAGGACCTGATATATTTGGCCCTAAGGAAAAAGATGTGCCAGATGTAAGTGGGATGGAAGTAGAAGATGCTGTCGCTGAGCTGATGTCCGCAGGTTTTATCATTGGAGACCGGAAGGAAATCAGCGATGAAGAAGTCGAAGAAGGAAATGTGATCCGCACCAACCCGAAAGCAGGAAAGATGATCAAAGAAGGCAATAAAATCGACTTGTACATCAGTACAGGAAAAGAAGAAGTGGAATTGTCGGATTATACCGATAGGAATTACGACGATGTTTACAAACTGCTGGAAGGTAAAGGCTTCAAGGATATCATTAAAACCGAAGTGCATGACGATAGCGAAGCTGGTACCATCATTGATCAAAATCCATCTGGCGGTGAATCCGTCATTCCTGAGGAGACAACTTTGGAATTTACAGTCAGCAAGGGACCAGAATTGGTAACATTGCGTGAGTTGAAAGGATACAATCAAGACAACCTCAATGTATATGAGGAAACCACTGGGCTGGTTATTGATGACAGTACTGAGGCGTTTCATGATACGATAGAAGCCGGATACGTCATTTCCCAAAAACCGGAAGCAGGAACTAAGCTACCACCGGGTAGTAAGGTAAGTGTGGTCATTTCGAAAGGGAAAGAAATGGTTCCTAAACGAGTGAAGCATGTCATAAGGATTCCGTATGAACCTTCAGAAGAAGGTGTACCGCAACAGATCCAGATATTCTATAGTGACCTTGAACATCCTGAGGATATGGTACCAGAGGACACTTTTGAAATAACAGAAAATACGGAAAGGGAATATGAATTTAATATTCCGCCAAACGATGAGGCTTATTATAGAGTTGTCCGTGATGGCAAGGTTATCGAAGAAAATACTGTTCCTTACCCAGAAGACTAACAGACAGGGAGTGTTGCTATGCCTGAGGGCAAAATTATCAAGGCACTGAGCGGCTTTTATTATGTTGCGAATGAAGATGGGGTTGTCCAATGCCGAGGACGAGGTGTTTTCCGCAAGAACAAGGTCACACCGCTTGTAGGTGATGAAGTCGTTTATCAGGCTGAGAACGACACGGAAGGCTATATTCTTGAAGTAAAAGACCGGAAGAATGAGTTGGTCCGCCCTCCGATTGCGAATGTAGACCAGGCCATCCTTGTTTTTTCAGCTGTAGAACCCGACTTCAGTACAGCCCTGCTCGACAGGTTTTTGGTACTAGTTGAATATAACCAAATCAAGCCACTCATCTGCATCACAAAAATGGATCTGACCAATGATGACCAAAAGTCCCGGCTTGAGGAATATGCAGAGGACTATCGGAATGCAGGATATGAAGTTATTTTAACTTCTTCTGAAACTTCAGAGGGACTGGAAAAACTAAAACCCCATATTGAGGGCAAAATATCTGTTTTTGCCGGTCAATCAGGAGTGGGTAAATCATCTCTGCTAAACGCAATCCGACCTGATCTGGAGTTGAAAACCGATGATATATCCTCCCATCTTGGCAGGGGCAAGCATACGACAAGGCATGTGGAGCTGATTACCATCAATAATGGGCTTGTTGCTGATACCCCTGGTTTCAGTTCTCTGGAATTCACAGAGATTGAAGCGGAGGAACTGAATTCATGCTTCCCGGACATTGCTGAAATCAGTGAGGATTGCAAATTCCGCGGCTGCCTTCATATGGCGGAGCCTAAATGTGCCGTCAAAGCAGCAGTCGAGTCAGGCTCATTGCCAGAATACAGATATTTGCATTATAAGGACTTCTTATTAGAAATAAAAGATAGAAAGCCGAGGTACTGAACCATGGTGAAAATCGCACCTTCAATTTTATCAGCCGACTTTGCCCGCCTGGGGGAAGAAATCAAGGATGTCGAGCGAGGTGGCGCTGATTATATTCATGTCGATGTAATGGATGGGCATTTCGTGCCGAATATAACGATAGGTCCACTGATTGTCGAAGCAATCAGGCCGGTAACAAAGCTGCCGCTTGATGTCCACCTGATGATCGAGAATCCGGACCAATATATCGAAGCTTTCGCAAAGGCAGGAGCGGATTACATTACAGTCCATGTGGAAGCCAGCAGGCATCTCCACAGGACAATCCAGCTGATTAAATCTACCGGTGTGAAAGCGGGGGTTGTCCTGAATCCAGCTACGCCTGTGGACAGCCTTAAGCATATAATTGAGGATGTCGACATGGTGTTGCTTATGTCCGTGAATCCTGGATTTGGCGGCCAGAAATTCATTTCCTCCGTTCTGCCGAAAATTAAACAGGTGAAAGAACTTGCAGACGCACTGAATCCTGATTTGGAAATTGAAGTCGATGGCGGCGTGAACGAAGAGACAGCCAAGCTTTGTGTAGGAGCAGGAGCTAATGTACTTGTAGCCGGTTCAGCAGTCTTTAATAAGGAAGACAGAAAAGCTGCTATCGCAAGCTTAAGATAATAAATAAAGCCAGCCGTCACATGCGGCTGGCTTTATTTAGCTTAGTATTTTCAAAATTTTTAACTGGAAAGAGGAGTTTTTTCATGATTATAAACTTAGTAGCAGGAGGGCCGAAAAACCTGATACCAGAGTTTCATTTATATGACGGAAGAAATGTCATCTGGATTGGGATCGATAGAGGTGTGTCCTATTTATTGAACGCGGGAATCAAGCCATCTGCTGCCTTTGGTGATTTTGACTCTGTGTCAGAAGCAGAATTGGCAGAAATCGAAGAAGCTGTTTCAGATCTGAATAAATTCAAGCCTGAAAAAGATGAGACAGATATGGAACTAGCTTTAAACTGGGCTCTTGAGCAGGAACCAGAATCCATCAAGGTATTTGGAGCAACCGGAGGAAGGCTGGACCATTTGATGGCAAACATCCAGCTTCTGGTCAAGCCACTTCAGGACCGTTCTACCGTGCATATCGAAATCATTGATACAAAAAATATTTTGTACGTAAAAGAACCAGGTACCTACTCCGTGAGCAAGATTGATGAATTTAAATATATTTCCTTCCTCCCTATAACACCAGCAGTCTCTGGACTTACGCTAGAAAATTTTAAATACCCATTAAATGACTGTCATATTCCTATGGGGTCGACACTATGTATTAGTAATGAACTTATTAGAGGTCATGGTAATTTTTCATTTTCTGAAGGCATATTATTAGTTGTAAGGAGCAAGGATTGAAAGGTCTTCTAAAAGCTCTATTCATGAATTGAATTCACGGACTCACATGAAAGGAGCAATTTTTGCATACCGGCGAATATACTGTACGGATGCAGAAAGAAGACTGGTTTTCGAGAGATGGTGAGGAGGGACGGTATGAGATTCTATACAATCAAACTGCCTAAATTTTTAGGGGGCCTCGTACGGGCGATGTTAGGTGCATTTAAAAAGGAATAGAAGCCATAAAAGAGTAATTTAAGAGAGAATATGAAAATTCCCTTGGCACCCTGGAAACGGGGTGCTATTATTTTTGCCGCCAATTGGGAAGAATGAGAATGGAGACGGATTAATAAGTTGCGCAAAAATAAAAAAGGCACCCTCAAGGATGCCGTGCAGCTTCCTGCCGGCTGCTGGAGCCAGGCAGAATATCTGCGACCTTTTTTAATTAAACGCGCTCAACTTTACCTGATCTTAGAGCTCTTGCAGATACCCAAACACGCTTAGGCTTACCGTCTACAAGAATACGTACTTTTTGAAGGTTAGCACCCCATGTACGCTTGTTAGCGTTCATTGCATGAGAGCGTGCGTTACCAGAACGAGTTGATTTACCAGTTACTACACATTTACGTGGCATATGATTTCCCTCCTAACTGACAAAAGCTGATACTATTGTTTTGCTGCAATTATTTGCATATCGTCAGAATTGCGAATAAATAGGATAACCTTTTCTCTGACATACTTTAATAATTTATCATAGAAATTTCGCATTTGCAATAGTTCTGGCGAAAGCTATAAAGAAAAAAACCTTGACATATAGTTGAGATTCTTGCTGAATAATAAAGGGAAGGGCAGAATAACTTTAAAAATTGATTGGCTTATAGTAAAATAACTGTAGCATAATGCTATTTTTCCAAAGGGGGAACGAATCATGTCCATCGAGCTAAAAACGAAGTACGGACAAATTGATATATCAAATGATGTCATTGCAACGATCGCGGGCGGCGCAGCAGTCGATTGCTATGGTATTGTCGGGATGGCTTCAAAGAATCAGATCAAGGACGGATTGACAGATATTTTGCGCAGGGAGAATTTCACTCGCGGAGTAATCGTTCGCCAGGAAAACGAGGAAGTACATATCGATATGTATATTATTGTGAGCTATGGGACGAAAATTTCCGAGGTTGCCCACAATGTCCAGTCAAAGGTTAAGTACACTCTTGATAAAACTGTAGGGCTGGCAGTTGACTCGGTCAATATTTACGTTCAGGGAGTTCGTGTAACGAACCCGTAAGAGGAGGAAAGATTTGTGTCTATTAATGTTCTAGACGGAAAACGTTTTGCGGAGATGGTGATTCAGGGTGCCAACCATTTGGCGGCGAATGCCAAGTATGTCGACGCGCTTAACGTCTTCCCTGTTCCTGATGGTGATACGGGAACGAATATGAATTTATCCATGACTTCCGGTGCTAAGGAAGTAAAGAACAATGTACAGGAACATATCGGAAAGGTTGGTTCTGCGCTTGCCAAGGGCTTGCTTATGGGAGCGAGAGGTAACTCTGGGGTTATCCTTTCCCAATTATTCCGTGGTTTTGCAAAAGCGATCGAAAACAAGCCGACTGTGAACTCTGTAGAGTTTGCCGCTGCGTTGAACGCAGGTGTCGAAACAGCTTATAAAGCTGTCATGAAACCTGTGGAAGGCACGATTTTAACAGTTGCAAAGGATGCTGCAAGGCATGCTGTCGCTGTTGCAAAGAACCATGAAAGCCTTATTGGCTTGATGGAGGAAGTGCTGAAAGAAGCGAAGGCATCATTAAACCGCACACCAGACCTGCTGCCTGTCCTGAAGGAAGTAGGAGTAGTGGACAGTGGCGGTCAGGGTCTTGTATTCGTTTATGAAGGCTTCCTTGCAGAATTGAAGGGCGAAAAGCTTCCTGATTCCCCATCTGCAATGCCGAACATGAATGAGCTTGTCAGCGCTGAGCATCATAAGAGCGTCCAGAGCCACATGAATACAGAGGATATCGAATTCGGCTATTGTACTGAATTCATGGTCAGGCTTGAAGGGAAAGAAGCATTCTCGGAGGAAAATTTCCGCCAAGACTTGAGTAAATACGGAGATTCACTTCTGGTAATTTCCGATGAAGAAGTTGTAAAAGTACATATCCACTCAGAACAGCCTGGCGAGGTTCTGACTTATGGACAAAAATATGGAAACCTCATTAATATGAAAATTGAGAACATGCGCCAGCAGCACACTGATATTGTCGGTGAACCATCTACTCCGCTTCGTACACAGGCCAATGAGCCGAAAAAGGAAAAGCGTGAGTATGGAATCGTCGCTGTCTCAATGGGTTCCGGTATTGCTGAGTTGTTCCGCAGCATCGGTGCGAACGCCGTGATCGAAGGCGGACAGACGATGAATCCAAGCACTGAGGATATCATTAAGGCAATCAAGGAAGTGAATGCGCGCAAGGTCATCATCCTTCCAAACAATAAAAACATCATCATGGCCGCTGAGCAGGCTGCAGAGGTAGCGGAGGAAGAAGTGGTAGTCATTCCTTCTAAAACGGTGCCTCAGGGAATGACAGCATTGCTTTCATTTAACCCATCGGCTGAACCTGGTGATAATAAAGAAGCAATGACAGAAGCTATGCAGCATGTGAAAACAGGCCAGCTGACATATGCAGTCCGCGACACAAGTATTGACGGACTTGAAATCTCAACAGGAGATTTCATGGGTATTTCAGATGGAAAGATCGTCTTGAAGGACCAGGATAAAGTCAAGGCAGCAAAGGATCTATTGGATCAGATGCTTGACGAGGATTCAGAAATCCTGACAATCCTCAAAGGTGAAGATGCCTCTGATGAAGATGTCGATTCCATTGTCGAGTTTGTTGAAAACAATTATGGCGATGTAGAAGTTGAAGTCCATAATGGAGAACAGCCATTATACGCCTTCATCTTCGCGATCGAATAATGAATCCAGAGCAGGGAATTCTCCGGCTGGACAAGTAAAATTGGAATATGGTACTAAGAAATAGAAGGGGACTCCCCTTCTATTTCGTTTTGTTTATAAAGGGTATTACTATTTGAGTCCGCTATGTTATGTTGATGATAAACGTAATCATGGCTGCATTGCCCGATAAAGATCTGAACAGGCAAAAATGGTAAAAGCAGAGGTTCTGCATTGCCCGAAAACGGCTGCTCAGGGAAAAACGGTAAAAGCAGAAGTTATACATTGCCCCAAAATGAGTTACACAGGCAAAAAGAGTCATAACGGAAATCCAGAAACAGCGTGAGGAGGGGGAGCGGCAACACCGATTGGCCGGGAGCTGGAGGCCAGATATTTTCGGTATACCGCTTGATAATCGTGAATGAACAATTAAAACAACCAGTAACAGCAGTTAAAGGAATCGGCAATGAAATGGCGGATACCCTGGCAGACATGCACATCAGGACTGTCGGTGACTTGCTTGAATACTTCCCATACCGTTATGAAGATTATCGACTTAAGGATCTTGCAGAAGTCAAACATGACGAGAGAGTCACGGTAGAGGGAGTGGTTCACAGCGAACCCTCCGTTGTATATTATGGCCGTAAAAAGAACCGTCTGACAGTGAGGCTGTTAGTTGGCCGGTATCTAATCATTGCTACATTCTTTAACCAGCCTTATCTAAAACAAAAAATAAATGTCGGTGAAACGATTTCTGTTACCGGGAAGTGGGATCAGCACAGGCAGACGATCACTGCAACTCAAATGTCAGTAGGCGGGCATGGAAAGAGCCAGGATTTTGAACCTGTTTACGCTGTAAAAGGGAAAATGACCGTGAAAACGATCAGGAGGCTGATCAAGCAGGCGTTTTCCCAATTTGGACACGAAATTGAAGAAATCTTGCCGGCTGAGCTTCTTCAGAAATATAAGCTGCTGAACCGAAGGGATGCTCTTAGAATCATGCATTTCCCGTCAGATTCCGAAGAGATGAAGCAGGCAAGAAGAAGATTTGTTTATGAGGAGTTTCTTTTATTCCAGCTTAAGATGCAGTCCTTGAGAAAGCTTGAGCGGGAACAGAGTCCAGGAATTGCGATTTCATATGAATTGGACAAGCTAAAAGCATTCATTTCAGGACTGCCTTTTCCACTAACAGGGGCGCAGAAACGGGTGGTAAATGAAATTCTTGGGGACATGAAGTCACCTTACCGCATGAATCGCCTTCTTCAAGGAGACGTAGGCTCAGGTAAAACAGTAGTTGCGGCGATTGCCCTTTATGCCGCTAAGAGTGCCGGTTACCAAGGGGCATTAATGGTTCCGACCGAAATTCTGGCCGAACAGCACTCGCAATCATTGGCGCAAATGCTTGAGCCTTTCGGGATTTCAGTTGCTCTTCTGACAAGTTCAGTTAAAGGCAAGCGTAGAAGAGAGATGCTTGAAGAGCTAAAACTCGGTGAAATTGACGTTCTGATTGGGACACATGCATTGATCCAGGATGAAGTGGATTTTCATAACCTGGGACTGGTGATCACGGATGAACAGCATCGTTTTGGCGTTGAACAAAGACGAGTGCTTAGGGAAAAAGGGGAAAACCCTGATGTCCTGTTCATGACTGCGACTCCAATTCCACGGACTCTTGCCATTACCGTATTTGGTGAAATGGATGTCTCTGTCATTGATGAAATGCCAGCAGGACGTAAAACGATCGAAACGTATTGGGCCAAACATGAAATGCTTGAGCGAGTGCTTGCCTTCATGGAAAAAGAACTGGCGAAAGGAAGGCAGGCCTATGTGATTTGTCCTCTTATCGAGGAGTCTGATAAGCTGGATGTCCAGAACGCAATTGATGTGCACAGCACATTGAGCTTCTTTTTTAAGGACCGTTACAAAGTCGGTCTGATGCATGGACGCCTTCATTCGGATGAGAAAGACCAAGTGATGAAATCATTCAGTGAAAATGAGGTCCAGGTCCTCGTTTCGACTACAGTTGTCGAGGTTGGAGTCAATGTCCCGAATGCGACGGTCATGCTGATATATGATGCTGAGCGATTTGGTCTGGCACAGCTTCACCAATTAAGAGGCAGGGTTGGCCGTGGCAGTGACCAATCCTACTGTATTCTCCTTGCAGATCCTAAAAGTGAAGTCGGGAAAGAGCGTATGAAAATAATGTCTGAAACGAATGATGGATTTGTTCTTAGTGAGAAGGATTTAGAACTTCGGGGGCCAGGCGACTTCTTTGGGAAAAAACAAAGCGGCCTGCCTGAATTCAAGGTAGCGGATATGGTCCATGATTACCGTGCGTTAGAAACAGCAAGGAATGATGCTGCTCTCCTTGTTCAATCAGAAGCTTTCTGGCATGGCGGAAAATATAGATTATTGCGGGAGTATTTAGAGGAAACAGGTGCTCTTGCCAATGAGAAACTGGATTGACCCTTAATGAATCTATTGACTATTGAAAGATTCATAGAATGGACGAAAGCAGATTCAGTTATGAGTCTGCTTTTGTTATGCGCAGAACGCGGAACCTTCGGGCACATATCGACGCAATATACGGCAGGACCAGTGGGCCTTCGCTTTTCTATTTTCTTCTTGCAATCTTTTTTTATTATATATATACTACTATTAGTACCTAGTCTTAATAGCTCGGGCGGTGTTTAGTAATGAAACGCAACAAAAGAGAACGTCAGTCCATGTTGACTGAGACGATAAAAGAAAATCCCTTCATAACAGATGAGGAATTGGCGGAAAAGTTTTCTGTCAGTATCCAGACAATAAGGCTGGACAGATTGGAATTATCAATTCCTGAATTAAGGGAAAGAATTAAAAACGTGGCGGAAAAACGTTTTGAAGATGAAGTCCGTTCACTGCCGCTGGAAGAAGTAATTGGAGAAATTATTGATATCGAACTTGACCAGAGTGCAATATCAATTTTGGATATAAAAAAAGAACATGTGTTCAAACGGAATAAAATCGCCAGGGGGCATCATTTATTTGCCCAGGCTAATTCACTGGCAGTTGCAGTTATAAATGATGAGCTTGCATTAACAGCAAAAGCGAATATCCAATTCACAAGGTCGGTAAAAGAAGGTGAAAGGGTAATTGCCAAAGCAAGAGTGAAAAAGATCGATAGTGAAAACGGACGGACACATGTAGAAGTGGTAAGTTTTGTGAATAGTGAAAGTGTTTTTAAAGGCGATTTTGAAATGTATCGTTCAAAAAATGATAAATAAGGGATGAATAGCGATGAGGCTAGCAGTAGATGCGATGGGCGGAGACAATGCACCAAGAGAAATCGTCCTCGGAGCAATGAAAGCAATCGAAAAATATAATGACATACATATCGTGCTTGTAGGCGACGAAAAGAAAATCAGGGAGCACCTTACAACTGATGAGAGAATAGAAATTCTTCATACTGAAGAAGTGATCCTTGGTACCGATGAGCCAGTGAGGGCAGTGCGCCGTAAGAAAACAGCTTCCATGGTCCTGGCAGCTCAGCAAGTTGCTGACGGCAATGCGGATGCCTGTATTTCTGCCGGAAATACAGGAGCTTTGATGGCTGCTGGGTTGTTTGTAGTTGGTAGAATTGAAGGGATTGAACGGCCGGCTCTTGCGCCTACTCTGCCTACAATTGGAGGAGAAGGCTTCCTGCTTCTGGACGTCGGAGCCAATGCTGATGCAAAGCCTGAACACCTTGTCCAATATGCAATCATGGGGTCGATATACAGCGAGAAGGCAAGAGGGATTGCAAATCCGCGTGTTGGCTTGCTGAATATTGGCACAGAGGAGAAGAAGGGCAACGAGCTTGTCAGGAATACATTTGAGTTATTGAAGGATGCAGATATTAATTTCATCGGCAATGTTGAATCCAGGGACTTGCTCGAGGGAGCTGCGGATGTTGTCGTCGCAGACGGTTTTACCGGGAATATGGTCCTTAAAACCATTGAAGGTACCGCAATGTCGGTGTTTAAAATGCTTAAATCTGCTTTGACTTCAAGCTTTAAAAGCAAGATGGCAGCTGCTGTCCTGAAGCCGGATTTGACAGTGCTGAAGAATAAGATGGATTACACGGAATATGGCGGTGCTGGACTTTTTGGCCTAAAGGCGCCGGTAATCAAAGCACATGGATCGTCTGACGCGAATGCAGTTTTTAATTCGATTCGCCAGGCGAGGGAAATGGTTGAGAAGGATGTATCGGGAACAATCAAATCAGCCATCGAAAAAAGGTAATGTATTGGCAATTTAAAATAACGAGTTAAAGGGGAATCTTTCATGGGGAAAATCGCGTTTTTGTTTCCTGGACAGGGATCGCAGACAGTAGGGATGGGAAAGGCCCTTGCGGATGCAGAACAATCAGTCTCAGAAACTTTTAAAAAAGCGGATGAGGTCCTGGGTGAAAGCTTAAGCAACCTGATTTTTGAAGGGCCGCAAGAAAAGCTTACGCTTACGACAAATGCTCAGCCTGCTCTTTTGACAACTAGTATTGCGATCTTGAATTATTTCAGCCAGTTTGGGATCAAGCCGGACTATACAGCCGGCCATAGTCTAGGTGAATATTCTGCTTTGGTCGCATCAGAAGCTATTTCGTTTGAAGATGCTGTGTATGCAGTCCGTAAACGTGGTGAGTTCATGGAAGAAGCTGTGCCAAATGGAGAAGGAACAATGGCGGCTGTTCTCGGCATGGATCGCCATAAGCTCATGGATGTGACCGAGACGGTAACCTCTGGCGGGAATCCTGTTCAGTTAGCCAATTTGAATTGTCCTGGACAAATCGTGATTTCTGGTTCAAAGCTTGGAGTGGAAGAAGCTTCAGTGAAGGCGAAGGAAGCTGGAGCTAAACGGGTTATACCTCTGGATGTCAGTGGTCCGTTCCACTCATCACTTATGAAGCCGGCAGCTGAAAGATATGAAACTATACTGGAAAAAATCGCAATAAAAAATGCGGTTATTCCGGTGATTGGCAATGTGACGGCCGAACCTATGACAGATGCCTCTGAATTCAAGAAAAGACTGGTAGAGCAGCTTTACTCTCCGGTACTATGGGAAGACTCAGTGGCTAAAATGCTGGAACTTGGTGTCGATACTTTTATAGAAATCGGACCTGGTAAGGTCCTGTCAGGGCTTGTTAAGAAGGTAGACCGCTCAGCAAAGACGTTTGCAATCTATGATGCAGAAACTTGTGCAGCAGCTGTTGCTGCCCTGAAGGAGGAGATGGAATGAGACTGGAAGGTAAAGTGGCGCTGGTAACTGGTGCCTCACGTGGAATTGGACGCGAAATTGCTTTTGAACTTGCCAGGGAAGGCGCATCTGTTGCTGTCAATTATGCAGGAAGTGAAGCAAAGGCGCTTGAAGTGGTTGATGAAATTAAGGCGATGGGACGAGATGCATTTGCGATCCAGGCAGATGTTTCCAATTCTGAATCAGTAAATGGTATGGCAAAAGAAACAATCGAGCGTTTCGGCAAGATTGATATTCTTGTTAACAATGCGGGTATAACTAAAGACAATCTGTTGATGAGGATGAAAGAGTCTGAATGGGATGATGTCATCAACATTAACTTAAAAGGTGTCTTTCTGTGTACGAAAGCAGTCACAAGACAAATGATGAAACAGAGAAGCGGAAGAATCATCAATATCTCCTCTATCGTCGGTGTCAGCGGAAATCCTGGGCAAGCTAACTATGTTGCTGCAAAATCAGGTGTGATCGGGCTAACAAAAACATCTGCGAAGGAACTTTCCTCCAGGGGCATCACCGTGAACGCAGTGGCTCCAGGCTTCATCACGACAGATATGACGGATAAGCTAAACGAGGATGTTAAAACGGAAATGCTCAAGCAGATTCCGCTGGCACGTTTCGGTGAGCCAAAAGACATCGCAAGAACAGTCGTCTTCCTGGCATCAGAAGACAGTGCCTATATGACAGGCCAAACCCTCCACGTAGATGGCGGCATGGTGATGTAGGACAGGATTTATTTTTCCTGTTATCCTGCACGATAGATGACAAGTTACTGTCCAATTTCAGGCTATGATATAATCACCATCCTAGTTGTACAGGGTTTAATATTAAAAAGTTATTACAGCCATTTATTATTTAAATAAAATCAACTATAATGGCTTGAGGGGAGGTGAACAAGCATGGCAGACGTTTTAGAACGCGTAACAAAAATTATTGTTGACCGTTTGGGAGTAGATGAATCTCAAGTAACTCTAGAAGCATCTTTTAAAGATGATCTTGGTGCTGATTCCCTTGATGTTGTTGAATTGGTTATGGAATTAGAAGACGAGTTCGACATGGAAATTTCTGATGATGATGCTGAAAAAATCGGTACAGTTGGTGACGCTGTTAACTACATAAATAGCCAAAAGTAATTGTTCGATTTACAAAGAAGCTCCGTTTTTATAAACGGGGCTTTCTTCTGTAAAAAAGTCCTAAAATCTAGGGTGTGGATGTAATTTGAACTGTAATTCAGCAATCTTTAATAGTAATCTGCTGGAATACACCAAGTTTTTTTGCTTTATTGGCGTTATTTTTTGTAAACTGTTAGTAGTCTGTTTTGTTTTGCAAATGCACGATCAAACAAATCTGCAAATCATTCAAGAACAGCTTTAAATTATGGGCAAGGTGGAATAAATCATGCGCAACAATGGAAGAGAAAGAGAAAAAAAGAATATTCGCGCAAAGGAGCAGAAATTCAAAGAATTCCAGGACAAAATTGGTATTCATTTTGATAGTGAGAAGCTTTTAAAACAGGCATTTACACATTCATCCTATGTGAATGAGCATCGTAGAAAGCCTCATGAAGATAATGAGAGGCTGGAGTTTCTTGGTGACGCTGTTTTGGAACTGACTGTATCCCAATTCTTATATAAGAAATACCCGATGATGAGTGAGGGAGAGCTTACTAAGCTGCGCGCGGCTGTAGTTTGTGAACCATCACTTGTAGCCTTTGCCAATGAACTTTCCTTTGGTGAACTAGTTTTGCTTGGCAAGGGAGAAGAAATGACTGGCGGAAGAACCAGGCCGGCTCTTTTGGCAGATGTATTCGAAGCGTTCATCGGTGCCTTATACTTGGACAAAGGAATTGAAACAGTCACTACATTCCTAGAAGAAATTGTGTTTCCGAAAATCAATGCCGGTGCTTTTTCTCATGTGATGGATTTTAAGAGTCAGCTTCAGGAACTTGTACAGAGGGATGGTGCAGGATCGCTTGAATATCGGATCATGAAAGAAATTGGTCCAGCGCACAGCCGGGAATTCGAATCCCGAGTCTACCTTAATGGGCAAGAATTAGGGACAGGCACAGGTCGATCAAAAAAGGAAGCAGAGCAGCATGCTGCCCAGATGGCCCTTGAAAAATTGAAGTCCCATATGGAAGCGAATATGGAAATGGGCGATAAATAGAACGGTTTTTACAAAAGAAGATGCATCTAAAACTCAAAATTGTCTAGCTCCAGCGCCTAGCCCCTCGAGTCGCTTCGGTCCGCCCAATGAAGTCAAAGAACGACTTCACTGGTCGGCCATCCAGCGCTTGTCGGGGCTGGACAAGGCGCTTGCGCTTTTCGAATGTCAACTTAGAGAAATAGTTTAACTGGAAAGGGAGAGCCATATTGTTTTTAAAACGATTAGATGTGGTCGGCTTTAAATCGTTTGCGGAAAGGATCTCAGTAGAATTCGTTCCAGGTGTGACTGCTGTCGTGGGTCCAAATGGTAGCGGGAAAAGCAATATTACTGACTCCATCCGCTGGGTTCTGGGGGAACAATCAGCCAAGTCGCTCCGAGGTGCAAAAATGGAAGATATCATCTTTGCCGGAAGTGATTCGCGGAAGCCGCTGAATTTCGCAGAAGTAACGTTGACCCTTGATAACGAAGATCAATCACTGCCGCTGGATTACAATGAAGTGAGTGTAACACGGCGTGTCTTCCGTTCAGGAGACAGTGAATATTTGATCAACAAGCAGAATTGCCGACTAAAGGATATTGTTGATTTGTTCATGGATTCAGGACTGGGCCGTGAAGCTTTCTCCATTATCAGCCAGGGAAGGGTTGAGGAAATCCTCAACAGCAAACCTGAGGACCGCAGGACAATTTTTGAAGAGGCTGCTGGTGTCCTGAAATATAAGTACAGGAAGAAAAAAGCAGAAAGCAAGCTTTTTGAAACCCAAGAGAATTTAAATCGGGTAACGGACATCATCCATGAATTAGAGGGTCAGGTAGAGCCATTAAAAATCCAGGCTGCGATTGCAAAGGATTACCTGCAGCAAAAGGAAGAACTGGAACAGATTGAAGTGGCACTGACTGCTTATGAAATTGAAGATTTGCATAGGCGATGGGAACAGCTGTCGAGACAGCTTGAACAACATAAAGAAGATGAACTCAAACAGTCTGCTGGCCTTCAGAAGAAAGAAGCACAAATAGAACAAATGAGGGACCAGCTTGCGGCACTGGATGAATCGGTCAGCGATTTGCAGAACGTGCTCTTGCATGCCAGCGAGGAGCTTGAAAAGCTTGAAGGCAGAAGAGAAGTTCTCAAGGAACGAAAGAAGAATGCATCACAAAACAAAGGTCAGCTCGAAAAGAATATTGAGGAACTGACATCTTCGATTGAGCTGCTGGAAAACCAGAAGGCTGAGTACGAACAATCTGTTTCTGTATTAGCTGGCGAAGCTGCTGCCCTACAGAAAGAACTTCAGCAGAAGCAGGAACAGTTAAATCTATACAGTGAAGATGTCGAGCATAAAATAGATTCTATCAAAAGCGATTACATCGAGGTGCTGAACGAACAGGCTGGCGCCAAAAATGAAAAAATTTATATTGAGCAACAGCTGCAGCAACAAGCAGCCAAAGGATCAAGGCTGGATACTGACAACGATCGTTTTGTCTCAGTTCGTGATGAAATCAATGAGAGGAAAGCGGAAATAGAGAAAAAGGTCACCTCTACCCAGAAGGAATTGGAGGAGCAGGCTAGAATCTTTTTTGATGAACAGAAGAAGCTTGAATCTTTAAGGAATAATTACGAGAAGCAAGAGAAAACGCTATATCAAGCCTATCAGTACCTGCAGCAAGCTAAATCCAAAAAAGAAATGCTGGAAGAAATGGAAGAGGATTATTCAGGCTTTTTCCAGGGTGTAAAAGAAGTTCTGAAGGCGAGGGACACCCGTCTGCAAGGAATAGAGGGTGCAATTGCTGAATTAATCCAAGTTCCTAAGCAATATGAAACGGCAATCGAAACAGCTCTTGGCGGTGCGATGCAGCATATTGTTGTCCGAAATGAAGAGAATGCGAGAGCCGCAATCCATTTCCTGAAGCAAAAATCATTCGGCAGAGCTACCTTCCTGCCTATGAGCATCATCAAAGGGAAATATCTGCAATCCTCACAGCTTGCCCTTCTTTCAGGCAACAGTGCTTATATCGGCACTGCTGCTGAATTGATTCAATTCGATCAAAAATATGCTGAAGTCGTAAAGAGCTTGCTTGGCAATGTAGTGATCGCCAGGGATCTAAAGGGTGCGAATGAAATTGCCAAAATGCTTCAATACCGCAGCAGGATCGTTACGCTTGATGGCGATGTAGTCAATCCTGGCGGGTCGATGACTGGAGGAGCTGTGAAGCAAAAATCAAGTTCACTCCTTAGCCGTAAGGGTGAATTAGAGGATTTGACGAATAAGCTTGCCGATATGGAAGAAAAGACAAGTTTGCTTGAATCCAAGGTCAAATCATTAAAAGCTGATACGCAAGCCAGCGAAACACGGCTTGAAGAATTGCGGAGAGCAGGAGAAGAGCTTCGATTTAAACAGCAGGGCTTGAAGGGCGACCTTCGGGAAGTGGAATTGGAGCAGAAAAATATAAATGAACGACTATCTGTATACGATTCTGAGAAGACGCAGCTCGATACAGATAAAGAAAAGCTAGAATCCAGACTGGTTGAACTCGACGGCTTATTGGCTAAGTATAGAGAAAATCTTTTAAAATTCGATAAAGAAATAGAACGCTTGACCGAGCTGAAGAACTCGAATTCTACTTCCAAGGATACACTTGTATCTGAAATCAGTGATTTGAAGATCAGCCTGGCTTCCAAGAAAGAACAGCATTCCCATGTGAAGGAAAAGCTTGATTCAGCCGTTAACCAGGCAGAGGAGCAATCACGGAAATTGGATATTTTAAAAGAGGATCTCTCTCTTCTTTCCTCTGAAATGACGGATAGTTCTTCCGGTGAAACGCAATTGGAAGAAGCGGCAAAAAGAAAGCTGCAGGACAAGAATGAAACGCTTAAGCTGATTTCTTCACGCAGGAATGAGCGTCTGGAGCTTCAAAATAAGCTTGAGGACCAGGAGCTGGAATCGAAGGAGCTAAGGCGGCTTCTAAAGGGCATCAATGAAGTGCTCAAGGATGAAGAAGTGAAGCTGAACAGGCTTGACGTTGAACTGGATAATAAGCTTGCCCATCTTCGCGAGGAATACCTGCTATCATATGAAGCGGCAAAGGAACAATATCCTTTGACCATTCCGGCAGATGAGGCGAGAAGAAAAGTAAAGCTGATTAAAATGTCGATTGAGGAACTGGGAACGGTGAACCTTGGTTCTATTGAAGAATACGAGCGTGTCTCAGAGCGCTATGAATTTCTTTTGGAGCAGAAGAATGATCTCCAGGAAGCAAAGGACACCTTATTCCTTGTCATCGATGAAATGGACCTTGAGATGAAAAAGCGCTTTGAACAGACGTTCACCGCAATCCGTTCACACTTCGAGTCAGTGTTCCAGGCATTGTTTGGGGGAGGCAGAGCGGACCTGAGGCTGACTCAGCCTGATGACCTGCTGAATACCGGGGTAGAAATCGTCGCTCAGCCACCCGGAAAGAAGCTGCAAAACCTTGGCCTATTATCCGGCGGTGAGCGCGCGTTGACCGCGATTGCGCTATTGTTCTCCATCCTGAAAGTCCGTCCAGTACCATTCTGTATCCTCGATGAGGTGGAAGCTGCATTGGATGAGGCCAATGTATACCGTTTCGCTCAATACCTGAAGAAATACCGGGAGGAAACACAGTTTATTGTAATCACTCACCGCAAAGGTACAATGGAAGAAGCGGATGTCCTTTATGGTGTAACCATGCAGGAATCCGGAGTCTCCAAGCTGGTATCCGTCAGACTAGAAGATTCGAATGAACTGGTGAAAGCATAAAAGGAAGATATTTACCTTGTTCCGCCTAAAGGATGAGACCCTGCCTTTTCATCTCCTTGGGCGGAATGGGGTCTTATTGAATTAATGTAGGAAGGCGATGGAACCATGAGTTTTTTTAAGAAATTAAAAGAAAAGTTTACGACACAGACTGAAAGTGTCACAGAGAAATTCAAAGATGGTTTGACGAAAACAAGGGATAACTTCTCCAATAAAGTGAATGACCTTGTATCGCGCTATCGTAAAGTAGATGAAGAGTTTTTCGAAGAGCTGGAAGAAATCTTGATCCAGGCAGATGTTGGCTTCGAAACAGTAATGGAATTGATTGAAGAACTGAAAAAAGAGGTCAAACGCCGCAACATCCAGGACACAAAAGAAGTTCAGTCTGTCATTTCCGAGAAGCTCGTTGATATCTATGAGGCCGGATCTGATGACGACTCTTTCCAGCTGAACATCCAGGAAGACGAACTGACGGTCATTTTGTTTGTTGGAGTCAATGGTGTCGGCAAAACAACAACCATCGGCAAATTGGCCCATAAGTTCAAGTCTGAAGGAAAAAATGTCCTGCTTGCCGCAGGAGATACCTTCCGTGCAGGTGCAATCGAGCAGCTTGAAGTTTGGGGAGACCGCGTTGGTGTCGATGTCATCAAGCAGGCAGAAGGATCTGATCCGGCAGCGGTCATGTATGATGCCGTCCAGTCGGCGAAGTCACGAAAAGCGGATATCCTGATTTGTGATACTGCCGGCAGATTGCAAAATAAGGTAAACCTCATGAAAGAGCTTGAAAAGGTAAAGCGTGTCATTGAACGTGAAGTGCCCGGAGCTCCTCATGAAGTATTGCTTGTGCTTGATGCAACTACTGGCCAGAACGCTTTGATTCAGGCTAAAACATTTAAAGAAGCGACTGACGTAAGTGGGATTGTCCTTACTAAGCTTGATGGAACAGCGAAGGGTGGTATTGTACTTGCCATCCGCAATGAGCTGAACATTCCGGTTAAATTCGTGGGGCTTGGTGAAAAAATGGATGACCTGCAGGAATTTGATGCTGAAAGGTATGTTTATGGCCTTTTCGCAGATATGGTCGATAAAGAGGAAACAGCAGAGGAATCTTGATTTACCAACAAATCGCTGTAAAGAACTTTTCTTGACAGAGATGATGATCGTGTGTAAACTCTTAATGTAAAGGTATTTCACTTAACATGGGGGAATCGAAATGCTTGAGAAAACGAACCGCATGAACTATTTGTATGACTTTTATCAGGCATTGCTGACTCCAAAACAAAGCAGTTATATGGCTCTGTACTATCTTGATGACTATTCGCTCGGAGAGATTGCTGAAGAGTATGATGTTAGCCGGCAGGCTGTATACGACAACATCAAACGCACAGAAGCGATGCTCGAGGAGTATGAAGAAAAGTTGTTGTTGTTCGAAAAATTCCAGAAAAGAAGCGAACTCATTTCAAAATTGAAAGAGCGTATTGGGGATGGAGAGAACGACCGCGATTTGCATGAAATGATAGCCGAGCTTGAGAAATTAGACTAGGGAGGCGCATGATATGGCATTTGAAGGATTGGCCGACCGACTGCAAAATACGATGCAAAAGATCCGCGGAAAAGGCAAGGTCTCGGAAGCGGATGTAAAAGAAATGATGCGAGAGGTCCGTCTGGCGCTTCTAGAGGCTGACGTTAACTTTAAAGTTGTTAAAGACTTCGTCAAGAAAGTTACTGAAAGGGCAGTTGGCCAGGAGGTTGTCAAAAGCCTGACACCGGGCCAGCAGGTCATCAAGGTTGTTAAAGAAGAACTTACCGAGCTGATGGGCGGAGAGCAAAGCAAGATCGCTGCCGCAAATCGTCCTCCGACTGTCATCATGATGGTCGGTCTTCAAGGTGCTGGTAAAACGACGACCACCGGTAAGCTTGCAAATCTCCTTCGCAAAAAATACAATCGAAAACCTTTGCTTGTTGCGGCGGATATCTATCGTCCAGCTGCCATCAAGCAGCTCGAGACGCTCGGCAAGCAATTGAGCATGCCGGTATTCTCGCTTGGAGACCAGGTCAGCCCTGTTGAAATTGCTAAACAGGCGATTGCCAAAGCGAAGGAAGACCATAATGACTATGTCCTGATCGATACTGCTGGTCGTCTTCATGTGGATGAAAACCTGATGGACGAGCTGAAGCAGATCAAGGAGCTTTCCAAACCAGACGAGATTTTCCTTGTTGTCGACGCGATGACAGGGCAGGATGCCGTGAATGTCGCGCAAAGCTTCAATGAACAGCTTGGCTTGACAGGTGTCGTCCTGACAAAGCTTGACGGCGATACACGAGGCGGTGCTGCGCTGTCCATCCGCGCTGTTACCAATACTCCGATCAAATTCGTCGGTCTCGGGGAAAAGCTTGATGCACTGGAAGCCTTCCACCCTGAAAGGATGGCGTCCAGGATCCTTGGTATGGGTGACGTTCTTACCCTGATTGAGAAGGCACAGGCAAATGTCGATGAAGAAAAGGCGAAAGAGCTTGAGAAAAAAATGCGTACAGCATCATTTACCCTGGATGATTTCCTGGACCAGCTTGGCCAGGTGAAAAAGATGGGGCCGTTGGATGAAATCCTCAAAATGATGCCTGGTGCTAATAAAATCAAGGGCATGAACAATCTTCAAATCGATGAAAAGCAAATTTCGCATGTCGAGGCGATCATCCAGTCGATGACAGCCAATGAAAAAACTCATCCTGAAATCATCAACGCCAACAGGCGGAAACGGATCGCGAAGGGGAGCGGTACATCCATCCAGGAAGTCAATCGCCTGCTCAAGCAGTTCGAAGACATGAAAAAGATGATGAAGCAGATGACGAACATGCAGCAAAAAGGCAAGAAAAAGGGCGGTTTCAAACTGCCGTTCAACCCGTTTTAACTTGTAAATTAAGGTATTTTCAGTCTGTAAAGAAAAAACACTTTACAAGCTGTTTTCTATTTGGTATTATTCTATCTTGTGTGAAACTATTCGGAGGTGCTTATTTAAAATGGCAGTAAAAATTCGTTTAAAGCGTATGGGAGCTAAAAAATCTCCTTTCTATCGTATTGTAGTAGCTGATTCCCGTTCACCACGTGACGGCCGTTTCATCGAGTCTGTAGGAACTTACAACCCAGTTGCTCAGCCAGCAAAGGTTGAACTTAACGAAGAGCTAGTTCTTAAGTGGTTGAATGACGGTGCAAAACCATCTGATACAGTGCGTAACTTGTTCTCTAAGCAAGGTATCATGGAAAAATTCCACAACGCTAAGCAAAGCAAGTAATTGTGGACACGCCCATGAAAGAATTAATCGAGACGATCGTGAAGCCACTTGTTGATTTTCCTGAAGATGTCCATGTAAATGAACATGAAGAGGATCAGCGCGTTACCTATAAGCTTTCCGTCAACAAAAGTGATATGGGCAAAGTTATTGGTAAGCAGGGACGCGTTGCAAAGGCGATTCGAACAGTAGTCTATGCAGCAGGTTCATCACAGCAAAAGAAGATTTTCTTGGAAATCGTCGAATAACAATCATCTGCACAAGCAGAAGGTAGATAACTCTATAAATGATTGTTCTGAAAGGGAGGGGTAACCCTCCTTTTTTCTATTTGTGGAAATTAAGGTATAATAGATACTTGATATAAATAATGATCACCAGGATGACTTGTAATCCGTGTCCAGCTCTTCAATAAAATGTTGTGGCCAGGTTGGCATTAAGGGGGAAATGCTTTGAAGGTACTGCAAACAATCGTTGTCAAACAGGTACTGACAGAAGAGAGCAAGGGGAAAATCCACCAAAAATACCACTCCAGAAAGCTTCAGCTGCAGAAAGAATGCGATCAATTGAGATTTGAACTAAAGAAGCTAGAAAAATCAAAGAAATTTCCGCCTGAAACATTGAAAAAGCATTTTGAACAAGAAATAAAAGTCCATAAAGAAAAAATCAAGCTCCTGGATTTTCAAATAGAACAACTACATATTCTTCCGCTTGGGAGTGAAATTAAAGAAACAGAGCTTCAAGGAATTGTCGACGTTAGTGTTGGCGATCAATGGGATGAGTTTCTTTCAGGAAAGACTATTATAGTGAAAGATGGCATCGTGGCCGAAATACGCGAGAGGTGATTGTGAAATGGAAAAGTATTTTAATGTCGGAAAGATAGTAAATACGCATGGCATTCGCGGCGAAGTTAGAGTAATTTCAAGGACCGACTTTCCAGAGGAACGCTACAAGATTGGGAATACATTATTTTTATTCATGCCGGGTTCCAAGGAGCCAGAGGAATTGATCGTGAAAAGCCATAGAACCCATAAGAATTTCAACCTGCTGACATTTGAAGGGTTCGATAATGTCAATCAGGTAGAAAGAATGAGGGACGGCATCCTTAAGGTTCCAGAAACTCAGCGCGGCACCCTTGAGGAAGGTGAGTTTTATTTCCAGGATATCATCGGCTGCACCATGTTTACCACGGAAGGTGAAGAACTCGGAAAGGTCATCGAAATCTTGACTCCGGGTGCTAATGATGTCTGGGTTGTTAAGGGAAGCAAAGGCAAGGAACTCCTGATTCCTTACATTGAGGACATCGTGAAAAAAGTGGATGTCAAGGAAAAGGTTATTGAAATTGAGCCGATGGAAGGGCTTCTTTCATGATGAATATCGATGTCCTGTCTATTTTTCCAGAAATGTTCGAGGGCGTGTTTGGCCATTCCATCCTGAAAAAGGCTTCTGAAAAAGGAGCGGCACAGTACAATGTCGTCAATTTCAGGGACTTTGCTGATAATAAGCATCAGACAGTTGACGATTACCCATATGGCGGCGGTGCTGGGATGGTGTTAAAGCCCCAGCCGATTTTCGATGCAGTGACTGATTTGAAAGAGCGCGCAAAAAGCACTTCTCCAAGGGTGATCCTCATGTGTCCTCAGGGTGAACGGTATACGCAAAAGAAAGCAGAAGAGCTGGCAAAGGAAGAGCATTTGATTTTTATTTGCGGCCATTATGAGGGATATGATGAGCGGATCCGGGAGCATGTCATCACTGATGAGATTTCCATCGGTGATTATGTCCTGACCGGAGGAGAACTCGGAGCGATGGTTGTCATCGACAGTGTCGTGCGGCTTCTTCCAGGTGTCCTTGGGAGTGAAGAGTCCCATATCCAGGATTCCTTCAGCACTGGTCTGCTTGAGCACCCTCATTATACAAGGCCGGCAGACTTCCGCGGATTGAAGGTCCCGGATGTCCTGGTTTCCGGCAACCATAAGCTGATTGATGAATGGCGGATGAAAGAAAGCTTAAGAAGGACCCTCCAGAGGAGGCCAGATCTTCTTGATGAGGCAGAGCTGACACAACAGCAAAAAAAATGGCTTGATGAACTGATAAAAATGAATGAATGATATTGCAGTCAGGCCCTGTTTATGTTAAGATACTTCTTGTGGCTTAAAGCAATCGTGCTATATGTCACTTATAACAATGTTCCGCTGCAATGAAAGTGTGCAAGAGCATTCGTGGGAGGAGTTGAATACGATGCAACAATTAATCGAAGAAATCACAAAAGCACAACTTCGCACTGATCTTCCATCTTTCCGTCCTGGTGACACAGTACGTGTACACGTTAAGGTTGTTGAAGGAACTCGCGAACGTATCCAGTTGTTTGAAGGTGTAGTGATTAAGCGTCGTGGCGGTGGAATCAGCGAAACTTTTACAGTACGTAAAGTTTCTTACGGAGTAGGCGTTGAGCGTACTTTCCCTGTTCACACACCAAAAATTGCGAAGCTTGAAGTTATCCGCCGCGGTAAAGTCCGCCGTGCGAAACTTTACTACCTACGTAACCTACGTGGTAAGAAAGCTCGTATCAAAGAAATTCGATAAGAATGAATGTCAAAAAGGAGCTTGCCTAGCCAAGCTCCTTTTTCATTCAAATTCTTTTCCAGGCGAAATGCTAAAAACCGCATATGGGCTCTTTTCGAGGGAACGTATAATACATACTCATAAACTTTTGGCAGGGCCGAGAACAAAGTTTTCGAAAAGAGCATTATTAAATTTTTTTTAAAAATCATTGCCCATCGTGTTTATCTTGTCTGACTTATGTAAAATAAAGTTATGTACTCAAACAACATATATTTTTGGAATGGTGGGAAAAGAATGGCCGAGAAAAAGAAGAACGAACTATGGGAATGGACGAAGGCACTTCTGATTGCTGTCGTACTGGCAGCGGTTATTCGATACTTTTTATTTGCGCCAATAGTGGTGGACGGTTTATCAATGATGCCAACACTCCACGACCAGGACCGGATGATCGTGAACAAGCTAAGCTATAAAATTGGGGAACCGGAAAGATTCGATATCATCGTCTTTCATGCCCCCGAGAACAAAGATTACATAAAAAGAGTAATCGGCCTTCCGGGCGATACAGTAGAATATAAAAATGATACGCTCTATGTGAATGGAAAAGCATATGAAGAACCGTACTTGGAAGAATATAAAAAACAGGTGATTGATGGGCCGCTTACAGATCCGTTCACGCTTGAAGAGAAGATCGGCAGGGAGACTGTTCCTGAAGGCCATCTTTTCGTTATGGGCGATAATCGCCGTTTCAGCAAGGATAGCCGCCACATTGGAACTGTACCATTTGATGAAGTGCTGGGAAAGACGAGCATCATCTATTGGCCAATTGAGGATATTCGCACTATAGACTAGGAAAGCACTCCAACATTCATACAGGAGATTGCATAACAGATAGGAGGTGGCTGCTTTGACGATCCAATGGTTTCCAGGCCATATGGCGAAGGCTCGCAGAGAGGTCACGGAAAAATTAAAGCTTGTGGATGTCATATTTGAATTGGTGGACGCACGGATACCCTATTCGTCCAGGAATCCAATGATTGACGAAATCATCCAGCACAAACCGAGAATTGTCTTACTGAATAAAGCGGATATGGCAGATAAAGCCGTAACCGAACAATGGCTTCGCTACTACCGTGAAAAAGGAATCACCGCTCTGGCGATCAATTCTCAGGCCGGTACCGGCTTAAAGCAGATAGTCCAGGAGTCAAAGATTCTTCTGAAAGATAAATTTGACCGCCTGAAATCTAAAGGAGTCAAGCCGAGGGCAATCCGGGCAATGATTGTCGGAATCCCGAACGCTGGGAAGTCGACATTGATCAACAGGCTTGCGGGCAAGAATATTGCCCAGACCGGCAACAGGCCTGGGGTGACTAAGTCGCAGCAATGGATCAAGATCGGCAAGGAGTTGGAGCTCCTCGATACGCCAGGAATCCTTTGGCCGAAGTTTGAGGACCAGCAAGTAGGAACAAAGCTTGCAGTTACAGGGGCAATTAAAGATACGATCCTTAACCTTCAGGACCTGGCTGTATATGCTTTGAGGTTCTTGGAAAAGCATTATCCAGAACGCCTGCAGGAAAGATACAAGCTGTCTGAACTCCCAGAGGAGATTGTAGAGCTATTTGATCAAATCGGTGATTTTCGCGGCTGCAGAATGCCTGGCGGATACGTGGATTACGATAAAGTGGCAGAGCTTGTAATCAGGGAGATCCGGACTGAAAAGCTAGGTCCATTATCCTTTGAACGTCCTGAGGATTTATCCTCCTCTGTGTATGAAATAGAAGGCGACTCACAAAAATAAAGGTCCTGAACTCAGGGCCTTTATTTTTGCTTTCAGATGCCGATACATAATATAGAAGTATTTTAGGAGAAAATCTATGGGAAAATATACAATTAGTGAAATTGAACAGCTGCTTTTCGGGAAAGAGGAAGCGAATAAAGAAATACTGAAAGTCTTAAAAAATGACAGCCGCAAAGGCGTGCAAAAACTCCTCTTGAAATGGGAGAGGCAAGAAGAATTAAAAAAACAAGTCCATGAGCAATTTGTGAACATGACTTCCTTTGAAAGGAAATGCAAGTCCGAAGGTTTCCATAATATTGCAGGGATTGATGAGGCTGGCCGAGGTCCGCTTGCTGGTCCGGTTGTTGCAGCGGCAGTCATCCTGCCCGAGAATTTTTACCTTCCAGGTCTCAATGATTCTAAAAAGCTGACAGAATCAAAAAGGGAGGAATATTTTGAAGTCATCATGGCTGAAGCACTTTCTGTCGGAGTTGGAATAATCAGTGCAGCGGAAATAGATGAAATCAATATCCTGCAGGCAAGCAAAAAAGCGATGCTTACTGCTGTAAACGAATTAGCGGTCACTCCCGATTATCTTTTAATAGATGCCGTCAAACTGGACACCCCTTATCCGTTTGAAGCGCTGATCAAAGGGGATTCCAGAAGCATCTCCATCGCGGCAGCCTCCATTATTGCCAAGGTAACGAGGGATAAGCTTATGAAAGAACTTAGTTTGGTACATCCCCAGTATGGATTCGGGGCAAATATGGGGTATGGAACTCCAGAACACTTGAATGCCCTAAGAGAGCACGGTGTGACAGAGCACCACAGGAAGTCATTTGCTCCCGTGAGAGAGAGTATTCATTAGAATTGGTAAAGCAGGTGAACCATGGAAACAGGAGCGCTGCAAGGCTTATTTAACCAAAAAACCACACAGCAAATAAAAACAGCGGAATTTAGGCCAGGACAAATCATCAATGGCAAGATTATAAAGCTATACCCTGAGCAAGTAGCTGAAGTGCAAATCGGGAATCAGAAAATGATTGCTCAATTAGAGGCGCCGTTGTCTGCAAATGAGCGCTATTGGTTCCAGGTGCAGCCTGGAGAAGGAAAGGTTCGTTTAAAGGTAATTAGTTCAGGTGCGGAGGATAAAGGACAGCCGGGGAGCCTGGCAAAAATGCTTGGGGAATTTTCAATGCAGCCCACAAAGGAAAACATTGAACTGGTTCGTTTTTTTATCAAAGAGCAGCTTCCAGTCAACCGGGAACTGCTGAAGCTGGCATCAGAGTGGTTAAGTATGGTAGATTCCCGCAGTGCTGGTCAGGATGCTTTAAAAACAATCTTGACTAGGGGCATTCCGGTTACACAGGCGGCGTTTGAGGCACTCTATACAGCCACAAAAGAACCATCTTTGGTCTTGTTGATGGAAAAGCTTGAAAAGGCATTAGTTCCACTATCAGACTCCGCTGCAGGTACAAGCCTCAAAAAACTATTGAATGAGATGCTACCAGCCAATAAAACAACTGCTTCTGAAGGGGCACTGAATCATCTTGCATCGGTGTGGCTCAAGCGGGACGGAAAGGAAAGCCATGCAGCACTGGAGCTGCTTAAACAGTTTGGAGCAATCCCGCCTAAAAGCAGCGAAAGTTTGCTACTGCAACATATGTTTGACAGGATACAGCACTCCAGAGCAGCAGGAGAAGTTTTGCCTGAAGGACTGAATTCCGTCAAAAATATCGTGACACTTGTAGACAATGGTGATCTTGCTGCAGCAAGGCAGATGATCACAAGCTTGATTCCTGCAAAAACACAGTCTGCGAATGAATTGATAGAGTCACTAAGCTTTCTATTCTACCGGCCACCAGCAAAAGAAGCGGATATACAGCAGGGGTTGCAGGCATTCAAACAGCTAATGTCAACGACGGTTGATGGTGAGTCGATTTCCGCGCTTATCTCCGTAAAGGAAACGTGGCGACAGGCTGGCATGGACCTTCTAAAAGCTGTCGGGCAGCCTCATTTAACAGGCCTGCATGCGCAGCTTTTATCAGAAGCAGTTGGAAAGGCAGAACAGCCGGCTCCTCTGCAAGAAACCGGTGCTGCATTTTTCAATGATTCAAAGATTAAAAAATTCCTATCCTCTCTTGGACTGTCTTATGAACACCACTTAGGCGAACTTTTAAAGGATGATGAGATTGGCAAGGCACCAGTTTCGGAGACAGTGAAATCCCTGGTGCTGCGCTTGTTGAACGAGAATCCCCCTCCAGCTGTCAAAGAAGCTTCAGAGCTTCTTTTGAACAAACTCACCGGATTCCAGTTGCTCTCACAGGAAGCAGGTCCGATCCAGCAGCTCGTTGTGCAGATTCCATTTGTACTGGGTGGAAAAACGAATGAACTCACGATGCAATGGAGCGGGAAGAAAACAGAAGATGGAAAGATTGATGCTGATTTTTGCCGAGTTCTCTTTTACCTTAAACTTGAACATCTAAATGATCTGATTGTTGATATGCAGGTCCAGAATCGCGTCATGAGTGTCCAGGTATTTAACGAAAATCCAGCTCTGAAAAAAATGGCTGAACAACTGACTCCAGTATTGAAATCGAAATTGGCGAATATTAAGTATCAGCTTTCTTCCGTTCACTTCCAGGTCCCGGGACAATCCCAATCAGGGAGAAACCAGCGCGTTCTGTCAGATTTATATAGCCAAAAAGAATATAGCGGAGTGGATATCAAAATATGAAACCACCAAAGCATACAAGGAAATCAGCTGTTGCCCTCGGGTATAATGCAGGAAGTATGGACGCACCTAAAGTGATGGCAAAGGGAAAGGGACTACTGGCTGAACAAATCATTGAAAAAGCCAAGGACCATGATATTCCCATCCAGGAAGACCCATCACTTGTTGAGGTGTTGAGTCAGCTTGAATTAAATGAACGGATACCAGAGGAATTATATCAAGCTGTGGCGGAAGTATTTTCCTTTGTCTATCATTTGGATAAACAAGCAGGGAGAGAAAAATAATATTTTCACAAGCCACAAGATTCGATATAGTTTTTTCAGGGTTATTTTTTAATAATAAAAGCCGGGGAATGCAGTCATCCCGGCTTTTTGTGTGGGTGGGTATTTCCTATGATATTTTTTTGCAATATTTAAAATGGGGAAATATTTAAATCATAATGGTAGACAATCAATATTTCATTATATAAAATGAAAGCGCAGTCTATTTTTTAAAAATTTAAATGAATTATATTTTCTACTTAGGAAAGTGTATTTTCAGGGTTCTGGAGATATGGGTGTTCCTAATAGATAGGAGGATGGGAAATGAATGTCCATGAGTATCAAGGAAAAGAAATCCTCAGAAAATATGGGGTAAAAGTACCTAATGGGAAGGTTGCTTTTACAGTTGATGAAGCTGTTGAAGCAGCTAAAGAGCTTGGTTCATCGGTAGTTGTTGTAAAAGCTCAGATCCATGCTGGCGGAAGGGGTAAAGCCGGCGGTGTCAAGGTTGCTAAGAACCTTGATGAAGTACGTACATATGCTTCTGAGATCCTAGGCAAGACACTGGTCACTCACCAGACTGGTCCAGAAGGCAAGGAAGTAAAACGCCTGTTGATTGAAGAAGGCTGTGACATCAAGAAGGAGTACTATATAGGCCTTGTGCTAGACCGTGCTACTTCACGCGTTGTCCTTATGGCTTCTGAAGAAGGCGGAACGGAAATCGAAGAAGTTGCAGAAGCGACTCCTGAAAAAATCTTCAAAGAAGAAATCGATCCTGTATTAGGCCTAATGCCATACCAGGCTCGCCGTATTGCATTTAATATCAATATTCCAAAGGAACTAGTCAACCAGGCTGTAAAGTTCATGATGGGCTTATATAACGCTTATGTTGAAAAAGATTGCTCTATCGCAGAGATCAACCCATTGGTTGTAACAGGTGACGGACAGGTAATGGCACTGGACGCTAAGTTGAACTTTGATTCAAACGCGCTGTACCGCCAGAAAGATGTCCTTGAGTACCGAGATCTTGAAGAAGAAGATCCAAAGGAAATCGAAGCATCGAAGTATGACCTGAGCTATATTTCATTAGATGGAAATATCGGCTGCATGGTTAACGGTGCCGGACTTGCGATGGCAACAATGGACATCGTGAAGCATTATGGCGGCGACCCGGCAAACTTCCTTGATGTTGGGGGCGGTGCTACTGCTGAGAAAGTAACGGAAGCATTCAAAATCATCCTTTCAGATCCTAACGTAAAAGGAATCTTTGTTAATATCTTCGGCGGCATCATGAAGTGTGATGTAATCGCTACTGGTGTAGTGGAAGCTGCCAAGCAGGTTGGACTTGAAGTTCCGCTTGTCGTTCGCCTAGAAGGTACGAACGTTGATCTTGGAAAACAGATTCTAAATGAGTCTGGCTTGAATATCATTGCTGCTGAATCAATGGCAGACGGCGCTGAAAAAATCGTTTCATTAGTTAAGTAGGATCGAAAGGAGAGAATTTGACGTGAGCGTATTCATTAATAAAGATACAAAGGTCATTGTTCAAGGAATTACGGGTTCTACTGCCCTTTTCCATACAAAACAAATGCTTGAATATGGTACAAAAATTGTTGGAGGAACATCTCCAGGCAAGGGCGGTACAGAAGTAGAAGGCGTGCCTGTATTCAATACTGTACAAGAAGCAGTTGAGGCAACAGGTGCCAATGCGTCTGTTATCTATGTGCCGGCTCCATTCGCAGCGGATGCGATTGTTGAAGCTGTTGATGCAGAGCTAGATTTGGCAATCTGTATCACTGAGCATATCCCTGTGCTGGATATGGTAAAGGTGAAGCGTTACATGGAAGGCAGGAAGACTCGCCTTGTAGGACCTAACTGTCCGGGTGTCATCACTCCTGAAGAGTGCAAGATTGGAATCATGCCTGGATATATCCATACAAAAGGCCATGTCGGCGTTGTATCACGTTCAGGAACGTTGACTTACGAAGCAGTACATCAATTAACTCAAGCTGGAATCGGCCAGTCTACAGCTGTAGGTATCGGTGGAGACCCAGTTAACGGAACAAACTTCATCGATGTCCTGAAGGCATTCAATGAAGATCCGGACACATATGCGGTCATCATGATCGGTGAAATCGGCGGAACTGCTGAGGAAGAAGCAGCTGAGTGGGTTAAGGCAAACATGACGAAACCTGTGGTCGGCTTCATCGGCGGAAGAACTGCACCTCCTGGAAAGCGCATGGGCCACGCTGGTGCGATCATTTCAGGCGGCAAGGGTACAGCAGACGAAAAGATCCGCGTAATGAATGAGTGCGGCATCCAGGTTGCTGAAACTCCATCCGTAATGGGCGAAACACTAATCAAGGTTCTGAAGGAACAAGATCTGTACGATCAGTGCAAAACACACTAAAACATTCAATCAGACAGTCCCTCTTGATAAGAGGGGCTGTTTATTAATCCCAGGGGGAAGCATATGGATGGAGTGAAAAAGAAACTAATCCAGCTTGTCCATAGCAGAAATGCGAGTTGGAAAGCTATATATTCTGCACTTAAAGCAAGCTCAGCATTAACTGATTCAGAAACTGCAAAGTATTCCTCTAGCACTCCTCGAGCGCAGCAACACATCAGAGACCATCAATCAGTTCCCATCGACAAACTTCTCAATGACTATGCCTCAAAGAATATTCACATGATCACTTTTTTTGACGACAATTACCCAATCGAGCTTAAGACAATCTATCAGCCTCCCTGGATCCTCTTTGCCAGGGGAGATATTTCTTTGTTAAGGAACACAAAGAGTCTTGCAGTGGTTGGTTCCAGAAATGCCTCATCATATGGCTTAGAAGCGATTGAGTATCTATTTCCTTCATTAATAGGTCAGAACATACAGATTGTAAGCGGGCTGGCAAAAGGCATTGATGCCCATGCCCACAAAACAGCCATTAAGTTGGGTGGGAAAACAATTGGTGTGATTGCTGGCGGGTTTAATAATCTCTATCCTAAGGAAAATATTAAATTGGCAGAGTATATGATGGAAAAACATCTAGTATTATCAGAGTATCCCCCAGCGACAATGCCGGCAAAGTGGCAATTTCCAATGAGAAACAGGATTATCAGCGGCCTTTCCCGAGGAACACTCGTCATTGAAGCGAAAAAAAAGAGCGGCTCTTTGATCACAGCAGATTTTGCATTGAATGAAGGCAGGGATGTATTTGCCGTCCCCGGCAGCATATTGACTCCTGATTCAGATGGAGTCCATTATTTAATCCAGCAAGGTGCCAAACTGGTCAAAAGTTCCGACGATATTTTAGAGGAACTTGGTATGTAATGTGAAATTATCGTATAAAATGCTTAGAAAAAGTTAAAAAAGTTTCGTAAATATACTTTTTTATTAAGTTATTTTTATATTTGAGTGAAAATTTACATCAAAAAGGTTGAAATAATTTTCAATCTGTTATACATTTTGCATCAGGTATTTTAAAAATTATAAGTTAGTTGAAACCGTTTACTTTAAAGGTTAATTTGACAACATTAAGGTATGTTGATAATAATGAATGTAATTTTATACCTCTAAGGAGGACAATTGGATGTCGGATTTTTTAGTCATCGTTGAATCGCCTGCAAAGGCCAAGACGATTGAGCGTTACCTTGGAAAAAAATATAAAGTGAAAGCCTCTATGGGGCATTTGATAGATTTGCCTAAGAGCCAAATGGGAATTGATACAAAAAATAATTTTAACCCTAAGTACATCACAATCAGGGGTAAAGGGCCCGTGCTTAAGGAATTGAAAACTGCTGCTAAAAAGGCAAAGAAAGTCTATCTCGCGGCTGACCCCGACAGAGAAGGGGAAGCGATTGCCTGGCATCTTGCGAAAAGTCTTGATGTGGATGTCCATTCAGATTGCCGGGTTGTATTCAATGAGATCACAAAGGATGCTATCAAGGAATCATTCAAACATCCCCGCGCGATCAATATGGACCTGGTAGATGCCCAGCAGGCACGCCGTGCTCTGGACAGACTAGTTGGATACAATATCAGTCCGCTATTGTGGAAGAAGGTCAAGAAGGGGCTGAGCGCAGGGCGAGTACAATCAGTTGCTTTACGGATGATCATTGATCGTGAAAAGGAAATCGCTGCATTTGTTCCAGAAGAATATTGGACAATCGGTGCAGAATTCCTGAAAGGAAAAAGTGCATTTGAAGCTTCTTTCTATGGCATTGGCAAAGAAAAAGCTGAGTTGAAGTCTGAAGAAGATGTTAACAACATCCTTAAGCAAGTGAAGGGAAATAAATTCACAGTTGCGTCAGTGACGAAGAAAGAACGCAAGCGCAACCCAGCACCACCTTTCATCACTTCTTCCTTGCAACAGGAAGCAGCGAGAAAGCTCAACTTCAGGGCTAAGAAGACGATGATGCTTGCACAGCAGCTTTATGAAGGGATCGATCTTGGGAAAGAAGGAACAGTCGGTTTAATTACGTATATGAGAACCGACTCTACAAGGATCTCTGAAGTAGCACAAGGGGAAGCAAGGGAATACATCACTAATGAGTATGGAGAGAAATTCATCCAGACAGAGGCCAGGAAAGAAAAGAAACAGTCCAATGCTCAAGATGCTCATGAAGCAATCCGTCCAACCAGTACAATGAAGGTTCCTGAAACGATAAAGGAATTTCTCTCAAGGGATCAATACAGGCTTTATAAACTTATTTGGGAACGTTTCGTCGCAAGCCAGATGGCTCCAGCAATCATGGATACGATGAGTGTGGATTTGAAGAACGGAGAAGTTACTTTTCGTGCGACAGGTTCAAAAGTCAAATTCCCGGGTTTCATGAAGGTTTACGTAGAAGGCTCGGATGACCAGGTGGAAGAAAAGGATAAGTTCCTTCCTGACTTGAAGGAAGGTGACGAGGTCACGAAGAAAGATCTCGAACCGAAGCAGCACTTTACACAGCCGCCTCCAAGATATACAGAGGCAAGGCTTGTCAGGACACTGGAGGAGATGGGGATTGGCCGCCCTTCAACATATGCGCCGACCCTGGATACAATCCAGAAGAGAGGCTATGTATCTCTTGATAATAAGCGTTTTGTGCCGACAGAGCTTGGAGAAGTAATCCATGAGCTGATGCTCGAATTCTTCCCGGAAATCCTTGACCTCGAGTTCACTGCCAAGATGGAGCAGAACCTCGATAATATTGAGGACGGAAAAATCAATTGGGTTAAAGTCATTGACGAATTTTACCGAGACTTTGAGAAGAATCTTGAAGTGGCTGAAAAGGAAATGCAAGAAATCGAAATCAAGGACGAACCTGCCGGAGAAGATTGTGATCAATGCGGTTCTCCTATGGTATTTAAAATGGGCCGGTACGGCAAGTTCATGGCCTGCAGCAATTTTCCTGAATGCCGGAACACGAAGGCGATCGTTAAGGAAATTGGAGTCAAATGCCCTAAATGTGAAGAAGGAAATATCATTGAGCGCAAGAGCAAGAAACGCCGGATATTCTATGGCTGCGACCGTTTCCCTGAGTGTGACTTCCTATCATGGGATAAACCACTTGCACGAAAATGCCCTAAATGCGAAAATATGCTAGTAGAAAAGAAGCTCAAAAAGGGTGTTCAGGTTCAATGTACGGAATGTGACTATAAAGAGGAACCACAAAGCTAGAGTGAGCCCTTGGCTCACTCTTTATGTTTTTAAAGGTGTTGACGGAGCTGGCCAATTCGCTTCGGTCGTGACAATGGAGTCAAAGAAGGACATCACTGTAAGGCCCTCCAGCGCTTGTCGGGGCTGATCAAGGCGCTTCCGCTTTTCTTTTTTGAAACTTTTTTCTTTCTTTTTCGTAAAGGAAAGTGCAAAATGGTACAGTAATCAGGGTAAAGTAAGTAAGATTGAGTATATAATAGAAGCTTTATGTCAAGGCAGATGTTATAATTATACTTTTGAAATGGCAGGTGCATTCATTTTGCCTGTTAATTCTTATAACTGGTGGAAACTAGGACTAGAAGAAGCAAACACTTAATTTTTAATAGCTACTGGAGGAAATAGATATGTCTGAAGCTACTGTAAATGTCATTGGTGCCGGTTTGGCCGGAAGCGAGGCTGCTTGGCAGCTTGCTGAAAGAGGCATCAAAGTGAACTTGTACGAGATGAGGCCGGTTAAACAGACCCCTGCACATCATACTGATAAATTTGCTGAGCTGGTTTGCAGCAATTCTCTGAGAGCTAATACATTAACAAATGCAGTTGGAGTCTTAAAGGAAGAAATGAGAAACTTGAATTCTGTCATCATTGGGGCAGCAGACGCATGTGCTGTACCGGCGGGCGGGGCTTTGGCAGTAGACCGTCACGAGTTTGCGGCACAAGTTACAAGCCGGGTGAAGGAACATCCAAATGTGACTGTATTTAACGAGGAAATGACTGAAATTCCACAGGGGCCAACCATCATTGCTACTGGTCCATTGACAAGCCAGGCTCTTTCTCAGCAATTAAAAGAGCTGACTGGTGAAGAGTACCTTTATTTTTATGATGCTGCTGCACCGATCATCGAGAAGGATAGCATCGACATGGAAAAGGTTTACTTGAAATCACGATACGACAAAGGGGAAGCAGCATACCTGAATTGCCCAATGACTGAGGAAGAATTCGACCGCTTTTATGAAGCGTTGATTTCTGCAGAAACTGTCCCTCTTAAGGAATTTGAAAAAGAAATCTTTTTTGAAGGCTGCATGCCAATTGAAGTCATGGGCCAAAGAGGAAGGAAGACGATGCTTTTTGGACCGATGAAGCCGGTTGGACTCGAGGATCCGAGAACAGGAAAGCGCCCTTATGCTGTCGTACAGCTGCGCCAGGATGATGCTGCTGGGACACTTTATAATATTGTAGGCTTTCAGACACACCTTAAATGGGGGCCGCAGAAGGAAGTAATTCAACTGATCCCTGGTCTTGAAAACGCTGAAATCGTCCGTTATGGTGTTATGCACCGTAACACTTTCATCAACTCGCCTAAGGTGTTAAAGGCAACATATCAATTCAAGAACAGAGAAGACTTATTCTTTGCTGGACAGATGACTGGGGTAGAAGGATATGTAGAGTCAGCAGCAAGCGGTCTTATTGCAGGCATTAATGCTGCACGTCTTGTCAAAGGTGAAGATCCGGTCGAGTTCCCACATGAAACAGCAATGGGCAGCATGGCCAGATATATTACCACAACTAATGCGAAGAACTTCCAGCCGATGAATGCAAACTTCGGGCTTTTCCCTGATCTTCCAGAGAAAATCAAGGGTAAGCAAGAACGCAATGAGAAGCATGCTACCAGAGCATTGGAAACAATTCAGAAATTTGTGAAAAATTTGTAATTTCTATTGCTAGGGCTATATAAATATGATACTATTTAGTAGCCCTTGTGAGGTGACAGGATGGAAGCAAATGTGAACAATTCTTTAAACTTATTTATAGAATATTTACAAATTGAGAAAAATTACTCACAATATACAATTGAACATTATCAACATGATATTAGGGAATTTTTTTTGTTCATGTCTGAACAAGGCCTGAAAAGTCTGGATGAAGTTGAGTATGCTGACACAAGAATATACCTCACGAAATTATTCGGCCAACAGCTGTCCAGAAAGTCAGTCGCCCGCAGGATTTCATGTATGCGCAGCTTTTATAAGTTCCTGCTCCGTGAAAAAATGACAGGTGATAATCCTTTTTCCCTCGTATCCATCCCGAAACTGGAAAAGCGGCTGCCAGATTTTTTTTATGAAGAGGAGCTTTCCCAGCTATTCAAAGCATGTGAAACCGAAACTGCAATCGGTAAGAGGAACAAAGCCCTTTTGGAGTTACTTTACGCTACAGGAATCCGTGTTGGTGAGTGCTGTAAAATAACTCTGAAGGATATAGATTTATCTCTATCGACAGTTTTAATTCATGGAAAAAGGAAAAAGGATAGATATGTGCCCTTCGGAAGTTTTGCACAGGATGCAATTGAAGACTACATAAAAAATGGAAGACCAGAGCTTCTAAAGACGAAAGAAGATCATGGCCATTTATTCTTAAATTTCCGTGGCGGCCCACTTACTGACAGAGGGATCAGGGAAATCCTGAATAAATTGATCGAAAACTCTGCCTTGACTGGAAAGATCCATCCCCATAAACTCCGCCATACCTTTGCAACACATATGATGAGCAATGGTGCGGATATGAGGACTGTCCAGGAGCTCATGGGGCATGCTTTCCTGTCTTCAACTCAAGTATATACTCACGTTACCAAAGAGCACTTGCGCAATATTTATATGTCACATCATCCGAGGGCTTAAGCCAAAAGGAGGACGAAGGAATGTCAGAATTCCATGCCACAACGATATTTGCTGTGCAACATAAAGGGAAGTGCGCTATGTCAGGCGATGGCCAGGTAACTTTCGGGAATGCTGTAGTGATGAAACACACAGCTAAGAAGGTACGAAAGTTGTTTAATGGTAAAGTAATCGCAGGATTCGCCGGTTCTGTCGCAGATGCTTTCACGCTGTTTGAAATGTTTGAAGGCAAGCTGGAAGAATACAATGGAAATCTTCAAAGAGCGGCAGTTGAACTTGCAAAGCAATGGAGAAGTGATAAGGTTCTTAGAAAGCTTGAAGCGATGCTGATCGTGCTGAATGAGACTGATATGCTTCTTGTTTCCGGAACGGGTGAAGTGATTGAGCCAGATGATGGCATACTTGCAATTGGTTCTGGAGGGAATTATGCTTTGTCTGCTGGCCGCGCATTGAAGCAATATGCTGGAGAACACTTGACAGCAAGGGAAATTGCGAAGTCTTCATTGGAAATAGCTGCTGACATTTGTGTTTACACAAACCACAATATTATCGTGGAAGAACTGTAACAGAAAAGGAGTGTTGAGTGTGAAACAAACGACAAATTTAACTCCAAGGCAGATCGTTGAAAAGCTGGACCAGTATATAATCGGCCAAAAGGATGCTAAGAAGGCTGTGGCAGTTGCTCTTAGGAATAGATACCGCCGTGGCTTGCTGGCTGAAAATATCCGAGATGAAATCATCCCGAAGAATATCCTGATGATTGGTCCTACTGGCGTAGGTAAAACTGAGATTGCCAGAAGAATGGCTAAATTAGTAGGGGCTCCTTTCGTCAAGGTCGAAGCGACCAAGTTCACCGAAGTGGGTTATGTTGGCCGTGATGTCGAGTCAATGGTGCGTGATCTTGTTGAAACCTCAATCAGGCTTGTAAAAGAGGAAAAAATGGAGCGTGTTAAAGAACCGGCAGAGGAAAATGCAAACCGCCGACTTGTCGAACTTCTGGTTCCTTCTGCTAAAAAATCCGTCAATTACAAAAATCCGCTGGAAATGTTGTTCGGCGGAAGCCAACAGCAGCCTGAACAAGAAAATAATCAATCAGAAGACTTAGGATTATTCGAAAAGCGTAAAGTCATCAAGCAAAAGCTCGATCAAGGAGAGCTTGAGGATGAGCTGGTAACTGTAGAAGTCGAGGAGCAGGCTCCTTCCATGTTTGATATGCTCCAGGGCTCTGGAATGGAACAGATGGGAATGAACATGCAGGATGCTTTGAGTGGCTTGGTGCCTAAGAAGCGGAAGAAAAGAAAGCTTCCTGTTCGTGAGGCAAGGAAGGTATTAATCAATGAAGAGGCCCAAAAGCTGATTGATATGGATGAGGTAACCCAGGAAGCTACATATCGTGCTGAGCAGGCAGGCATCATTTTCATTGATGAAATCGACAAGATTGCCAGCAAGAATTCCGGAGGATCAAGTGCGGATGTTTCGCGTGAAGGTGTTCAGAGAGACATACTCCCGGTTGTAGAAGGATCGACAGTAAACACGAAATATGGCCCTGTAAAAACAGACCATATTTTATTCGTAGCTGCCGGAGCATTCCATATGGCGAAGCCTTCAGACTTGATACCTGAACTGCAAGGGCGATTCCCCATCAGGGTGGAGCTTACTAAGCTGACCGTTGAAGACTTTTACAGGATTTTGGTTGAACCTGATAACGCGCTTACAAAGCAATATGAAGCATTATTGGAAACAGAAGGTATACAAATTGAATTTTCTGACGATGCTATTCGTAAGATAGCTGAAGTCGCTTATGATGTGAATCAGAATACAGATAATATCGGAGCCAGAAGGCTGCAGACAATCCTTGAGAAGCTTTTGGAAGACCTTAGCTTTGAAGCTCCAGACATCAACCTGGAGAAAGTAGCGATCACTCCGCAGTATGTAGAAGAAAAACTTGGCGCTATCTCAAGAAACAAAGATTTAAGCCAGTTCATATTATAATGGTTTATCGTTTTAATGCAAACTCAATAGGGTAGACAAATAAAGGCTGCCTATTGTGCTGAAGTATTGAAACTAGCCAGAAATTAAAATAAATGTAATTGTGTTTGAAGCAAATAGGAGGAAGAAACAATGGACTTACTATCAAAAACTAGAAAAATTAATGCCCTGCTCCAAAAAGCTGCCGGCAAACCGGTAAACTTCAAAGAAATGTCAGAGACACTAAGTGAAGTAATCGAAGCAAACATCTTTGTTGTCAGCCGCAGAGGAAAACTATTAGGCTTCGCGATCAATCAGCAAATCGAGAATGAGCGCATGGTCAAAATGCTTGAAGACCGCCAGTTCCCGGAAGAGTATACAAAAAATCTTTTCAATATCCAGGAAACATCTTCGAATTTGGATGTTGACAGTGAGTATACAGCCTTCCCGGTTGAGAACAGAGAACTTTTCAAAAACGGATTGACAACAATTGTGCCAATCATCGGTGGCGGTGAGCGCTTGGGAACATTGATCCTTGCCCGTCTACAAGAGCAGTTCCACGACGATGACCTAATACTTGCAGAATATGGTGCAACGGTTGTAGGTATGGAAATTCTTCGTGAGAAGGCAGAAGAGATTGAAGATGAAGCACGCAGCAAAGCAGTAGTGCAAATGGCGATCAGTTCCCTTTCTTATAGTGAACTTGAAGCGATTGAGCACATCTTCGAAGAACTTAACGGTAAAGAAGGCCTGCTAGTTGCATCCAAAATTGCTGACAGAGTCGGCATCACTCGTTCCGTAATCGTTAACGCACTGCGCAAGCTCGAGAGCGCTGGCGTAATCGAGTCCCGTTCTCTTGGAATGAAAGGAACGTATATCAAAGTATTAAACGACAAGTTCCTATTTGAACTTGAAAAGCTTAAAAGTAATTAATGAATAAAAAATCCGCTGGTATCCAGCGGATTTTTTTTATGATTTTTTTTTTTAGGATTATTAGAGAACGATGTAATATAATTGCCGAATAATAACTTTTTAATCCTGTAATGTTACAAATACATTGCGGGATTTTTACACCTCTCTTTTAAAACTTCTTTTAAAAGTGATTTTTTAGAAAGTAAATAATGGAAATAGAATGCTCGGGCATAGGTAATTTAACCTTATGAGTATTTAATGGCAGAATATTTTATCTATCGTTATTCCTATTTATTTTTAAATACTTTACAAAAATATGGGGTGATTTATAAAAAATATAAATAAAAGTAAACTTATAGGTCTTTTATACTATTTTAAAAAATGAGCACTATGCATGATAAAAATTAACCGAAAGTACATAGACAGATTATTTCAGATTCTTTACAATTAGGGATATAATGACGAAATTCAGCAAGGAATTACAAAATTCAGCAAAATAAATGAAAGTGGCAATTGCGAGGTGCAAAAATTGAAGTTGTTTTCAAACACAGTATCAACCCTCGAACATGCGTTGAACTATTCATCTGCGAAGCAAAAAGTCATTTCGCAGAATATCGCGAATGTTGATACACCGAACTATAAAGCAAAGGATGTTTCCTTTAAGGCAGTGTTACAGGAAGTGACGGGACAATCCTTTCAAGCGAAGAGATCAGATGCCCGGCATTATGAATTCACCAGCAGGGCGAGCTCCTTGCCTGGAGTGGCTGGCAAACCGAACGTGAATTATAACGAAAATGGGAACAGTGTTGATTTGGATAAAGAGATGGCCGATCTGGCCACAAACCAAATTTACTATAACGCACTGACTGAGAGGATTAATGGAAAATTCAACTCTCTCCAAACAGTCATTAGGGGAGGTAAGTAAGAATGACCATGTTTCATAGCATGAACACAACAGCCTCAGCCTTGACTGCTCAGCGCCTAAGGATGGATGTCATCTCCTCCAATATGGCGAATGTAGATTCGACAAGGGGAGTGAATGGGGAGCCATACCGCAGGAAAATGGTCGTCCTTGAACCTAAGGAAGGGAATTTTGCATCATTCCTGAATAAAGCAATGGGGAAAACGGAAGCAGCGGGTGCAGGAAATGGTGTTAAAGTATCAAGGATAATAGAGGATAGAGAAAATCCCCTTAAGATGGTATATGACCCTGAACATCCTGATGCGAACCAAGAAGGATATGTTGCTTACCCGAATGTGGATCCTTTAAGGGAAATGGTGGATCTGATAAGCGCGACTCGTTCTTATGAAGCTAATGTCACAGTTTTTAACGCTTCCAAGGGCATGATGATGAAAGCTCTTGAGATCGGAAAATAAGGAGATAACTAAATGAACTCAGCTGGGATTAATTCTGTCAGCCAAATGGTCAGACCATTTGAAACAAAAGTGTCTACTCCCACATCTACACCATACGAAGCACAAAAAAGTTTTTCGTCCGTACTTAAGCAATCTATTGAAAATTTAAATAAAACACAGCTTCAATCAGATGCAATGACAGAAAAACTGGCTCGTGGGGAAAACGTTGACCTTCATCAGGTCATGATTGCAAGCCAGAAGGCGAGCATCACACTGCAAGCTACAATGGAAGTCAGAAATAAAGTGGTAGAAGCTTACCAGGAAATGATGAGAATGCAAGTTTAATAAATTGGCTAAAAACTAAGATTAGATCGGTTATTAGCTGTATAAAAAGAAGAGACTTAATAACCGGGGGATTGAAATGAAAGAAACCGTTCAAAAGTATATACATACAATGAAGGATTTCTGGCAAGGGCGTACCAGAAAACAGAAAATCAGTTTTGGTGCGTCTATTTTCTTTGTTTTGACAGTTGCCATCCTTACAGCCTTTTTAACATCGAGGACATCCCTTGTGCCGCTTTACAGCAATCTATCACCTGCCGAAACAGGGAGTATCAAAGAGAGTCTGGATGCCAGGGGCATAAAATCTGAGATCTCCGATGGGGGCAAAACAATCCTTGTTCCAGAAGAACTGGTTGATAGCTTGAAAGTAGAACTGGCAGCCGAGGGGATCCCAAAGTCAGGGAGTATTGATTATTCTTTTTTTAGTCAAAATGCGGGCATGGGCATGACAGATAATGAGTTCCTTGTTCTGAAACTAGAAGCGATGCAGTCGGAATTAGCAAATCTAATGAAAGGCATCGACGGGGTTAATGATGCCAATGTCATGATCAACCTGCCTGAAAAGGGCATTTTTGTTAGTGACAATCAGCAGCCAGCATCGGCTTCCATCGTACTTAATACAAGTCCGGGATATCAATTTAAAGAAGAACAGATTACCGCGCTTTACCACCTGGTATCAAAAAGCGTCCCGAACCTTCCTACAGATAATATCGTCATCATGAATCAATTTTTTGAGTACTTTGATTTAAAAAATGAAAAAAATTCCAGCGGTGCCTCTTTCGCTTCGCAGCATCAGATTAAACAAGAGATTGAAAGAGATGTTCAAAGGCAAGTACAAAATATGCTTGGCACCCTTATGGGCCATGATAAGGTAGTTGTTTCAGTAACCGCCGATGTTGACTTTACCCAGGAAAACAGGGAAGAAAACATCGTTGAGCCTGTTGATCAGGAAAATATGGAAGGAATCGCAATCAGCGCGCAGCGAATTACTGAAACATTCACAGGAAACGCCGATCAGGCCGGAGGGATTCCTGAAGGAGGAAATCCGGGAGAGACGACCGGATCGCAATACCTGGAAGGTGCAAATGGGAATGGCGATTATGAAAGAGTCGAAGAAACGATTAACAATGAGGTAAGCAGAATCCGCAAGGAAATTACCGAAAGCCCGTACAAGGTGCGCGACCTCGGAATCCAGGTGATGGTAGAACCTCCGACACCGGATGACGAAAATTCGCTCCCTCAAGAAAGGGTAGAAGACATTACAAGAATCCTGAGTACGATCGTCAGGACAACAATTGATAAGGATGCTCTTGGGACTGAGCTGACCGATGAGTTAATAGAGGATAAGGTCGTTGTATCAGTACAGCCATTCAATGGAAAGGTCACATTTGAAAACCAGGTTGAGGAAAAGTTGCCATGGTGGGTGTACCTTGTTGGCGGATTATTGCTCGCTGCTATTATCGTCCTGCTGCTTCTGTTCATGAGATCCAGGAAGAATGTTGTGGAAGAAGAATATGTAATGGAAGAAAAATATGAGCAAGTTCGTGTTCCTGATGTGAATAAGGAATTCGAGACAGAAGGCACGATGAAGAAAAAACAGCTGGAAAAAATGGCGAAAGAAAAGCCAGAGGATTTCGCGAAATTATTGCGAACATGGATATCTGAAGATTAGGGAGGAGGCTCAATGGTGAGGAAAGACCAAAAAGAATTAACAGGCAAACAGAAAGCTGCAATCCTCCTGATCTCACTTGGACCAGATGTTTCTGCTTCGGTTTATAAGCATTTAAGTGAAGAAGAAATCGAGAAACTTACACTTGAAATCTCTGGTGTGAAGAAGGTTGACTCGATGGCTAAGGAAGAAATTCTCGAAGAGTTCCACAGTATTGCTTTAGCGCAGGATTATATCACGCAAGGTGGAATCGGTTACGCGAAAACCGTTTTGGAAAAAGCTCTGGGAACCGACCAGGCAGCCGTAATCATTAATAGATTGACCTCATCGCTGCAAGTAAGGCCGTTTGATTTTGCACGAAAAGCGGATGCAGGACAAATACTCAATTTCATTCAAAACGAGCATCCGCAAACGATTGCCCTTATACTTTCTTATTTAGACTCGGCTCAAGCCGGCCAGATTTTATCTGAACTGCCGCAGGAAGTCCAGGCGGATATTGCCCGTCGTATTGCGGTGATGGACAGTACGTCACCCGAAATAATCAATGAGGTGGAACAGATTCTTGAAAGGAAGCTTTCGGCCACTGTTACACAAGACTATACACAAACCGGAGGCATTGAGGCTGTTGTTGATGTTTTGAACGGGGTAGACCGGGCAACAGAGCGCACAATTCTCGATGCACTGGAAATCCAGGACCCAGAACTCGCCGAGGAAATCAAAAAGCGGATGTTCGTGTTCGAAGATATCGTTACACTGGATAATCGAGCAATTCAGCGCGTGATCAGAGATTGTGAAAACGAAGATCTCATGCTTGCTCTTAAAGTATCAAGTGATGAAGTGAAAGAGATTGTCTTCAAGAATATGTCTAAGCGCATGGTAGAAACCTTCCAGGATGAAATGGAATTCATGGGTCCTGTAAGGCTGCGGGATGTTGAAGAAGCACAGTCCAGGATTGTCGCGATCATCAGACGTCTGGAAGAAGCTGGTGAAATCGTCATCGCCCGTGGCGGAGGAGATGATATCATTGTCTAGGCTTATCAAATCTCAATACACGAGTACAGTGTCTGCAGAAAAAAAGGTTATTTCCATACGAATACTGGAAGCAACGAACCAACAAGATGTTCCACAGGTCTTCACTCATACAGAAGATGAGAGAAGGAGAATCCTTGATAACGCTTCAGCAGAAGCAAATCGCATTGTCTCCAGGGCTAAGGAAGAAGCAGAGCAGATCCGGCAGCAGATTCATCAGGAAAAGCTGGAATGGGAGCAGCAAAGATCTCTATTAGCCGAGGAATCAAGGCAAATTGGATTTGAGCAAGGCTATCAAGAAGGCCAAAACCAAGGTTACGCAGAATACCGTCAATCAATCATGTTTGCTCAGGAAACGGTGGATGCAGCAAAACGGGATTACCAAAATCATATAGACTCATCCGAAAAGGTCGTTCTTGATCTTGGAGTGAAAATTGCTGGAAAAATACTTGGTGAGAAACTGGCTGCAGATGAAGGTTTTCTTCCGCTTGTGAAACGAGCCTTGAAAAACTCGAGAGATGATAAGGATATCCAGCTGCATGTACATCCAAAACATTACCAGGAATTGATTGCTCATAAAGAAGAACTGATTGCCATCTTCCCAAAGGATATTGATTTTTATATCTACCCGGATGATGATCTGGTGGAGACAGCTTGTATCATCGAATCGGAAAATGGCAGGATTGACGCAAGTGTAGACAGCCAATTGGAAGAAATCAAAATTAAGCTGTTTGAATTGCTGGAGAGTGAACAATAGTGAAGGCCAAGGATCTAATGGAGCATGTCGATTTTTTGGATAGTTTTAAACGTTACGGACGTGTTAAAAGAGTTGTTGGCTTGATGATTGAATCCCAGGGTCCTGAAAGTTCAATAGGTGATGTTTGCTTCATTCATGTAGGAACCAAGAAAAAACGCAAAATCCAGGCGGAGGTTGTCGGGTTTAAAGATGAAAGTGTCATCTTGATGCCGTATACATCTATCCATGATATATCACCAGGCAGTCTCGTAGAAACGACAATGAAACCGCTCGAAATCAAGGCGGGACCTGGTCTGATCGGGAAAGTCGTTGATTCTCTGGGAGTTCCGCTCGACCAAACCAGTTTGCCGAAAGGACTGGCAGCCGTTCCCACTGAACAAGATCCTCCCAACCCTTTGAGCAGACCGCCAATCTCGGAACCAATCGAAGTTGGAGTAAGGATGATTGACAGCCTGCTCACAGTTGGCAGCGGCCAGCGTGTTGGGATCTTTGCTGGAAGTGGTGTAGGGAAAAGTACGTTATTGGGAATGATTGCCCGAAATACAAAAGCAGACCTGAATGTTATTGGGCTGATTGGTGAACGCGGCAGGGAAGTCAGGGAATTCATTGAACGTGACCTAGGGCCGGAAGGGTTGAAGCGCTCAATTGTGGTTGTCGCAACTTCTGACCAGCCTGCACTGATGCGAATAAAAGGTGCCTACACAGCAACAGCCATCGCAGAGTATTTTCGCGACAAAGGGTTGAACGTCATGTTGATGATGGATTCTGTTACACGGGTAGCCATGGCGCAGCGTGAAGTAGGGCTGGCAGTTGGTGAGCCTCCTACCACAAAAGGCTACACTCCTTCCGTATTCGCCATTCTTTCAAGGCTTCTCGAGAGGACAGGGACAAATGAATTTGGTTCGATAACAGGGTTTTACACCGTGCTGGTGGATGGTGATGACATGAATGAACCAATTGCCGACACGGTGCGGGGAATCCTGGATGGACACTTTGTATTGGACAGGGATTTAGCGAATAAGGGCCAATACCCAGCAGTGAACGTTTTAAAAAGCATTAGCAGAATCATGAACAATATCGTTTCGGATGAACATGTGAAAGCAGCAGAAAGATTGAGGGAATTATTAAGCACCTATATCAATGCCGAGGACCTAATCAATATCGGTGCATATAAAAAAGGAACATCTGCCGAAATAGATGAAGCGATTATGAGATACCCTCAGATACTGAATTTTTTAAAACAAGGGACCAATGAAAGAGTTTCAATCAATGAAAGTGTCCAGGCTTTATTGCAGTTAGTAAGGAAAGGTTGATGGTTCAATGCGTTATCAATATAAGTTTGATAAAATCCTTTCTCTCAAGACAAGGGAAGTGGATGAAGCTCAAGTCGTTTACCAGGATTCAGTCAAAAAATTCGAAGAAGCTGCTGACAGGCTCTATCATCTCCTTAAGAAAAAAGAAGATCTTGAGAGTTTCCAATCAGACCGGCTACTGGATGGTTTGCCAGTCCAGGAAATACGACACCATCAACAGTTTATCGGAAATCTTGAAAAATCAATTGATCACTATCAAAAAGTCGTGATGAACGCGAGAAATATCATGAATTTTCAACAAGTGAAGCTGATGGAAAAAAATCAGGAAGTAAAGAAGTACGAAAAAATCAAAGAGAAAGACCATCTTCAATTTCTTGCAGCTGAAAAATATGCAGAAAACATGATGATGGACGAAGTCTCGATTCAGCAATACATGAACCGGGAAATTAGGTGATGAAATGGCACAGAATGTGGAGGAAAAGGAAAGTCAGGAAGACAATAAGTTCCATGCGTTTTTAATGGTGGTGGCTATACCAAGCCTGTTTGCGGTCGTAATTGCACTGGTTGCTCTTTCGATCCTGGGAATCAATATTTTTGAAACAGCCAAAGACATAGGAGGCAAGTTGCCTTTCATCTCTCAGTACGTGAAGGAAGAAAACCAGCCATCTACCGAGGAATTCGAAAGGAATATCATCAGTCTTGAAGCGGAAATTAAAGACCGGGAAGCAAAAATGGACCAACTGCAGTCGAAAATCGACAGCAAGGATACACAGTTAAAACGAATGGAACTGGAAAAAGCACAGCTGCAAGCACAAATCGAGGAATTGACAGCAATCCAGGAAGAAAATAAGCGAGCCTTCCGGGAGATCGTCAAAACCTATGAAACAATGTCAGCTAAAAGCGCTGCGCCGATCATTTCCAATATGGAAACGGGAGAAGCGGTAAAGATTCTGACCAATATCAAGCCAGAATCACTTGCTGCCATCATGGAAAAGCTCCCGGCCGAAGAAGCGGCGAAGTATACAGAATTATTGACAAACGAAACGAGCGGAAACTAGTTGTACTGGACTTGGGAGGAGGTGAGAAAATGCAAATAGGAGCACTTGGATCTGTTAATGCCCTCACGTTGGGAAACCAGAAAACAGTCCAAAAGGCAGGAGCTGAAGGAGGCTTTGCCGGATTTATGTCGACAGCTTTATCTGGTAAAACACATCAAGCCGCTGCAGAGGAAACTGGTAAAGCTGGAGAAAAGCTAGAGGCTCTTAGTGCGCTTGCAGAAATGATTAACGTAACGGATCTCGCAGAAATGGAAGATGGAATGAAGCTTTTGGATTCATTGACTTCGGAATCTGGGAATCTATTAAGTAAGGCGCTATCACACTTAGGGATTAATGAAGAAGATCTTAGGCTTTTTATCCAAAAGTGGTCCACTAATGAAGAAGGATTGAACATTGCCTCTGACGATGAGCTGCTGTCATCTTTAGCGCTTATTCTATCAGGGATTGCCAATAAGTCTGGAGATGAATTATTGGGGAAGTTAGACAAAAGTGATGTACAAGCCTTAAAGGCATTAAAGCTAATTGAATTAATGAGCAGATATGCTGATGGCCAGGTATCAACAACCTCTGATTCTTTAAAGGAATCGCTGAAAAACCTTGGTGAATCACTAAAGGGCCTTTTGGAAACAAATCATAACAATGCCCATGCAGATTATTTACAAAAACGTTTTACCCAGTTAGCAAGGGAACTAAACCTTGTTACGAAACAAACGTTTACTGAAGTTGCTAGTTTCGTAGACCAAAACTCTGGTTTAAAGACGGACGGGCCAGCAGCTACACTTGGTTTCCTGCCACAAATGACAAGGGTAGAGCAGCTGGTATTAACGATGAGCAGCCCGGAAAGGCCAGTTTCAGCAGAACAGCTCATGAAGCAATTTGAGTCGATTCTGGCTAAATCGCAATTCATGAACAATGGGGGAACACAAAAATTATTCATCAAATTATTCCCTGAGCATCTGGGCAGCATCCGCATCGAGATTTTGCAGAGGGACCAAAGTATGATGGCGAGAATTATTACTTCAACTGGTACGGCGAAAGAAACGCTTGAAGCACAAATCAATGGACTGAAGCAGGCATTTGCAGCGCAGAACCTTTCCGTGGATAAGATTGAGGTGACTCAGCAGCAGCAGGAACGATTCCTGAGTAAGGATTCGGAGCAGCAGCAGAGACAGCCAGACAGAGGTCAGCAAGAAAAGAAAGATGAAAAGAGGGACTTTAATCTCTCCTTTGAAGAAGCACTGTTAAATACTGAAGTTTAGGAGATAGACAATGGTGAATACGATTAATTCTACTTATTTGCTGTCCAATCTTCAAAAGGACAGGAAAGCTGGTTCGGATATTCTTGGGAAAGATGACTTTTTAAAAATCCTGATGACCCAGCTGCAGAACCAGGATCCTATGAACCCGATGCAGGATAAAGATTTTATTGCTCAAATGGCGACATTTTCAACTCTAGAGCAAATCACGAATATGGGTAAGTCAATCGACAGATTTGTGCAGGCTGAACAGCAGAATAAAATGATATCCTACAGCCAGTTCGTGGGCAAGGATGTTACCTGGCACAAGATAGAGAGTGCCAATGGTGAGGAAACCGTAAAACAGGGGAATGGAAAAGTAGCTTCTGTCCAGTTCAAGGAAGATACTGTTTCATTTGTACTAGAAGACGGCACGACCCTGGAACCGGCGAATATTTCCCAGATCAATGAATTATCAAGTGAGAATCACATGCTGCAGGCGAGTATGTTGATAGGAAAGGCTGTTACTTATCTAGATGGAAATCAGCAAGAGAAATCAGCAAATGTCCTTTCAGTTTCCTTTAAGAACGGGAAAACATCCTATTTGCTGGATGATGAAAATGGCACAAGCATCATTTCTTCACAGATAACCAAAATTCAATAACACAAGGAAGTGATGTAATGGATAAAACGAATTTTCGTCCAATTCATTCACTGCCTGTTAACAGGAATCACCCAAAACCTGTAAAAGCCAATCCGTTAACACAAACACCTTTTTCCATTCAATTGCAGAGTGCAATTCAATCAAAGAATGGACTTACGATAAGCAAGCATGCAACTGAACGGATGGAGCAACGGGGAATCAATATATCCCAGGACCGCTGGAACAGGATTGAGGAAAAAGTTAGTCAGGCGAAGGCCAAGGGCGTGAGTGATTCGCTTGTACTGCTGAAAGACGCAGCGTTGATTGTCAGTGCTAAAAATAACACGGTCATCACAGCGATGGGCAGGCAGGAAGCAGCGGAACAAATATTCACCAATATCAATGGAACTATTGTAATGGAAAACTAAAAATGAATAGGCTGGACCTTTACGGAGGCCTGGGCTGTGGACTGATTGAAGCAGCCCCTAAATCGAAAGGAGTTATAAGAAATGCTTCGTTCAATGTACTCAGGAATCAGCGGAATGAAAAACTTCCAAACAAAACTTGATGTAATCGGCAACAATATTGCCAATGTAAATACCTACGGTTTCAAAAAGGGCCGTGTTACTTTTAAAGACACAATGAACCAAACGATTTCCGGCGCAAGTGCTGCTACGGAGAATAAGGGCGGAAAAAACCCAATGCAGGTTGGGCTCGGTTCCACGATTGCCAGCATCGACTTGATCGATACACAATCCAGCTTGCAGACAACAGGGCGCGCACTCGACCTCGCGATCTCAGGTGATGGCTATTTCGTTGTAAAACAAGGCCAATCCCAAATGTACACACGTGCCGGAAACTTCTATTTGGATGATAACGGAACACTCGTTACTGGTGAGGGCTTGAAGGTGCAATCCTATAATGAAATTGGTCAGTTGGAAGATATCACTGTCAATGTAAATGCTTTGTTGCCTGCTAAACAGACGACTGAGCTTGTGATGAAGGGTAACCTTCCGAAGGATGCTAAGGGTAATTCTGAATTGCTTCAGCAAATCAAGGTTGTGGATGATCAAGGCATTGAGCACGTAATTGATTTGAAAATCTCGCCTGTTAACGCATCTCAAGGATCCTGGAATCTATCTTTTATAGATAGGTCAATCACTGTGGACCCTGATAATCCAAATGCCAATGTTGTTGAACAAACTATCACTATTCCAGATTATGATCCTGCCAATCCACCTGCAGATTTGCCACTGACCCTAAAGGTTAATGACGGGAATAATGGAGTCAGAAACCTGACTGTACAAATGCCAGTCAAGGATTTGACAAAAGAAGGCGGCAGCATGGACGCTAACGCTTACCCTGACGGCAACACCCAGGGCGCACTTGAAAGCTTCAACATTGGCTCTACTGGTGAAATTAATGGTGTTTTCTCAAATGGTCTGGTTTTGACACTTGGTCAATTGGCACTTGCTAAATTCAGCAATCCATCAGGACTTTCCAAAGTAGGAAATAACACATTCCAGGAATCGGTTAACTCAGGAACGGCCAATATCAATGTTGCTGGTGAAGGAAGAGGATCCATTGCGGCTGGAGCGCTTGAAATGTCCAATGTAGACCTTTCTGAGGAATTTACTGAAATGATTACGGCTCAGCGTGGTTTCCAGGCAAACACAAGAATCATTACAACATCTGATGAAATCCTCCAGGAGCTCGTAAACTTAAAACGATAGACTAGGAGAGGAGCAGGGCTAATAGGGTCATCCTTTTAGCCCCTGTGAATTAATGTGATCAAAGTAACGAAATTAAACGGCAAATCATTTAGGATTAATTCATTATTTATCGAAGTAGTGGAGGCTTTTCCAGATACAACGATTACTTTAACCAATGGACGAAAGTATGTCGTAAAGGAAAGCGAAGAAGAAGTGAGCAAGTTGATCAAGGAATTTTATAAGAGTGTCGGCCTTCTTGGAGGGCGAATGGTGGAGGAACAGAATCATGAAGAATAATAAGCTAGTAATGATTATGTCGGTCATGCTGGTAGCCATTTTACTCGTAGGGACTGTAGCAGTTGTAGCAGTTATGAAACTTACGGCTGAAGATGGTGAAAAAGAGCCAAGCATCGATGAGGTGCTGGAGGCTTCCGTAGACATTCCCGAGGTCACGACGAACCTTGCATCGAATGATTTTATTAAAATATCTTTTAAAATTGAAACAGACGGCAAAAAAGCTAAGGAAGAGTTGGAAAAGAGAGATTTCCAGGTGAAAAACCTGATTATTTATGAACTATCCGAGAAAAAGGCAGAAGAGCTGCAAGGCAAGGAAGGCAAGATGAACCTTGAAGAAACCCTCAAAGCGAAGATAAATGGCCTGATGCTTGACGGAAAGGTCGAAAAGGTCTACATAACAGGTTCTCTCCTCCAATAACAGATGAATGAAATTTACGTAACCATATGGAGGTGAGGAGTGTGTCGGGAGAGGTACTATCGCAAAGCGAAATTGATGCTTTGTTATCAGCATTATCAACAGGTGAAATGGATGCCGATGAATTAAAGAAGGAACAAGTAGAGAAAAGGGTTAAAGTTTATGATTTTAGAAGAGCTCTGCGTTTCTCGAAGGATCAAATCCGCAGCCTTACCCGGATCCATGAAAACTTTGCCAGGTTATTGACTACTTTTTTCTCCGCTCAGTTGAGGACATATGTCAATATTACTGTCGCATCCGCTGATCAAATTCCTTATGAGGAATTCATCCGCTCCATTCCAAAGATGACAATCTTGAATGTCTTTGATGTAGAACCACTCGAGGGCAGGATCCTGATGGAGGTTAATCCCAACATTGCCTACGCAATGATGGACAGGCTGCTAGGAGGAAAAGGCGCAAGCCATAACAAAGTTGACAGCTTGACAGAGATCGAGACCAGGATCATGTCTAATATGTTTGAGAAAGCTTTTGAAAATTTCCGGGAGGCTTGGGGCTCGATTTCCGATATCGATCCGCAGCTTTCAGAATTCGAAATCAATCCGCAATTCTTGCAGATGGTTTCACCAAATGAAACCGTCGTGGTCATTTCACTGAATACCACAATCGGAGAAGCAAGCGGAATGATCAATATCTGTATTCCTCACGTGGTCCTTGAACCAATCATTCCTAAGTTATCAGTGAAATATTGGATGCAGTCCGATAAGAAACAAAGCTTGCCTATCGAAAATTCAGTACTGCAGAGTGAAATCCAGAAGGCTGATGTTTCAATTACAGCTGAGATAGGATCATCTGAAATCTCGGTCCAGGACTTCCTGATGCTTGATATAGGTGATGTAATTGAACTGAATCAGCAAATAGACCAGCCTTTACTGATAAAAGTCGGAGATATCCCTAAATTTGTTGGACAGCCAGGGAAATTGAACAAAAAATTAGCCATTCAAGTGTTTGATACATTTAAGGGGGGAGACGATGATGGTGAGCGATGACATGTTATCTCAAGATGAAATAGATGCGCTTCTAAGAGGAACATCTGATGAAGCAGAAGAAACTGAAAGTACAATGAACGTGGATGACTATTTTTCTTTCATGGAAAGAGATGCATTAGGAGAAATAGGCAATATATCATTCGGCAGTTCAGCCACGGCACTATCAACTTTACTGAACCAGAAGGTGGAAATTAATACTCCTACGGTTACAGTGGTGCACAAGTCAAAATTGGAAGATGCATTTCCAGATCCATATGTGGCCGTACAGGTTCATTACACAGAAGGTTTTACCGGCAGCAATATGCTTGTCATCCAGCAAAATGACGCGGCGATCATCGCCGACCTTATGCTTGGCGGTGATGGATTAAATCCAAGAGATTTACTTGATGAAATACAGCTAAGTGCCGTACAAGAGGCCATGAACCAGATGATGGGATCTGCAGCTACCTCAATGTCGACAGTATTTAGTAAAAGAGTGGATATTTCACCTCCCAATATCAATTTGTTGAATGTGGTTGAAGGGGAAGGCACTGAGTCGATTCCTGAAGATGATATTTTGGTGAAGGTATCATTCTCGTTGAAGATTGGCAATTTAATAGATTCAAATATTATGCAGCTTTTGCCAGTCACTTTCGCGAAGAGCCTGGTTGATGAACTATTGAATCCAGGAGCAGCCCAGGAGACAGTACCTGAAAAACCGGCTCCAGCTATCCCGGAAAGCAATCCGGTTGAACAAAGCCATGCTAGTCCAATACAGGAAAACCAAAATAATGCTTATTATCAGCCTGTGCAACAGCCGGAGTTTCAAGGACATCAGGAGCCAGCTTATTATCAGCAGCAAGCCTATCAGGGGATTCCGCAGGGACATGGATATTCCCAGCCTATGCAGTCAGGCCCTCAGCACTTTGGCAATGTAATGGCAGGTGCACAGCCTACGGTTCAGCCAGTAGTGTTTTCCAGCTTTGAGACGGTACAGCCGCAGCAGGCGGAAACAAAGAACCTGAATATGCTTCTTGATATCCCGCTGCAGGTGACAGTAGAACTCGGCAGGACGAAACGTTCAGTGAAAGATATCCTTGAACTCGGTTCAGGTTCAATCATTGAACTGGACAAACTCGCTGGAGAACCAGTCGATATCCTCGTTAACAACCGACTGATTGCCCAGGGTGAAGTTGTAGTCATCGATGAGAATTTTGGTGTCCGGGTTACCGATATAATCAGCCAGAGCGACCGCATTAAAAAATTAAAATAATCTTCAGGGGGAATTTCAATGGCGAACAAGATTTTAGTCGTAGATGATGCGGCTTTCATGAGAATGATGATTAAGGATATTTTGACGAAGAACGGCTTTGAGGTCGTCGCAGAAGCAGCAGATGGTGCACAGGCACTTGAGAAATACAAAGAATTCCAGCCTGACCTTGTCACAATGGATATAACCATGCCAGAAATGGATGGGATCACTTCATTAAAGGAAATCAAAAAAATCAATCCGAATGCAAAGGTTATCATGTGTTCAGCGATGGGCCAGCAAGCGATGGTCATCGATGCAATCCAGGCAGGCGCTAAAGATTTCATCGTTAAACCATTCCAGGCAGACCGCGTTATTGAAGCGATTTCCAAAACACTAGGTTAGTGAACAATATCATGTAGAGGGTGCGGCAATTGTTAAGATTAATCCGAACTGCCTCGACAATTCTTTTCTTATTAGCTGCTCTGTTCAGTCCAATTGGCTTGGCGAGCGCAGAGCAGCTAAATAAAAGCGTACAGGATTGTATGAAGAACCCTGAGTCGTGTGACGAAGGACAGGCAGATAAGACAACAAAGCAATCAGACGATACAAAATCCCAGGTAGGGGTCGGTTTCCTTGATTTTCTCAGGATGATCCTTGCTACAGCCTTTGTGGCAGCGTTAATATACTTCCTTCTCAAATTCATCAATAAGAAGAGCATCATGTATAAAAGCTCTCAGCTTGTTGAGAATCTCGGAGGTACCAGCCTTGGCGCAAACAGGTCAGTACAGATCGTCAAAGCTGGCAATAAACTGCTCATAGTGGGTGTGGGAGAAAATATACAGCTATTAAAAGAAATTGACGACCCGGAAGAGTACAGCCAAGTCATCCAGGAATATAACAATAAAATGGATCAGCTTGTGCAGCCAAGCGATATTGTGACAAGGTTGCTTAAAAGAGCGAAAAAAGATGGCGGCAATCAGCGTTCAGAGTTTTCCGCATTGCTGAAGAATCAGTTGAATGATATGGCGAGCGGAAGAAAGAAAATGCTTGAGGAGATACAAAAGAAAGGGTCAGAAAAAGATGAATGAGTTTATGGAGTTTTTCAACAGCAGTGCTCCTGAGAGTGTTTCGACATCCGTGAAGCTGATGCTCCTGCTGACTGTACTTTCGATTGCGCCAGGCATCTTGATTTTAATGACAAGTTTTACAAGGATCATCATCGTTCTTTCCTTTGTCAGAACGGCGCTTGCAACACAGCAGATGCCGCCTAACCAGGTGTTGGTCGGACTTGCGATGTTCCTTTCATTCTTTATCATGGCACCTACTTTCCATGAAGTGAATGAACAAGCTCTGACGCCTTTGTTTAATGAAGAAATCAATTTGGAGCAAGCGTATGACAGGGCTTCAATACCTTTCAAGGAATTCATGAGTGCCCATACGAGGCAGAAGGACTTAGCGTTATTTCTTGAATACTCTAAGGCGGACACACCTGAATCGGTTCAGGATATTCCCTTGACAGCTCTTGTTCCGGCATTTGCGATCAGTGAAATAAAAACTGCATTCCAAATCGGGTTCATGATTTTCATCCCCTTTCTGGTCATCGATATGGTAGTGGCTAGTGTCCTGATGTCGATGGGGATGATGATGCTTCCGCCAGTCATGATTTCACTTCCATTCAAGATCTTGCTTTTTGTCATGGTCGATGGATGGTATTTAGTCGTGAAATCATTATTACAAAGTTTTTAAGCAGGTGAATGAAAATGACATCAGAAGGTGTTATCTCAATAGCAGAACGAGGAATTTATACAGTTTTAATGATCTCAGGGCCTTTGTTGATTCTAGCGCTGGTCGTGGGTTTGATTGTCAGTATTTTTCAGGCTACTACGCAAATACAGGAGCAGACGCTGGCATTCGTTCCAAAGATTGTGGCCGTCCTGGTTGGAGTCATTTTCTTTGGTCCATGGATGCTAAGTTATATGCTGAGTTATGCGACTGAGATTTTTTCAAATCTTACAAGGTTTGTAGGCTGATGGGATGCTAGATTTCATTCCTTCGTTTCCGGCATTCCTGCTGATTTTTGTAAGGGTTACGTCCTTTTTCTTGATGATGCCTTTATTTTCATATCGGACGATTCCCGCCTCCCATAAAGTAGGGCTTGGATTCATGCTTTCTATCATAATGTTTACTTCAATAGGGGCGCCTGAAATCGCAATAGACAGCACTTATTTCCTGCTCGTCATCAAGGAAGCAATGGTTGGTTTATTCATAGGCTTTATTGCGGCATTAATGATGGCAGCCATACAGATTGCCGGGGGATTCATCGATTTCCAAATGGGCTTTGCGATTGCGAATGTCATCGATCCACAGACAGGGGCACAGAGTCCGTTGATGGGACAGTATCTATATACGATTGCTCTTTTGTTTTTATTGACAGTCAATGGCCATCATCTGTTGATAGACGGTATTTTTTACAGTTATAATTTCGTCCCGATCGATCAGGTGACAATTCCGTTTGGGAATGGAAATATCGCGGAATTCATCATCCTCTCTTTCAATAAAATGTTCATCATTGCCTTCCAGATGTCCTTGCCAGTGGTCGGCAGTTTGTTCCTGGTTGATGTTGCGCTCGGTATTGTAGCAAGGACCGTTCCGCAATTGAATATATTCGTGGTCGGGCTGCCGGTTAAAATCGCTGTCAGCTTTCTCGTACTTATTGCGGTGATGGGCGTGCTGATCATGGTGATATCGGATCTGTTTTCCACGACGCTTGCAACGATGAGAGGCTTGATGGAATTGATCGGAGGAGCTTAAATGGAATTTTTAAGGTTAGACCTGCAGTTTTTTGCAGGTGAGAAAACAGAAAAAGCGACTCCCAAAAAGAGACAGGACGCGCGGAAAAAAGGACAGGTTGCCAAAAGCCAGGATGTCAATACTGCCATTGTCCTGCTCTCTGTGTTTTTGTTTTTGATGTTCTTTGGCCAAGTGATGATGGAGAGGCTGATTGGAGTCCTTCGCCATTCGTTGCAGAATTATATGTTTATGGAATTGACTGCGAGTAATATCGAATCCATCGTTCTAGAAATATTGGCTGAATTGGTCATCTTCCTCGGTCCGGTCATGATTGTTGCGTTGATCGCAGGGGTGGCTGCTAATTACATGCAAGTCGGATTTATGTTCTCTACTGAAGCGATACAGATGAAGCTTGAGAAAATTAATCCGATCAGCGGTTTCAAAAGAATTTTTTCCATGAGAGCAATTGTCGAACTGCTAAAATCGATCCTCAAAATCACCTTTGTAGGTTTGATCGCTTTCTCAGTCCTGTGGTTGAGATTAGACGAGGTTCTTCTGCTCGCTAATAAGAGTGTTGGTGCGGCATTGGCAACCATTGCCGGGCTTACGCTGCAAATGGGCCTTTTTGCTTCCGGAGCATTGCTATTTTTATCATTATTGGACTATCTGTACCAAAAATATGATTATGAAAAAAGTATCCGTATGTCAAAGCAAGACTTGAAGGATGAGTATAAAAATATTGAAGGTGATCCTCTTGTCAAGTCTAAGATCAAGCAGAAGCAAAGAGAGATGGCAATGCGGCGGATGATGCAAGAAGTTCCCAAGGCGGATGTGGTCATTACGAATCCTACCCACTTCGCGATTGCGTTAAAGTATGACGAACAGAAGTCTGATGCCCCAATCGTAGTGGCGAAAGGTGTTGACTTTGTCGCACAGAAGATCAAATTGATTGCCAAGGAAAATGATATTATGTCTGTTGAGAATCGACCCCTGGCCAGGGCTTTATACAGCCAGGCTGAAATCGGTGATGCCATCCCAGAGGAATTTTTCAAGGCTGTGGCAGAAATCCTGGCCTATGTGTATCAAACAAAAAATAAAGTGCTGTAATTTTCAAGTAATGCAGTGTTAGGAGAATAGCAATGTCAGGAAAAGACTTATCTGTCATATTTGGTGTCATATTAATAGTTGCGATGTTAATCATTCCTTTTCCATCCTGGCTCTTAAGTATATTGATCATGGTCAATATCTCAATAGCTCTGCTGGTGCTCTTGAACACAATGAATATGACTGAACCACTGCAATTTTCTGTTTTTCCTTCCTTGCTGTTAATTTTAACTTTGTTTCGTTTGGGCTTGAATGTCTCCACAACTCGTTCCATCCTTTCACATGGAGAGGCTGGCGGAGTTGTTGAGGTATTTGGCTCGTTCGTAGTAGGCGGAAATGTAGTTGTAGGGATGGTTGTCTTCCTTATTTTGATTATCATACAATTCATCGTTATCACTAAGGGGTCTGAGCGTGTCTCTGAAGTTGCAGCCCGTTTTACCCTCGATGCTATGCCTGGAAAACAAATGAGTATTGATGCAGACTTGAACGCAGGAATGATTTCTGAGCAGCAGGCTCGCGAACGTCGTGAAAAAGTAAGCAGAGAGTCTGATTTTTACGGAGCGATGGACGGTGCCAGTAAATTTGTAAAAGGAGACGCCATTGCAGGGATTATTATCGTCCTGATCAATTTAATTTTTGGCATTGTAATTGGAATGACTCAGCAGGGGCTGGCAATTGGAGAAGCGGCACAGAGATATTCTCTTTTAACAGTAGGAGACGGTATAGTCAGCCAAATTCCGGCCTTATTGATATCTACAGCCACAGGCATTGTCGTTACACGAGCTGCGTCAGATGGCAATCTTGGCTTTGATATCACCTCACAGCTGATGGCTTATCCCAAAATGCTGTATGTTGCAGGAGGAACCATATTCTTGCTTGGGCTGTTTACACCAATCACGGATTTACTGACCATTCCACTTGCTGCTTTGATGGTGTTCGGAGGCTACTCCTTCTCGCGTGTTCGCGAGCCGGATACGCAGCAGCTGCAGGAAATGGAAGAAGACATTCAGATGGACGAAATGAAGAGTCCTGAAAGTGTTGTCAATTTATTAAATGTTGATCCAATCGAGTTTGAATTCGGATATGGTTTGATACCCCTTGCTGACGCTAACCAGGGAGGGGATCTTCTAGACAGGATCGTCATGATCAGAAGACAGCTGGCCATTGAGCTGGGACTGGTCATTCCGGTAGTCAGGATCCGAGACAATATCCAGCTCCAGCCGAATGAATACAGACTGAAAATCAAAGGAAACGAAATGGCCAGGGGAGAATTGCTTCTCGATCATTATCTGGCGATGAGTCCTGGGATTGATGATGATTCGATTGAAGGAATCGATACAATCGAACCAAGCTTCGGTTTGCCTGCTAAATGGATTACAGAAGAAATGAAAGAGCAGGCAGAAATCTTTGGCTATACGGTTGTTGATCCGCCTTCTGTTGTTTCCACCCATATAACTGAAGTCATAAAGGCTAATGCACATGAGCTTCTGGGCAGACAGGAAACAAAGCAGCTGATCGATCACCTTCGCGAAAGCTATCCGATTCTTGTGGAGGAAGCGACTCCTAATCCTTTATCAGTTGGTGAAATCCAAAAAGTACTCGGCAAGCTCCTTAGGGAAAATGTATCCATCAGGAATCTGCCAATCATATTCGAGACTCTTGCTGATTACGGTAAAGTCACAACAGATACTGACATCCTTGCTGAATACGTTCGCCAGGCACTTGCAAGGCAAATTACGAACCAGTATTCGCGTAACGGAGAAACCCTTAAGGTGATTACATTGTCAGGAAGGGTGGAAAAGGTGATTGCGGAAGGTGTTCAGCAAACAGAGCACGGCAACTACTTATCACTTGACCCAGCAGTTTCTCAGGGGATATTGGAATCGGTGGCAAACCAGGTAGAGCAATTGAGCATAATGGAACAAACACCGATAATCCTCTGCTCACCCGCGGTAAGGATGTATGTACGCCAGTTGACAGAAAGATATTTCGCGCAAATCCCTGTTTTGTCATATAACGAGCTCGAAGCAAATGTTGAAGTCCAAAGTGTCGGGGTGGTGAACGTAGAATGAAAGTGAAAAAGTATACTGCTTCATCCATGCCTGAAGCAATGAAACTCGTCAGGGCTGAGCTGGGCAGTGATGCAGTGATCCTAAATTCCCGTGTCGTCCAAACAGGAGGATTTATGGGTTTTTTTAAGAAAAATAGCATTGAGGTTATTGCTGCTATTGACCCGGACACCGACATAAGTGCAAAGCCGGCCGCTGTGGACCAAGCTCCCAAATTTGCTCGCCCTGCGACAATGGGAGATGCGCCTAAAAAAGATACACCTGCTGTGCAGTTGAAACCAATAGCAGAAACACCTCAAAAAGCTGATGAGGAGCTTTTAAAAGAGATAGCTCAGTTGAAGGAACTGTTGAAGGGTGCTGGGAAAATCGAAGGCATCAATTTGCCGGGACCGGTAAGCAGGGAAATTCAACATCTGAGGGATCAAGAAATTGACCAGGAGATCATTGACGAATTGACTGCAGCTTTGCTTGAAAAGTGGTATATCGGTGGTGGTGCTGCGAATGATGACGAAATTAAAAAGTGGATTGTTGCAGCTATCGAAAAAAGGCTCTCACCTATAAACTTCGCGGGAGTTTCCTTTAAAAAGAAGTTTGTCAACGTAATTGGCCCTACAGGAGTTGGAAAAACGACAACACTTGCGAAAATCGCTGCTGATTGTGTATTGAAGCATCAAAAGAAAGTTGCTTTTATTACAACAGACACCTATCGAATCGCTGCGATCGAGCAGTTGAAAACATATGCGAAAATTCTCGATGTCCCAATAGAAGTTTGCTACAACATGGATGATTTCAGGGCTGCAACAGATAATTTCTCAGACTATGATCTTGTGTTTATCGATACAGCCGGACGAAATTTCAGAAATCAAAAGTATGTTAACGATTTAAAAAATGTTATTGATTTTGGAAAGGATATGGAAACTTATCTTGTCCTTGCATTGACGGCAAAACAAAAAGATATGGAAGAAATCAGGAAGCAATTCTCCTTGATTCATATTGATAAATTCATTTTTACAAAACTGGATGAAACTTCTGTGAATGGAGCAATGCTCAATATGGCAATAAAATTCTCTACTGGAATTGCCTATTTGACCAATGGACAAGATGTCCCGGATGACTTGATCGAGGCGAACCCAAAGATGATCGCCAATACAATTCTTGGAGTCAGCACCTATGAATGACCAGGCAGAAAAATTAAGGAACCGACTTAAAACGAACACTCTGGCTAAGGAAGCGAAAACTCTGGCAGTGGTAAGCGGGAAAGGCGGCGTCGGGAAATCGAATTTTTCACTAAATTTTTCGATTTCCCTAGCCAAAAAAGGCTATAAAGTCTTGCTGTTTGACCTTGACATCGGTATGGGAAATATCGAGATTTTGATGGGGAAAAGTTCTTCACTCTCCATTGCTGATTTTCTTTCAGGGAAATCATCAATTGAGGAGGTTATTTTCCCTGGGCCACACGGTGTCGAGTATATTTCAGGCGGAACAGGTTTAAGCCAGTTAGTCAGGATGGACCGTTCCAGCGTCGAGTACTTCACTTCCAGCTTGAGTGAGGTTCTAAGAAAGTATGATTATCTCATTTTTGATATGGGAGCCGGATTGAACGAGGAGACTTTATCAATCCTCCTGTCTGTGAATGAGATATTCGTTATCACAACAACAGAGCCAACTTCTTTGATGGACGCCTATGCCACTATGAAATACATCCACCTTTCAGATTCAGAATTGCCTTTCTATTTGGTAGTCAACAGGGCTGGGTCTGTCAAGGAAGGGAATGAAACGCTGGCAAGGCTGGACGATGTTCTGGGTAAGTTTTTAGGAAGGACACCGATCAAGCTTGGAATGCTCCCGGATGATAAAACGGTCCAGGAAGCAGTAAAACGCCAGATTCCTTTTACCATGTTCAATGAACGGTCACAAGCTTCTAAAGGAATGGCCGCGATTATCGAAAAATATATCAATAAAGCGAGCTACAATGCCGAAAAGAGAGATAACAGGAGTTTTACAGCGAGATTGAAGCAATTCCTTTTCGAAAGGTAGTGGTCGAGTGGCAAAAATCAGAGTTCTCATCGTAGATGATTCAGCTTTCATGCGAAAGCTAATCAACGACTTTCTATCAGAACACCAGCAGATAGAGGTTATTGGCACGGCACGTAACGGAGAGGACGCCATAAAGAAATGGCGGGAATTACGTCCCGATGTCATTACACTTGATGTCGAAATGCCGAAACTAAACGGCTTGGAAGTCTTAAAGCAGATCATGGAGGAAAAGCCGCTGCCGGTTGTCATGCTTTCCAGCACCACGAAAGAAGGTGCAGAGACGACTCTTCAGGCGATTCAGGCGGGGGCTGTGGACTTTGTGGCAAAGCCTTCAGGATCCATTTCAATAGATTTACATAAAATCAAATCTGAGTTAATTCAAAAAGTGTTATCGGCAAGTAAAGCTAACTTAACAAAAATAAGCATTCTAGAAGATTCGAAAACTGCTAAAAAGCAAACGGACATTTCCATTGATACGAAGCTACAGCCAGCGGACTATGTAACAACAAGGAGATTGACACAATCTAAAAAGGTTGTCTGTATAGGAACTTCTACCGGGGGACCGAGAGCGTTGCAGCAAGTGATATCTTCATTACCAAAAGGTTTGGATGTGCCTGTGCTCATTGTCCAGCATATGCCGCCCGGTTTTACCAAGTCGCTTGCCAATCGACTGGATTCCTTAAGTGAAATCAGAGTCAAAGAAGCGGAAGATGGTGAGCTGCTTCAAAAAGGCACTGCATACATAGCACCAGGCGGATTTCACTTGATGGTCAAGAGTTTAGGCTCATCGCTGGCAATTTCGCTTAGCCAATCACCGCCTCGTAATGGACATCGTCCATCCGTGGATGTGATGTTCGAATCAATCAGTGCTATCAAGAACTATTCCAAAATTGCTGTCATCATGACAGGAATGGGAGCAGATGGTTCTAAGGGACTGGTAGAAATGAAAAAGAACGGCATCGTTAAAGCGATCGCTGAATCACAGGAAACATCAATTGTTTTCGGGATGCCAAAAGCAGCAATAGCAACAAATTTGGTTGATGAAGTAGTGAATGTAGAAAACATCGCGCAAAAAATCATGGATTATATATGAGGCCGGAGGTGCTGTGCACATGGAATTGAATCAATATCTTGAAGTCTTTATTGAAGAAAGTAAAGAACATTTACAGGCCTGTAATCAACAATTGTTGGAACTAGAGAAGAATCCACAGGATGTATCAATCATTAATGAAATCTTCAGGTCAGCTCATACTCTTAAAGGGATGTCAGCGACCATGGGGTATGAGGATCTAGCAAGCCTTACCCATCAAATGGAAAATGTACTGGATGCGATTCGCAATAACAAATTGACAACAACTCCTGAAATAATTGATGTGATTTTCATGGCGGTTGATCATCTCGAGGATATGGTTCAGTCGATAGCGGCTGGGGGCGATGGGAAAAAGGACGTAACGGAAACAGTTGAAAAGTTAAAGCTCATTGAAAAGGGAGAACCGCTGTCAGGGTCTGCTAATAAAGAGGTGGCAGCTTCAGCCGTTTTAGAAGCTGATCAGGAATCCCACTATGATGAATTTGAACTGACTGTTCTGAAGCAGTCCAAAGAACAGGGATTTGGTGTATATGAGATTGGAATTGCTCTGCGTGAAGATTGCTTACTGAAAGCTGCACGAGTGTATATGGTTTTTGAGGTACTGGAGAAGATTGGGGAAGTGATCAAAGCAAACCCATCAGTGGAGCAGCTGGAAGAAGAACAATTTGACCAGGAATTTTCGATCACGATTGTATCCAAAGAGGATCCCGAGGATATTAAAGCCAAGATCATGAAGGTTTCAGAAGTTGTCAAAACCGAAATCAAGTCATTAGTTTTTGATCAAGAGAGCGATGATACAGATGGTGAGGTTTTCTCCAACTCAGAGACACCTGCACCTGAAGTACTTGGTTCAACTTCTTCTGAAAAAACTCAATCGATTGAAGCAGAGACAGCCCCGGTTGCTGAGAAAAAAGGCAGTGCAAAACAGCAAAATAATAGCAGCAAAACGATAAGGGTAAATATTGAACGGCTTGATATTCTAATGAATTTATTTGAAGAGCTCGTCATTGACCGCGGCAGACTGGAGCAAATCTCAAAAGATCTTGATAATGGTGAGCTTACTGAAACGGTCGAAAGAATGTCGAGGATATCCGGTGACTTGCAAAATATTATTCTGAATATGCGGATGGTCCAGGTAGAAACAGTATTCAATCGCTTCCCGAGAATGATTCGTCAGTTAGCAAGAGATTTAAACAAGAAAATCAACCTCGAAATCGTTGGTGCTGAAACAGAATTGGATCGTACTGTAATTGACGAAATCGGCGATCCGCTTGTGCATTTATTAAGGAATTCAGTTGATCATGGGATTGAATCACCTCAAGAGCGTAAGGCCAAAGGTAAAAATGAAGA